>JAPLEP010000007.1:0-70239 GCA_026391155.1 Bacteroidota bacterium
AATTGTATAAATATTGAGTAATGAAATTACTACAATTACTCATTTATTAGTATCAAAAAACGGAAAATATTACCCTATTTGTGGAGCGAATTATACACAATTACTCATTTCCTCCAACAATCTTGCTGGTACTTCTATATAAGTAATTTTCGTAGATATGTCGTCTTGCAAAACGATCGGGTGTATCGGCATTGACTAGCTTCACATAAATAGCCTTGGGTACCCCATAGTATTCATATTCATTGCCATCAGAAAATACCACTCTGAGTATTTCAGATTTAAATTCAAAGTCTTCAATACTGGCATCTGTTGTAGTAGCTAAATAGGCATCCTTGGTAGCTTCATGAGTTTCTATATGCACGCTCACTAAAAAATGATAAGACGCAATTAGTTTAGCAGACTTTTCTTCGGCCATTTTTTTAGCCTCATCACTGTCTTGAAATTTATCAGGATGCCATTCCATCATAATCTTGCGATATACTTTTTTCAAATCGCTTAAAGTAGCTTTATCGTCTACGCCTAAAATGGCTCTATGTCTTTCAATTCTCTTCATATATAATTTATGCTGCGCGAAGGTACAATAAACTTATTTAAATAAAGAAGCCCCTTCAGTATAAACTAAAGGGGCTTAACATTATGATAATACTTTAGAGCCAATAAAGGCAACCAAGTTTATTTTACTTCTTCAAACTGAGCGTCTTCAACGGTATCGTTGGCTGCTCCACCATTTGCTTGTCCGCCAGCTTGCTCTGCACCCGCTTGTTCAGGGCCAGCTGCTCCAGCTGCTTGTGCTTTGTAAATTTCTTCACTTGCAGCAGTCCATGCAGTATTCATCGCTTCTAAAGCGGTGTCTACTTTAGCCGTATCTTGAGAGGCATGTGCTTCTTTCAAATTCGCTAAAGCGGTTTCAATAGGTGCTTTTTTATCTGCAGATATTTTATCACCAAATTCTTTCAATTGTTTTTCTGTTTGGAAAATCAAACTGTCCGCTTGGTTTAATTTTTCTACTCTTTCTTTTTCTATTTTATCACCTGCTTCGTTGGCTTTTGCTTCGGCTTTCATTTTTTCAATTTCTTCCTTCGTTAAACCACTACCCGCTTCAATTCTAATTTTTTGTTCTTTACCTGTGCCTTTATCTTTTGCACTTACATTTAATATACCATTCGCATCAATATCAAAAGTGACTTCAATTTGAGGAACGCCTCTTGGTGCTGGTGGAATACCATCCAAGTTAAACATACCTAAACTTTTATTTTGAGGAGCCATTGGACGCTCGCCTTGTAATACATGAATTTGTACACCTGGTTGATTGTCGCTAGCGGTAGAATAAACTTCTGTTTTCTTAGTAGGAATAGTAGTGTTAGAAGCAATCATAGTAGTCATTACACCACCCATTGTTTCAATACCTAAGTTTAAAGGTGTAACGTCTAGTAACAATACATCTTTCACATCTCCTGTTAATACTGCCCCTTGGATACCTGCGCCAATCGCTACCACTTCATCAGGGTTTACAGAACGGTTAGGTTTTTTACCAAAGAACTTTTCAACTATTTCTTGTACTTTAGGAATTCTTGAAGAACCTCCTACTAAAATAACTTCATCAATTTGTCCTACAGAATATCCTGCATCTTTTAAAGCAATTTCACATGGCTTCAAACAACGTGCAAATAAATTATCCGCTAATGATTCAAATTTCGCTCTTGTTAATTTTAACACTAAGTGCTTTGGAACTCCATCAACAGCAGTGATGTAGGGTAAGTTAATTTCTGTTTCAGAAGAAGAACTTAATTCAACCTTTGCTTTCTCTGCAGCTTCTTTTAATCTTTGTAAAGCCATTGGATCTTTTCTTAAATCAATTGCTTCTTGTTTTTTAAATTCATCTGCTAAAAAGTCCATGATTACTTTATCGAAATCATCACCACCTAAATGCGTATCTCCGTTCGTAGATTTTACTTCAAATACACCATCTCCTAAATCCAAGACAGAAATATCAAAAGTTCCACCCCCTAAATCGAATACTGCAATTTTTTGTTCTACATTTTTTTTATCTAAACCATAAGCCAATGCAGCTGCAGTTGGTTCGTTTACAATTCTACGCACATTCAATCCTGCAATCTCGCCTGCTTCTTTAGTAGCTTGTCTTTGTGCATCGTTAAAATAAGCAGGTACAGTAATTACTGCATCTGTTACTTCAGTGCCTAAATAATCTTCTGCTGTTTTTTTCATCTTTTGTAAAACCATTGCAGAAATTTCTTGTGGAGTATACATACGACCGTCGATATCAACACGCACGGTGTCGTTCTCGCCTTGTACAATTTTATAACTCCAATGAGACTTCTCTTCGGTAATCTCATTAAAACGACGACCCATGAAACGCTTCACACTTGAGATAGTGTTTTCAGGGTTCGTGATCGCTTGACGCTTAGCAGGATCTCCTACTTTACGCTCACCATTCTTTAAGAAGGCTACTACCGAAGGGGTTGTTCTACGTCCTTCATCATTGGCGATCACTACTGGTTCGCCACCTTCCATTACCGATACGCAACTGTTGGTTGTACCTAAGTCAATTCCTATTATTTTTGCCATAATGCTTGATTTTCAATGTTTAATTACTCTACTATAGTCAATCTTTATGCCATAATGTGTAAGCCTGTCTAGAGGTGCAAATTTGTCATATATGGCAGTAAATCATAGTATATGAAGGCCCTAATTGACATATAAACCCCAAAAAGGGGTAGAAAAGGCAGAAATTATATAGAATCAGCGCCTTTAAAAGTGAAGTTTTTTTGACTAGTATAGCTGAAGATGACCACAAAAAAGGTGGTTGCAATCTTGGCCATGGTGGGGTACCAACCTAATTGATCTACAAATAGCTTTAAAAAGACATAATTGAGCAAAATACAGCCTAAAACCACAACAAAGTACTTCATTAATTGCTTTCGCTTAGTGACCGTGGTTTCTTGAAATACCACATACCTGCTTAAGTAAAAGCCAATGGGGAAGGTGATGCAGAAACTAATCATAAATGAAGCAATATGGGGGCTAATACTTATCCAACCTATATTAATCATCTCTTTATGTAAAATGTAATTATAAGCAACAAAAAACAAGCTGATATCTAATATCGTATTCGCACCGCCACAGGCAGCGTATCTGAAAGTTTTTAAGGGCATCATTTTCTTGAAAATGGGATAGAACCAATCTATTATGTCAAGAATAACTTTGCTAATAAAGTCGTGTAGTTTCAACATCTATGCGCTAAGATAATCTTAATTAATTACTTTTGCCAAAGGCAAGCCCATTTTATGAATTTGATAACTAATTTAAAGGAGACCACTGCAGCTAGTTTACTAAGCTTATATCAGGTGAATATTCAACCTGATCAAGTATTGGTAAATGCCACTAAGCCTGAATTCGAAGGTGATTATACCATTGTCTTATTCGCTTTTGTAAAACAATTAGGCAAGAGTCCCGATATCGTGGGAGGTGAATTGGGAGAAGCCATGCAAAAAGCCTTGCCAGGTATTATTACTAAGTTCAATATCGTAAAAGGATTTTTAAATTTTACTATTAGTAACGATTACTGGTTTGAGTTTATTCAAAATTTAAATCCCAATGCATTAATACCGGCAGTTGATATAAAGCGAAAAATTATGGTGGAGTACTCCTCCCCTAATACCAATAAGCCTTTACACTTAGGCCATTTAAGAAATAATTTTTTAGGATGGAGCATTGCAGAAATTTTAAAGCTGCAAGGACATGAAGTAGTAAAAACTTGTATTGTCAATGACCGTGGAATACATATTTGTAAAAGTATGATTGCTTGGCAATTGTTTGCGAATGGCGCCACACCTTCTTCGACCAATAAAAAAGGCGATCACTTTGTGGGAGACTATTACGTTAAATACAATGAGGCATTTAAAGCAGAAGTTGCTGGTTTAGTAAGTGGCGGTATGACTCAAGATTTAGCAGAAAAAGAAGCTTCTATCTTTAAAGCAGCCCAAGAAATGTTGTTGAAATGGGAACAAGGAGATACTGCCACTTTGGATTTATGGAAAAAGATGAATGCCTGGGTTTATGAAGGCTTTGAAGTGACTTATAAAAAAATAGGTTCTGATTTTTTCAAAACTTATTATGAAAGCAATACTTATTTATTAGGGAAGGAATTGGTGGAAGAAGGATTACAGAAAAAAGTATTTTATCAAAAAGAAGATAGCTCGGTTTGGATTGATTTAACTGCAGATGGATTAGATGAAAAAATTGTTCGTAGAAAAGATGGCACTTCGGTATATATGACGCAGGACATTGGACTAGCCCAATTAAAACAAAAGGAATTTAATACCGATGCAAGTATTTATGTAGTGGGTGATGAACAAAATTATCATTTCAAAGTTTTAAAATTAATTTGTCAAAAACTAGAACAACCTGCTGCAGATGGTATTTATCATTTGAGTTATGGCATGGTGGAACTACCTACAGGTAAGATGAAAAGCCGCGAAGGCACGGTGGTGGATGCGGATGATTTAGTGGACGAGATGATTGCTATTTCCAAAGAAAAAACAGAATCCTTGGGCAAGGTGGATGATTTTACCCCCACCCAATTGACCGATTTATACAATACCATTGGACTGGGTGCCCTTAAGTTTTTCTTATTAAGAGTGGATCCTAAAAAGAAAATGATATTCAATCCGGAAGAAAGCATTGATTTCCATGGCTTCACTGGCCCTTTTATTCAATATACCCATGCGCGTATTAAAAGTATATTAAGAAAAACAGGCACTACAGTATCCCTTACTGCCAATGAACTGTTGCCTTTGGAAAAACAATTGGCTATTGAACTTTCTATTTTCCCTGCTGTTGTAAATGAAGCTGCAGAAAATTTAGACCCTTCTAAAATTGCCATTTACACATTTAATTTGGCTAAATTATTCAATACCTTTTACGCCGAACATTCTATTGCCAATGCTGAATCGGAAATTAAAAAACAATTAAGAATTCAATTAGGTATTTTAACAGCAGCTACTTTGCAAAAAGCAATGAGCGTGCTAGGCATTGCAGTGCCTGAAAAAATGTAATTGGCTAAGGCTCTATTAATAGCTTAACTCCTTTTTAACTTGGAATTATTGTACACTTCTGGGGTCTCCTCTTCCAAACCCCATTGATTTAATAAGGCATTCATTTGAACAGTGGGCAAAGAAGCTTTTTCGTAATGGCCAGCATTTATTTTTTGACGCATGGCTTCATAAATACTAACGGCACAAGCCACTGAAATATTTAAACTTTGGATAATACCCATTTGAGGGATTATAAAATTCCCATCTGCTAAATTTCTAAATTCTTCGGTAACCCCTGCATGTTCATTGCCAAATACCAAGGCCACGGACTCCGTAAAATTAATCTCGTGTAAGCTCACTGCATCACTGGACAAATGGGTGGTCAATATTTTGGAGAAATTTTTTCTTAAGGCAGCCACACATTCTTCTAATTGATCAAATTCATGAATGGTCAACCATTTCAAAGCACTACTGCTACTTCTATAACCCCATTTTTTATGTCTAGGAATTTTAGTGGTAAGCACATACACTTCTTGGATACCCACTGCATCACAGGTTCTCATCACTGCAGAAACATTGTGTGGATCCTGCACATTTTCCAATACCACGGTTAAATTGGATTGACGTTTACTCAAAACTTTTAATAATTTCTCCGAACGTTCTGGGGTCATACTTATTTTTTAAATGGCATTTTAAATTGAACTCCTAATCCTGGTTTAGTCAAAGGGTTTATTTTACCTGTAATATTATCATAATTGTAATCAAGTCCTTCCCCATTTAATTGGGTCATTAATAAAGGTCCATCCATATCTACATAATCCAATTGAGGCAAAAATTGTGCAATGGCTGCAGAACCAATTACATTTTCATTCATACAACCCATCATTACTTTTAAGCCTAAGGTCTTTGCTTCCTTAATCATTCTTAAAGCAGGCGTAAGGCCACTACATTTAGTTAATTTAATATTAATACCATGAAAGTAGTTAGCACAAGTGGCCACGTCTTTCTCAAACACACAGGATTCATCTGCAAATAAAGGAAGTGTGGAAGCTACTTTTAATTGTGCCATCCCCTCCCAATTGTCTTTAGCCAAAGGTTGTTCCACTAATTCCACCCCTAAATTAGCAAGGGCTGGAATTTTTTGCAAGGCTTCTTCGGTGGTCCATCCTGCATTGGCATCGACGCGGAATGGCGCATCGGTATTTGCACGCAACGCAGTTATCATTTCAATATCATAATCGGTGCCTACTTTAATTTTATAAATGGGCCAAGGATTTGCTTTCATTTTCTCTACCATCTTTTCAATGGGATCAATGCCTATAGTATAATCACAAATGGGTGTATTTGTATTTTCATTCCAGGTGGTATTCCACATCTCATGCAGGGGTTGTTTTTTCATTTGACCAAACAAATCCCATCCAGCCATATCTAAAGCACAAACTAAAAAAGGATCTTGTGGAAATAAATGATGTAAAAAATGCCAAAATCTTTCAGGATCAATCAATGCAAATTTTTCAATTAGTTTTCTTTGCTTTTCTAATTGCACCATCATATGTTCAACTGTAACATTATAATAAACAATGGCAGGTGCTTCGCCATAACCTACCCAATTGCCCAAAGATAATCTTACCATTAAACTAGGTTGATGCGTCTTGGTCCTACCATTGGAAATAGTAAAAGGATATTCGAAAGGTAATTTTTGTTCCCAGTAGTCGAGTTGCACGATGAATTATTTTAGCTAAGATACAAAACAGCCCTATTTAGCGGCCAGATTCTTTGATGGCTAATGCCCATTCTTTATTAAACTTATCCTGAGTCAACAAATCTTCAAGACTTAAGTGCATGCGATACCTCCAATAATGCTTGGGATTGGCTGGAACATTGATTCTTTCTTCATTTGGATCTTTTCTTCTTATGGATTCATCAATGCCAAAAAAATCTTGCAATTGAAAGATAGACCACATGGAAGGAGAATATAAATGTTGCAATAAAATGGCTTTGTTAATCCATGGTTCACAATAAGTGGGCGCATCGCCCATCTTCCCTAATTCCTCTTTGTAAAACTGTTGTGTTTTTTCTTTGTTTTCTTCCCACCAACCTCTAATGGTACTTGTATCATGTGAAGAAGGTGTCACTACACTTAAATAAGTTGCGTCTTTGGGATTAAAAAAAGTGGTATTGCTTGCTTTGGGCATTCTTTGTACTTCTAAACTTAAAATACCTAATTGCTGCATGACTTGCGGTACACTGGAAGGAACCAATCCTAAATCCTCTCCGCATATTAGCATATTGGTAGCCAATTTTAACATCGGCAATTTTTGCATGGCTTCTTTTTCCCAAACTTGCTCTTGCTTATGGAAAAAGTAATTATTATATAAATCTCTCCATACTTTTTTAGTTTTCTGATCCAATTGCTGAAATGAACTCGTGCCTTCTATGTTAAACCTAAAATGATAAGCTTGGGCATCCGTAGACTCAATCAATAATACATTGCTTATTAAATGATAGAGTGCATTTTTTATTTTTTCATGAAAATCATCTTTGGGAAGAGATAAAAAATAAGCCTCAACTTGCCTTTGTGTCTGAAAAGCAGGCAATAAATCATAAACACCCTCTGCTCTATTGACTAAAAAATTTGTTTTGATAAAATCATTGTCCTGACCTACCAATTGGTACAAAATGGTTTCATTGATGAAAGGCTTTGTAAAACGTTGCCTATCAAAAGAAATACCGTGACTATTGAATTCATGTATACTCACTGGAATGGCTGGTACAAAATGTCCCATGATTCCGTCAATGGCATGCATGGGTATACTCCAAATTCTAAAAAATCCTAAAATATGATCAATTCTAAATGCATCAAAATAAAAGCTCATTTGCTCAAACCTAAGTTTCCACCATTTAAAATCATCGGCTGCCATGGCTTCCCAATCATAAGTAGGAAATCCCCAATTCTGCCCTCTCACAGCAAAATCATCTGGAGGTGCTCCAGCTTGCATGTCCATATGAAACAAGTTGGGATGTTGCCAAGCATCTGCACCATATCTATATACGCCAATCGGAATATCGCCCTTTAAGACGATGCCGTTTTCATGCGCATATTTACTAGCTGCACTCAATTGCAAATGCAAATGATATTGAACAAAATAATAAAAAGCAATTTCTTCGTAGGTACTCGCTTTGGGATGTGTTAAGCTTTCAATAGCTGCTTCATTGTACTTGGCATGCGTAGGCCATTGATTAAAATCAACCGTACCATGTAATTCTCTTAAATAGGAAAATGCACTATAGGAAACAAGCCAATGTGCATTATGATCATAAAATTATTTGAATTCATCGGATGCCAAATCCTGCTTTCCATTTTCTATGTAAAGTATTCTTAATAATTTCCATTTCAAGTCCATCACTGCCACATAATCTACCTCCGCTAATGCATTCAAAGATTGCATTAATGCCTTATAAGGTTTTACAATGTTTTCCTGCCCTTTGTGTAATAGGTCTTTGATTCGAATAAACATGGGATGCAATGCAAAAGCAGATATCCCTGCATAGGGATAAGAATCCATATAGTTATGTGTTGCAGTAGTATCGTTCAATGGCAACAATTGTATTAGTTTTAAGCCAATTGTTTTAGCCCAATCCACCAATAGGTGTATATCTGTAAATTCTCCTACGCCAACACTTTGTTTTGATTTCAATGAAAACACTGGAATGGCTACGCCTACTGCTTTCCATTGCGTATTATTTAAATGAACAAAACCATCATTGATGATGACTAACTTATCTTTACCCACTCCTTCATGTAAGACTCTATTGTTGTCCAATTCAAAATTTACAAATTCTTTTTTAACTGTATCGTAAACACCATATTTGTAAACAAAGGGGAAATTGCTTTGATTTAAATTCAAGCTGATTTCAAAATATGGGGTCTCCGCTATTTTAATTAAAGACAAGGCTTTTGTTGAATCCCATGCGCCAATTAATGGATCTTCCCCAATCATGCAAATAGTTTGATGAGGTTCTAATAATGGAGCTTTAACCCTAAATATATGGGTGGTACTTTGTTCAATACCATTAGAAGGCTTTTGAACTTTAGCATGTTTTAATAAAACATTGGAGAAAGGCTCTGTATAAAAAACATTTTCTATATAACCAGCATAATTCCATGTATCCAAAACCACCAATTCACTACTCAGTACTTTATGGGCATTAAAGCATTTATCATTACCCCAATCAAATACTTTGGTACCATCTGTATTTTTAATGTAATAATGATAGTTTATCAATGCATCATTTGGATCGGGATTCCAGGCTAAATGTAAAACCCAATAATTGTCATTTAAATAAACTAGTGGAAGGGCTTTTTCTATTTGACCATTGCCTAGTAATGGATGATTGCCATATACAAATATCTCCTGGCCATAGGTAGTTTGGTATTTAAGATGAAAACTGATCTTCTTTAACTTAGACTTATTACTATGGGTCCCCTTTTTATTCTTATTCAAAGTATGTATACTTTCTTCAACTCTTTGCATATCAACAATTTATCCAATCTATCGTTAATTAAAATTTTTCAACCATCGTTTTTACAAGGGATTAAAGATAAAAAAATAAAGTGTAAATAAAACACATTAACTAGTTTTTTGTGGAAATGATAGAAGGATACGTATATTTATGTATTCTCTTTATTATCAGTCGATTACGAAAAATAATGGATAAAATAGAAATTTATACCGATGGCTCTTCTCGAGGCAATCCAGGCCCTGGTGGATTTGGTGCCATTTTAATGTGGGGTGACAAAGTAAAAGAGATTTCGGAAGCTTACAGAAAAACCACCAATAACCGAATGGAATTATTGGCCGTCATTAAAGCCATTGCTGCCTTAAAAACAAAGGAATTGCCCGTTCATATTTTCACAGATAGCAAATACGTGGTTGAATCTGTCGAAAAAAAATGGTTGGACAATTGGATCAAAACAAATTTCAAGGGCGGTAAAAAAAACAAAGATTTATGGTTGCAATACCATCAATTGGCGGCACACTATCAAATAAAATTTCATTGGGTAAAAGGACATAGCACCAACAAATACAACAATAGATGCGATGAATTAGCCACTACAGCGGCAGACCATGGTCCTTGGAAAATAGATGCTGAATTTGAAGCCAACGAATTACTTAAGTAAAAGTACTCGTAAAATTTAGATGGCTTTGAACTTAGGCAGAAGCAATCTAAAAGCACCAAACAATACGCCTCCAAATACTAAGGTTCCAGCAACACTATAAGGATAAAATGGTAATCCATCGATCATTGTTTGAATAAAACCAGTGATGTTAAAAGCATGATGATACCCTCCTCCTTGTGCCCATACCAAACTATTGGACACTATAAAATAGGCTGTTGGGGCAGCTAAAAAACCAACGATGTATTTAGATAATTGATTGCTTTGTAAACCAAAACCAAAAACTGCAGTCCCTGCTATTAAAATATAATTTAAAAGTTGACCTTCATAAAATCCTTGCATAGGACTTAAATGTAATTGAAACAATACTTGATATAATAGATCTGAAATAAACATAGATAAAATGGGCAACAAAAATGCATATTGTTTTTTTGTTGCAAACAATGAACCACCAAATAAGGCAATGGCAATTTGAGGTGCAAATCCATAAGGTCTGCCAGGCAAAACACGGTACAAGGCACTGGTTGCAATCATGATCACAAGGGCTACTATAATTTGTTTGTTCAATTTCATCTTTAATTTATTTAAATGGTCTTTGAAGTATATTTAAACCTTCTAGACAAAAATAAGGGTTCAACCTTAGATTATTTAATTTTGATTTTCCTCAATTGTGAATAAACTTATTTTGGAACGAAAGACTTGAACAACACGGACGGCTGCTTTGCAACAATGGTAAGCTTTGTAGCTGCTGTTAAGACAGCACTATCCCCTGCTTTCAGGGTCAGCTGATCCACCAAGACTTCTCCTTCGGTGACCAATAAGACCTCCATGGAATGAGTGGCCATTGTTGAAGATTCTCCCTTATTTAAACTAATTTTTGTTAAACCAAAGTCTGGGGCAGTAGATGGATAATTTATTTCATGATCATTGATCCTGTCCCCATTTAATAATGCAGGATAAGTGGGTACAAAGCGCACATGTTCAATTAATTCTTTGATGTCTATATGCTTATTAGTCAAGCCACCTCTTAATACATTGTCGCTATTGGCCATCAATTCTATATTTTGACCTTCTAAATAAGCATGTAATAAACCAGCATCTTGAAATACCCCTTGGTATTTAGGTACATATACAATGTTCAAAATGTAAATGGAAAAAATACCTTTGTCAATATTAGCACTTGGTATTCCATCTGCATAATATTTATGGGCCCAATAATGTGGATCTAATTTACCCGCGGTTTCATTTTTTACTGCATCTGCTGCTTCCAGCAATAATGGTTTTAATATTTGATCTGAAACGGCTACGGGCAACTGCATAAAAAAGGTATACAATTGTTGGTAGTCTACACCTTTGAATTCATTGATCAAAGAACGTAAGGGAAAATAAGTTTGTAATCGCTCTTCTAATTGAGCAGGTGGAAGAAATCCATGCAATAACCAAAAATCACTCAAAGCCACCATTAGTTCTGGCTTATGATTTCGGTCTTTGTAATTGCGGTGACTAGCATCTATGGGAATGCCAAGTGCTTGTTCTTTATCAAAACCCTTGATCGCGTTTTCTTTACTAGGATGTACTTGTATGCTCAACATATTGGCAACATCCAATACTTTAAATAAATAGGGCAATACTCCAAAGCTTTTAAATGTTTTGGCCCCTAGCCATTTTTCTGGATTTTCATTCACTAAAATATCTAAACTAATAGAGCCCTGCGCTGTTTGAATCATAGAGGAAGCGCTAGGATGTGCGCCCATCCAATATTCTGCATAAGGTAGATGGTTGACATTTTCGATCCCCATCATGGCTGGAATGAAACTGGTGCCTCCCCAATCATAATGTCTATGTTTTCCAAGTAATTTATACGCTTTTTGCATGTAGTTAAAATGTCGATGTTTGAGCTATAGGATAAAGCTAAATGAATTTTAAATGAGCAACAAAGAAATTGGGATTTTTGGCGAAAATAGGGCTATCCGCCACCTTAGTGAACTAGGCTTTGAGATAATGCATCGAAATTGGAGATACAAGCATTTAGAAATAGATATTATTGCCAATAAGGATAATCTCTTACATATCATTGAAGTGAAAACAAGAACGAGTATTGAATTTGGCTATCCTGAACAATTTATTCATCGACAGAAAATGCAATTTCTTAAAAACGCAGCCGCATTTTTTCAATATGAACACCCCCAATGGAAATACCTACAATTTGATGTGGTTTCCATTTTTCTCAATGAACAAAAACAATGGGAATTACTTTTTATAGAAGATGTTTATTTTTAAAATAAACTAGGACATTAAATCTTGCATCTTTTCAACCAGCTTATAAGTAGCAGGACATAATTCAACGTTTTGTTTGTGTACATGCATATACTCCGTCATTTTTCTTTTGGTTAAATGCGGGAAACCGGAACAATCCGCAGGTCTTATAGCGTAGATATTACATTTATTCGTTTTCAAATTCAAAAATTGACAAGGCTGTGATTTATTCAACCAATCTTTATCTTTCTTATCAAATACCAACCACTTCTCTTTAAAAGCAGCGGGGGTCATTTCAAAATAATGGGCAATTCTTTTAATATCTGTAGGTGTAAATGTGGGACTCATTGTTTTGCAACAATTGGCACAACTCAAACAATCTATTTCTTTCCAAACTTCAGGACTAAGCTTTTGTGTAATTTGATCTAAGCCTTTAGGCGTTTTCTTCTCCAACTTTGACAAGAAGGATTTGAATTGTTTAGCATTATATCTAAGTTTTTGCTTAAATGACCTTAAATTTACTTTCATATATAGTTTAATCTGACGCGAAATAATATCATTAAACTATAACTATCAAATCTATTTATACAAACATGAGCTGGGAGATCTATAAAAAAGGGTTTAAAGCATTTTTACAACTTGAAAAATCTTTAAGTGATCACTCCGTGGAAGCTTATTTAAGAGACATCGATAAGTTGACTCAATATTTGGATATCCATGAAAGCAAACTATCCCCCGCTGATGTTACTTTACAGCATTTACAAGCCTTTATTCAAAGCATTGGTGCCCTTAATCTTGCACCCACCTCACAAGCCAGAATTATCTCTGGCATTAAATCTTTTTTTAAATATTGCATCTTGGAGCAAATTTGTACCATCAATCCAACGACCTTATTGAATAGTCCAAAAACTAGAAGAAAATTACCTGATGTTTTAAGCTTTGAAGAGATTGAACAATTGATTGCCCAGATTGATCTAAGTAAACCTGAAGGTGGCCGAAATAAAGCCATTTTAGAAACTATGTACAGCTCTGGACTAAGGGTAACCGAAGCCATTAACTTAAAAATTTCTTGCTTGCATTTAGAAGTTGGCTTTATTCGGGTAATTGGGAAAGGCGATAAGGAAAGATTGGTACCTATTGGCGCTGATGCCATTAAATTTATAAAATTATATAAGGACACCATCAGAGTTCATCAAACCCCTGCCAAAAATTTTGAAGACATTTTATTTTTAAACAATCGAGGCAAGACATTAAGCAGGGTGATGATTTTTTATATCATCAAAGCTTTGATTTTAAAAACCGGTATCAAAAAATCCATCTCCCCCCATAGTTTTAGACATTCCTTTGCTACCCATTTAGTAGAAGGGGGGGCCGATTTGAGAGCGGTACAAGAAATGCTAGGCCATGAGAGCATTACCACCACCGAAATATATACGCATATCAATCGTGAATACCTCAGAGATACCTTAGATCGATTCCACCCTGCCTTTAAAAAATAAGCTAAATTCTGCTTAAACTATCTTAAAATCAGTTAGGTTTGTTGTCTAAAATTAATCAAATGAAAAAAATACTTTTTGTACTAGCTACCCTATTTAGCTTTGCTGCAAATGCGCAGGTTAAAATGCCTTCTGCTAGTCCTACGCAAACCCTTATACAAGATTTCGGTTTAGGTAAAATTGAAATAGTATATTCAAGACCAGGTTTAAAAGGTCGTGCTGCTTTTGGTATTGGAACCTTATTGGCGCCAACAGGAATTGTATGGAGAACTGGCGCCAATGGCGCTACTAAGGTTACTTTCTCTCATCCTGTAACCATTGGTGATAAAACTTTACCAGCAGGTGCCTATGGTTTGTTTACTATTCCTGGGGAAAAAGAATGGACAGTCATTTTTAATAGCAATTCTAAAGGTTGGGGAAGTTTTAGTTACAATGAAGCAGAAGATGTGGTACGTGTAAAAGTTAAACCTGAAACCACTAGTAATAGTTCTGAAACCTTTACTATTGGTATTGGTAACATTACTCCTGAAACTGCTACTATTTCCTTGAAATGGGCCAACACCTTGGTGAATGTGCCTATCCAAACTGATATTAAATCTATTATTCGCAAACAAGTGGAAACCTCTACTACAGGAACTTCTGTAAAAGACGGAGCTTACCAAGATGCTGCCAATTTCTATTTTGATATGGATAAAGATTATGACAAGGCCTTAGTTTTTGTAGATAAAGCCATTCAATCTGCGCCAAATGCCTATTGGTTGCTTTTATTGAAAGCCAAAACACAAAAAGCCTTGGGAGATAAAAAAGGTGCCAAAACAAGTGCCGAAGCTTGTATCAAATTGGCAGAAGCTGGAAAGAACGCAGATTATGTTCGTTCTGCGACTGAGTTGATTGCGTCTCTATAATTATAGAAATAGTTAAATATTAAAAAGAGTCCCGAGAATCACTTGGGACTCTTTTTTTGTACATTTGCAAGTCCAACGCGTAGGTGGCGAAATTGGTAGACGCACTACCTTGAGGTGGTAGCGCCCATACCCGGGCGTGGGAGTTCGAATCTCCTCTTCCGCACAAACCCTGTCATAAAAATGACGGAGTTTTTTGCTTAGAAGCTGTGTCAAAAGCTTGCTTTTGTAAACAGATGAGAAGCAAAAAACCCAACGATCCCGCAAAGCGGGATTGTTGTGAGGGTTTGAGTAAGCCACCCATTTAGATCAGCGAACGAAGTGAGCTAATCTAAATCTTTATTATATTTGTAACATGTCCAATTACAACGTCACCTGCCCTAAATGCCAACACAACTTCGAGCCTACCGATGCTATCAGAGAAGAAGTGGAAAAAGAACTGCGCGGTAAAATGACCGACTGGCAAAAAAAGAAAGAAGAAGAAACTACTATATTGTTGGCAGAACAAAAATTAACAATTGAAAATGAATTGGCAGAAAAATTAAAAAAAGATTTAGGTGCTCAGTACGACCATAAAATAAAAGTGATGCAGCAAAACGAGTCTGCCATGAGTAAGCAAGTAAAAGAATTTCAAGAAAAAGAATTAGACTTTCTAAAGCAAGTACAAGTCATTCAAGCCAAAGAAGCTGAATTGGAATTAGAGCTACAAAGAAAATTAGTCAAAGAAAGAGAAAGCTTAAAAGCTCAAATCCAAAAAGAAGAATTAGAACGCGGTTCGTTAAAAGACCAAGAATACCAATTAAAGGTGAAGGAATTAGAAAAACAATTGGACGACCAAAGAAAATTGGCTGACGAAATGAAGCGCAAGGCCGAACAAGGCAGTATGCAAATGCAAGGCGAGGTACAAGAATTGTTGTTAGAGGAATTATTAAAATCAAGTTTCCCTTTTGATGAAATAGTAGAAGTGGGCAAAGGCGTAAGAGGGGCCGATTGTATTCAAGTGGTTCGAAATAATTTAGGGCAAGAAGCAGGTAAAATTATTTACGAAAGTAAAAGAACCACCGCATTTGCACAAGAATGGATTGAAAAATTAAAAGCAGACATGCGCAGTCAAGGGGCAGACATTGCCATCATTGTTACACAAGCATTTCCTAAAGACATGGATAGATTTGGAGAAAAAGACGGCGTATACATTTGCTCTTTTCAAGAAGTTAAAAGTGTTGCCTTATTATTAAGAAATGCGATTCTAAAAATCTATGACACCAAAAAGAGTCAAGTCAATAAAGGAGACAAAATGAGTTTTTTGTATGACTACTTAACCAGCAATGAATTTAGCGAACAATGGAAAGCGGTGGGTGAAGGGTTTAGACAAATGCGCTCTAGTATTCAAAAGGAAAGAGACGCAATGGAAAAACTTTGGAAAGCTAGAGAAAAGCAACTCGAAAAAGTATTGTTAAATGCGATGCACATAAAAGGATCTATTGAAGGTATTGCTGGTGCTGACGCCATTCACTTAGATTTATTAGAGGATGATACCACACTTGAACTAGAAGAAGAATAACAGTCTAAAGAATGTTTATTGATAACAAGTGACGCAGACGTAATCCGTTCCAAAATGATAGTCTAAACTTACATTGATTTTATTTCCTTTATGTAAAATTTCTGCTGGCATAGTACCCCTTTCTCCCTTCGTTAATTCAAGGATATTAAAATCCTTTGCAAAATCAATCCCCAATTGTTCATGCTTTTTATACATGGATTCCTTGGCTGCCCATAAAAATGCCAACTGATTCAATTGATCCTTTTCGTCCAAATCAGCAATCATTGATTTCTCCTGGGCATTTAAAAATTTATGCGCCACTTTAGCAATACGCGGATGTATGATTTCAATATCTATCCCTATAGGTTGGTCATCTACTGCACAAGCTGCATAACCTTTACAATGTGAAAATGAAAAATGAAAAGGCAATCCAATTAAATAGGGTTTCCCATTATCAGCCATCACCAATTGATTCAAATTAGCTGCTGGCATCATTAATTTAAATAGCAACCTAACGGCCAAATGTTGTGTCCTTCTTTCCTCATTGGCAATGGGAACAGCAAGTTGCACATCTGTCTCAAAAAAAGACGCAGGTTCTTGAATAGCCCAAATGGCTAGATGAGCTGTCTCGTTAATATTTTGTTGATAAAAGAAAGGCATTTTGAATTAGATTGCGGTCAGTTTTAAAGACCGAAATTAAACATAAATCGATTAAGATGATATTATCAGATTCACGCATACTAGAAGAAATTCAAAAAGGAACCATTAAAATTGAACCTTACGATCGCAAAGACTTAGGCAGCAATAGCTATGACGTGCATTTGGGCAAATGGT
Organism: Bacteroidota bacterium; assembly: GCA_026391155.1. Taxonomy (GTDB): domain Bacteria; phylum Bacteroidota; class Bacteroidia; order Chitinophagales; family Chitinophagaceae; genus Sediminibacterium. The sequence continues at coordinate 17,262 of JAPLEP010000007.1, forward strand.
TGGCTACTTATGATAATAATATTTTAGACGCGAAAGCACATAATACGATTACTTATTTTGAAATACCTGAGGAAGGTTTTGTTTTAGAACCCACCGGATTTTATTTAGGCGTTACTTTGGAATACACCGAAACACATGCACATGTTCCATTTTTAGAAGGCAAGTCTTCTACCGGAAGATTAGGTATTGACATTCATGCCACTGCAGGTAAAGGCGATGTTGGATTTTGTGGTTATTGGACATTAGAAATTTCTGTAAAGCAACCTGTTCGTATTTACAAAGGCATGCCTATTGGACAATTGATTTATTTCCCAGTGGATGGAGAGATTGAAGTTAAATACAATCAAAAGAAAAACGCTAAATATAGCGGACAACCGGAGAAGCCTATTGAGAGTATGATGTGGAAGAATAAGTTTTAGTTATTGCTGCATTATTTTGAGCGATAAGCCAAGGCCCACAACAAGACATCATTGTAGCTTTCAATCCCTTTTGATTGCTTATTCCATTGCAGAAATTGATTGTACATGGAAGTGGAAGCAGGTATCAATAAGCCCTGTCTCTCCAAGAAAAATAATTTGATTTTTTTACGGTCTTCAAGCACTTTAGGAGAAAGCAAATGCTTGTTTCTATCAATGAGTTTTTTCCAATTTTCAAAATCGCCTGTTTTGACCACTGCACTCAATTCTGCACTTTGCGCATAGGTAAACAATTGCAAAAGCATAGAATACTTAAAAACAATATTTTTAGATTCTTCACCTAGGACAAAGGCAATAAAATTGGCTTCTGTTTCAGAGGCATAACCCAATTGATGGGCAATTTCATGACTGACCGTATAGGGCAAGGTTAAAATGGGCAAGTCTCCCCTAATGATGGCTTCCCCGGTGAGTGGCTGATAAAAAGCCATAAAGCCTAAATAATCCCCCATAGAAGGGAATTTAGATAGTTTTAAGCAAGCTTGGCTATAGTTTAAAAAAGGATATAGCGTTTTAATTTGATCATATTCATGAATAGCCTCGGTAAAAATCTGTTCATTTGACAGCTGAACTAGGGCTGAATCGTTGATATTTTCCCTGGTTTCATTTAATTCTTTGATCAATTGCAGGGTTAATTGTTCAATAGCCACCTCATCGTAGGCTTCTTTGACTGTTAAATTAAATTGCTTGGCGGGACTTGCTTGCTGATAATTCAAGCCCCAAATAAGCATAAATAAAACATACAACTGAACCAAGTATTTTGCTGATTTTATGGCTATAGTTTTAACTATAGAGGTAACCGAGTGTTGATTATTAATTTTATTTTTATATTTAATTAAACCTCTTATAATATTGATAATCAACATTATAATCATAAATAAATATAAATATTCCCCAAGGGCCTGAGGAGCTAAGCTACTCACCATTCTAAGCTGTTGACTGAACCATGTAAAAAAGCCATGGGTATAATAATGACTGACCCAATCAGGGAACTGGGCAGCAATGAGTATAATTAATGCTAGAACATACCATGCCCAATAGGCGACCCTTTTGAGTAATAAAGGCAGTTGAAGCTGGAATTTTCTAGAATTGGGCATGAATTTATATAATGGTGTAAAAGTAGGATAAACTTTGTCTTTTGGTTGGTTTTTACTAACTTTGCCACCCTTATAAGTACGGTTATGAACCAAAACAGGGCTTACGAAATAGCATTTGTGGGTTTAAGACCCGGTTTACATGAGTTTGAATACCGTATAGAGGACAAGTTCTTTGCCGATTTTGGACCACAAGACTTTAGCAATTGTGCGACCACTGTTAAACTTAATTTAGATAAGAAACAGGGGTTTTTACAGCTGCATTTTGATGTGGATGGAGCAATCGATACCCTTTGTGACCGTTGTGGCAACCCCCTCACTGTTCAACTCTGGGACGAATTTAACTTGATTGTTAAATTGGTCGAAGATCCCATCACCATGAATAGTCAGGAAGAAGATCCAGACATTTTCTATATAGATAAAGGCGAAAGCCATTTTTCTATTGCGAATTGGATTTTCGAATTCATCAATTTAAGTATCCCCTTACAGCATATTTGTAAGCTCAACGAGAAAGGTGAATCCACCTGCAACAAAAAAGTATTGGAAACTTTAAATAAATTCAAAACTAACCAAATTGAAATCAACAACAAGAACATTTGGAAAGGCCTAGAGCAATTTAAAGATTTAGAGGATCCCAATGAAGCGACCAACCATTAGAAACGAATATTAAATAATAATTTTAAAACATAAGAGATGCCTAATCCTAAACGCAGACACTCGCAACAACGTAGCGCTAAAAGAAGAACCCATTATGTAGCTCAAGAAGTTACACTAAGCAAAGATGGCACTACTGGTGAAATCCATGTACGTCATCGTGCGCATGTACAAGAAGGTAAATTGTATTACAAAGGCCTTTTAGTAAGCGAAAAAGCGCCATTAAAAGCTTAATTGCATTTTAAATGAATATTGGCATCGATATGATGGGTGGAGATTACGCTCCATTAGAAGCTGTCAAAGGCGTTCAACAATATTTAGCAAAGTCTGAAAATCATATTTTTTGTATTGGTGATGAAATCCAGTTGAATGAATTGTTTCAACAACATGGACTTTCCTCACCATTTTTGCATTTGGTACATGCCCCTGAAGTAATTGGTTATCATGAACACCCAACCAAGGCTTTAAAAGAAAAACCAAATTCTTCCATTGCCATCGGTTTTAAACTATTGGCTACAGGAGCACTAGACGCCTTTTTAAGCGCCGGTAATACAGGCGCTATGTTAGTAGGTGCCATGTTTACCATCAAACCAATCAAAGGCGTATTAAGACCTACCATTGCTTCCCTTCTTCCAAAACTAAATGGCAAAACGGGTATTCTAGTAGATGTAGGATTAAATGCCGATTGCAAACCAGAACAATTAAATCAGTTTGCTATTTTAGGCAACTTATATGCTAAGCATATTTTAAATATCGAAAACCCTTCAGTAGGTTTATTGAATGTGGGAGAAGAAGAAGGAAAAGGTAATATATTGGCACAAGCCACCTACCCTTTACTAAAAGAAAATAATGCCATTAGATTTATCGGAAATGTAGAAGGTAGAGATGTATTTAATGACAAAGCAGACGTTATTGTTTGTGATGGTTTCACTGGCAATATTCTTTTAAAAACTGCCGAAGCCATGTACGATGCTGCAGTACATCAAAATTTACAAAACGATTCTTTTTTTGGTCGCTATCATTTTGAAAATTACGGAGGCACTCCTGTTTTAGGGATTAATCAACCAGTGATTATTGGTCATGGCATCAGCAATGCCAAAGCCTTCTTTAATATGATTTTACTTGCAGAAAAAATGATTGAAACTAAATTCTGCTCCATCATTACCAGCAATTTCGAAAATATTTAAGCAGTCCTTAGTTTTGGGATGCAAGTTTATATACCTTCTCCAGTATTAGTTTCTAGTTTTATTCTTTATAATTAGCTTAATTTTGTCCAAGCAAAAAAATGCTTTTACCCTATGTGGCTAAACAATATTCTAGAAACCATTGGCAATACTCCTTTAATCAAATTAAATAAGCTTACTGCCTATATACCCGCCACTGTTTTAGCCAAGGTAGATTATTTCAATCCCGGCAATTCCATTAAAGATAGAATGGCCTTGAAAATGGTAGAAGTAGCAGAGGCAGAAGGAAAATTAAAACCTGGTGGTACTATCATAGAATGCACCAGCGGAAATACAGGCATGGGACTTGCCTTAGTGGCCATCGTAAAAGGATACCAATGCATATTTACCACTACCGATAAGCAGAGCAAAGAAAAAATAGACATATTAAGAGCGGTGGGTGCAGAAGTCATTGTTTGTCCTACCAATGTTGCGCCTGAGGATCCCAAAAGTTATTATTCGGTAGCCAGAAAATTAGCGGCAGAAATTCCCAATTCTTATTTCTTCAATCAGTATGATAATTTGGCCAACCGTCAAGCCCATTATGAAAGCACGGGTCCAGAAATTTGGGATCAAACAGAAGGAAAAATAACCCATTTAGTTTGTACTGCAGGTACAGGAGGAACAATAACAGGCATTGCAAAATATTTAAAAGAGCAGAATCCATCCATTAAAGTTTGGGCGATCGATCCAATTGGCTCTCTATTGACCCATTTTTTTGAAACTGGGATTGAGGATCATGCCTATGTGCAGCCCTATATAGCAGAAGGCTTTGGAGAAGATTTTATTCCAAAAAATTATGACATGACCTTGATTGATCATTTTGAACAAGTATCAGATAAAGATGGTGCGCTGATGACGCGTCGTTTGGCTAAAGAAGAAGGCTTGTTTTGCGGCTATAGTGCTGGCAGCTGTTTGCAGGGACTTCATCAACTGAGCGTTCAATTAAAGCCCTCAGATCTAGTGGTTTGCATTTTGCATGACCATGGCAGTAGATATATTGGAAAAGTTTACAATGACGAATGGATGCGAAGCAAAGGTTTTATTTAAATCATTCATTATCAAACTAAAATGTGGGTATTCCCTTATTTTTTGGGGATTATTTAAGCGCTTTAAAAGGCCGAAGGCTAACATTCGTTTGGGGCATAAATCTTATATTTGCCACTCAATTAATAAACTATGAGCAATTACAGAGCAGGGGTTTTATTTGGTAAAGAATTAGAGGCATTATACAATGATGCGAAAGCAAATAAGTTTGCCATTCCAGCAGTCAATACCACTGGAACCGACACTATTAATGCAGCTATCGAAACAGCCGCTAAAGTGAACTCTCCTATTATTATTCAATTTTCTAATGGCGGTGCACAATTTATTGCAGGCAAAGGAATGCCTAACGATAATTTACAAGCCAATATTCAAGGAGCTATTGCAGGTGCTTTACATGTACACCAAGTAGCTAAATTTTATAATGTTCCGGTTATTTTACATACTGACCATGCTTCAAAAAAATGGTTGCCATGGATAAGTGCTTTGATTGATGCGGGGGAACAATATAAAAAAGAAAAAGGACAACCTTTGTTCAGTTCTCATATGTTGGATTTATCTGAAGAAAGTTTAGAAGAGAACATTCAAACTTCTGTAGAATTTTATAAAAGAATGGCACCTTTAGGAATGAGCATTGAAATTGAATTAGGGGTAACAGGTGGCGAAGAAGATGGTGTTGATAATAGTAATGTTGATAATGATAAATTATATACGCAACCAGAACACGTTGAATACGCTTATACTGAATTAAGTAAAGTGGGAAATTTATTTACAGTAGCTGCTGCTTTTGGAAACGTGCATGGTGTATACAAACCAGGCAATGTTGAATTAAGACCAGACATTTTAAATAATAGCCAAGTACATATTCAGAAAAAATTAAACACAGCTGAAAAGCCAGTGTATTTTGTATTTCATGGCGGATCGGGTTCACCACAAAATCAAATTAGAGAAGCGATTGGATACGGTGCGATTAAAATGAATTTAGACACCGATTTACAATGGGCTTTCTGGGAAGGTATTTTAGGATATTACAAAAAGAATGAGGCTTTCTTACAAGCACAACTAGGTAACCCAGAGGGAGCCGATAAGCCTAATAAGAAGTATTATGATCCAAGAGTATGGTTAAGAAAAGGCGAAGAATCCTTCATTCAACGCTTGGAAATAGCTTTTGATGACTTAAACTGCATTGGTAGAAACGCTTAAACAAAATTTTAACACAGCCACCTATTTATTAAAATGGGTGGCTGTTTATTTTTTTATAACTTCATACAGGACTAAAACGATTGCTTAACTATGAAAAATAGAGAAGAAGATATTGAAGTAAACTTAACCGGAGAAGAAACGGCTGCATCTGAAGCTAGTAAATCAAGATGGTTTAAAAGAATTAGAAAAGGAATTACTACTTCTACCGCAGATAAAAAAGAAACCCCTGAAGGCCTTTGGACGAAGTGCCCATCATGTAATCATATTTGCACTAGTTCAGAATTAAAAGAAAGTTTATTCATTTGCAGCAAATGTAATTTCCATCACCGTATTGGCAGTGATGAATATTTTGACATTTTATTTGACGAAGCACAATTCACTGAATTGTTTGATAATATTAAAAGTAAAGACGCACTCAATTTTACCGACTTAAAAAATTACCAAAAACGTTTGGATGAGATTCATGCCAAAACCGATTTGAAAGATTCCATGCGTGTAGCCGTTGGAAAAGTAAATGGTGAAGAAATCGTAGTGGCCTGTATGGACTTCGAATTTATTGGAGGTTCCTTAGGCAGTGTGATGGGAGAGAAATTTAGTCGTGCGGTAGATTATTGTATTCAACACAAACTACCCTATTTAGTGATAAGTAAAAGTGGTGGTGCAAGAATGATGGAAAGTGCATTTAGCTTGATGCAATTGGCCAAAACGAGTGGCAAGCTTTCTCAATTAAGCGATGCCAAACTTCCTTTCATCTCCATGTTGACTGATCCCACTTTTGGAGGTATTTCTGCAAGCTTTGGCATGCTGGGTGACATTAACATCGCAGAGCCTGGCGCATTGATTGGCTTTGCAGGGCCAAGAGTCATTAAAGAGACCATAAAAAAAGATTTACCTCCTGGATTTCAACGCAGTGAATTTTTACTAGAACATGGATTTTTAGACTTTATTGTAGATAGAAAAGAATTAAAAAATAAATTGTCCGAAGTAGCCTTCCTATTTAGAAACTAAAGCATTTAGGAAGTCAATATTTAATCCTATTTTTGTTTCCCGTTACCGAGCATTTGGTACCGGGATTTTTTATGGCCAAACCCAAAGTTGCACAAGTAAAAGAATTAAACAATAGGCAAGCCTATTTCAACTACCACATAGAGGACAAATATGAGGCAGGCATTGTATTGTTAGGCACAGAGGTAAAATCCATAAGAGAAGGCAAGGTAAGTTTCAATGACTCCTTCTGTATGTTTGATAAAGGAGAACTTTGGGTAAGAGGTTTATTTATCAATGCCTATAGTCATGGCAATTCGAACAATCATATTGAAGTGCATGACCGTAAGTTGTTGTTGCAAAAAAGGGAACTTGAAAAATTAGAAACCAAGGTCAAAGAAAAGGGCTATTCCATTATGCCTTTACGCATATTTTTTAATGAAAAAAGATTTGCCAAAGTAGAGATTGGTGTGGGCAAGGGTAAAAAAGAATTTGATAAGCGTGAAACCATCAAAACCCGCGATGTTGATAAGGAAATTAAACGTCTCCTTAAGAGATAAAATATTTCATTCAAAATTTTCTTTTAAAAAATATTTCATAGAATAAACACCTATATCTCACTCTCAGATTGCTTCGCTCACAATGTTCGTTCGGCATAGCATTTATTCTTTATTTCATATTTTTTCAAGTTACATTCAATATAAATTTTCAATTACTTTACAACCTCAAGCAGTTCATTATAGCATTTTTTATTTAAATATTAAGTGAAAAAACACCTATACCTCACTCTCAGATCGCTTCGCTCACAATGTTCGTTCGGCATAGCATTTTTTCAATTCTTAATATTTAAATAACCAACTATTCGTATTTTTTCTTAGGAGCATCATTGCCTTTTAATTGCTCTTCAATAGCAGAAGGATGTGGACGGTGGGTAGTCGCATAAGCAATGCCTAATAATACAGCAAAGACGCCAAAAGACCAGGCTAGTTCAATGGGGATTAACCAATAGCCCCAAATTCTTTGTACAGAAGCCTTTTCAGGGGCACTCAATTCATAAATAATTACTAGCTTCTGCCCTATTTTAGATGCATAATCAGCGCTATCTAATTCAAGCTTATAGTCTTTGCCATATTCAGAATACACGGCCACTATTTTAGCGTCTGTCCCAGCACCTTCCTTTATAATAGTTGCAGGAGCAGTTTCACTATCAAAATAATCAGGCTCTCTACTAAAAGGCAAGTAAAGAAAAAAACAGAACAAGAATAATATGATGGATGATCTAATCAAAATTGATTTATTAAAAAAAGGGAAGACTTAATTAAAGCTTCCCTTTTGTATTTAATTATACTTAAAGAATTTGTAAAATTTAATTGCTTAAGCTTCTAAAATCTACAGGCACAAGCTTACTCACCCCTGGCTCTTGCATGGTGACCCCATAAATAACATCCACCGCACTCATGGTTTGTTTATTGTGTGTGACAATAATAAACTGTGAGTTATCACTGAACTTCTGAATCATCTGTGTAAACTTACCTACGTTGGCATCATCTAATGGCGCATCTACCTCATCCAAAATACAGAACGGAGCTGGTTTGATTAGATAGATAGCAAACAACATAGCTGTCGCAGTTAAAGTTCTTTCTCCACCACTTAATTGACTGATAGAAGATGGCTTTTTACCTTTAGGGCGTGCTACAATTTCCACTGCAGTTTCGGCTAAGTTTTCTGGATCTACTAAAATTAAGTCACATGAATCTTCTTCTGTAAATAAGGCTTTAAATACCTTTTGGAAGTTCTCTCTGGCTTGGGTATAGGTTTCCAAAAATGCTTTATTCGCTGTTGCTTCCACTTCCTGAATGGTTAACATTAAACTTTCCTTAGCTGTGACCAAGTCATTCTTTTGCTCTAATATAAAGTCATAACGCTTTTTCATTTCTGTATAAGCTTCAATAGCCGTTGGATTCACTTCCCCCATATTCTCCAAACGCTTCTTCATTCTATCTGCGCTGGCTTGTAATTCTTCAAGGGTAATTTCAGTGGCTCTACCTTCTTCTAAAATTTCTTCTAATTCTACTTTAAATTCTACATTCAATCGCTCTTTCATTCCAGACAACTGCAATTTCAAATTGTTCAACTGATCTTTGATTTCATTGATCAATTGATCTACCAATTCCTTAGATTTAATTTGAATTCTTAATGCACTTTCCTTTTCTTGTAAATTATTTCTTAAATTATAATAAGCTTGATCCGCTTCGTTTAATTTTAATTCTTCTTCCTCTTTGTTTTTGATCAAATTAACCAATGCAGCTTCCAATTCAGCCAATGCCGCCTTACTTTCAACAATAGCGGTACTTGCTTCTGTTAATTGTGTGCTATTGGTTTGAATTTGTACATGCAAATCATTCAATTGATTTTCTTTAAATACCACTTCTTGTTGTAAAGCTTCAATTTTGCTGTTTTGCTTGGTCAACTGTAAATTCATTTCATTGAATTCGCCTGAGGCTAAATGATAGGCTTGTTCTGCTGCTTGGTAAGCCAATTCCACCTCCCCCAACTGAGCTTGGGTGGTATGCAAGGAAATATTCAAGGCCTCCAAAGCGACTCTTGTATCTGCAATGGCAGCATGCTCTTCATTGATCTTATTAGCAAATTCTTCTAATTTAGCTATCGCAGCACTTTGTGCAGCATGTAAGTTTTCTAATCTATTCTTATTGGCAAACACTTCATTAATTAAAGTATTCACTGATTGCTCGGTGGCTCTAATTTCATTTTCCTTCAATAATTCATTGAACTGAAGTACAGAATTGTGTTGATTTTGGATATTCTCTTTTAAAACATTCACTACTTTTTCTTGTGCTTGAATGTCTTCTAATAATTTTTCTAAATTCTTTGCACGTCCTATTTTTTTCCCTTCAAATAAGCCAACACTACCTCCTGTTAAAGTATACTTTCCTTTTACGAATTTACCCGTTTTCTCTAAAATGATACCTGTTGAATCAGCTTCAAGTGCTTGTTCATTTTCTGCGATAAATACATTGCCCAATAAATGATTGGCCAAGGCACTGTATTTTGAATCTATTTCAACTACGGAAAGTGCTGCCACTGTGTTGGCTGGTGCATTTTCAGCCTTAGCTCCATTCAATTGATCTAATAAGAAGAAATTCGCTTTTCCTTTTTTATTGTCATCCAACAACTGAACCGCTTGCATCCCTTCCTTTAAATTATTCACTACGTAATAATTTAAGTAAGGTTCTAATACATTCTCCACGGCGGTACGATAAGCTTCTTGAACATACAAAATATCTGATAAGATGGGTGCTTCATGGTTCCATCCAGTATTCTTATGTAAGAACTTCACACTTTCTGGATAGCCTTCCATATTGTCTACCAAACTCTTTAATAATTCGTATTCGTTCTTTTTAGCATCTAATTTTCTGGTTTGCTCTGCCAACTCTGATCTTAATATTTCTAGTTGCTCCTGTGTTTCAAAAATACTTGCTCTTGCTTTTTCATGTTGTATTTGCAAAGCAGCCAAATGCTCTTTGCTATTAGTTAATTCTATTTCCTTAGCAGCCAACTGCTGTGTTAAATCTTGAATTTGACCTACTCTATGCGCTTGTTCTTCTTCTAATTGTTGATGAGACCTTTGCACATTTTGTATTGACGTATCAGACACAGCCACTTTTTTCTCTGCATCAAACTGATTGCGTTGAATTTGTTGGTATTGTTGACGCAATTGATCCAAGACCAATCTTTGATCATCAAACTGTGTCCTCTTATTGGTTAAAGCTTCTTGTGATTGATCTACCCTTTGTTTAAAATCTTGGTAGATCTTTTCTTCATCTACCACTTGCAATTTGGTATACTCAATTGAATCCCCAATAGTTTTTAATTGTCCTTCTGCTCTTACTAAAAATTCTTGCAAAGAAGCTTCTTTATCGTTCAAATAATCTAAACGTTGGGCCGCTAAGTTTTTATCATTCTCTTTGGTTCTTAACAATTGTAATTTATCATTAAATTCATGCTGCATTGCTTGTAAATGCTTCTCCTTTTCAATGAATACCACACGCTCTTGTTCCAATGCAGCTTCTTCCAATGCAATAGAAGCTTCTAATTGAAACTTCTTGTCAGTTTGCTCTTCTTGTTGATCATTAAGTTCTTTATAGCTAATGTTAAAACCTTCTAAGGAAGCTTTGGCTAGTTCAATGGCTGTATCCTTATAATCTTTTTTGATTTCAAAATACTTCTCCGCCTTCTTAGCTTGATTTTCTAAAGTCTTTAATTGATTGTTGATTTCAAACAACAAATCTTCGATACGCGCTAAATCTTGCTCAGTCGCATCTAATTTATTCTTCGCTTCTTTCTTTCTTGTTTTGTAAATGGTAATACCCGCCGCTTGTTCTAACATTCTACGACGACTATTGTCTTTATCCTTAATGATATCATCCACCATGCCTAATTCAATAATGGCATAACTATCTGTACTTACCCCTGTATCTAAAAATAAATTATGGATGTCTTTTAAACGACAAGCCACATCATTCAAACGATATTCACTTTCTCCGTTTTTATAAAAACGACGCGTAACAGTGATCGTGCTAAATTCTGTGGGCAATAAATTTTTTGTATTTTCAAAAGTAAGGCTTACTTCTGCCATACTACTTGCGCTTCTAGTTTTGCTACCATTGAAAACCAAGGAGTCTAAATTTTCACTTCTTAGTGCAGAAATTTTCTGCTCTCCAATGACCCATCTAATACTATCTATGATATTACTTTTACCACATCCGTTAGGCCCAATAATGCCTGTTATACCTTCGTCAAAACTTACAATAGTTTTGTCAGCAAAGCTCTTGAACCCTTTGATTTCTAATGACTTTAGTCTCACTTTTATTTCTACTTTTTATGTCTGCGAACATAAGAAAAAGAGCCAAGAATCAAGAAAAAAATGGGGTTTTGTGTACAATTAGTGGAGAAAAATTAGACTCCCTCTTTTAACCTGCCACCAGCAGTGGTAAGGGTGCGTGATGGGAACTTACCCACCACCATAAAATCATGGGTAGCCATCAAAATAGCAGTGCCATCCACTTTGGCAATTTGAAACAATAATTGCATGATTTCATCACTGGTTTCAGGGTCTAAACTACCCGTTGGCTCATCTGCTAGTATCAATTTAGGAGAATTCAATAAAGCCCTCGCTATATCTACTCTTTGTTGCTCACCACCGCTCATTTCAAAGGTCATTTTAAAGCCTTTATTTTGCAAACCCACTTTGGCTAGGACATCTTCAATTTTTTGTTCAATCAACTTCTCGTCTTCCCAACCAGTGGCCTTAAGCACAAATCTTAGATTTTCATGCACATTTCTATCGGTCAATAGTTGAAAATCTTGAAAAACAATCCCTAAATTTCTTCTTAAAAAGGGTAATTTCTTCCAATCCATTTCTTTCAAGTCAAAACCAACCACCTTCCCTAGCCCTTCAGTAAGGGTTATTTCACCATAGAGTGTTTTTAAGAGGCTGCTTTTGCCGGTACCAGTCTTTCCTACCAAATACACAAATTCTCCGCTTTGTACGGTTAAATTCACATCTTGCAATATTAAATTACCACTTTGGTAAATATTGACCTGATTTAGTTGAATGACGTTTTCGCTCATGGGAGAATGTATTTTAGGATATCAAATTTAATAATTGAATGTTTCTTGCCCAAAATCTCCAGACAATATCAATTCTTTTTGGGTGGAGGCTTCTACTTTACCAATGATTTGTGCTTGTATATTAAAGGTTTTGGCTAAATCAATCAATGCTTGGGCATTGTTTGCTTCTGTGAATATTTCTAAACGATGCCCCATATTAAACACTTGGTACATTTCTCTTGTATTGGCGCCAGAATTTTCTTGAATCAATTTAAAGATGGGCGGAACGGGTAAAAAATTATTTTTCACTAAACGCATCGGGCCAGGTAAATATTTCATACACTTGGTTTGACCGCCGCCACTGCAATGAATCATCCCTTTCACTGCATCAAAATGATGGGTTAAAATTTCTTTGACCAAGGGGGCATAGGTTCTGGTAGGGCTTAATAATAATTTGCCAATATTTATTTTTCCAAATCCTTCGATTTCAATTTCATCGGTCATTTTATTTTTACCTAAATAAACTACTTCCTCTTTTAGTGTAGGTTCAAAAGTTTCTGGATATTTTGTGGCATAGTCATGATGCAAGACATCGTGCCTAGCACTAGTAAGTCCATTACTTCCCAATCCACTATTGTAGGCCGTTTCATAAGCAGCTTGACCATAACTGGAGAATCCTACAATTACTTGTCCTGGTGCAATCAAATCATTAGTAATGAGTTTAGATTTGGGCCATCTTGCCGTCATTGTTCCATTGACCGCAATGGTTCTCACCACATCCCCTACATCAGCGGTTTCTCCTCCTAAAAATTCAATATTAATTCCATAAGCTTTTAATTCATTAAAAAAGCCTTGCGTACCTTGAATAAGCTCCTGTAAAATAGTCCCATTAATCAATAATTTATTGCGGTCAATAGTAGAGGAAAATAAAATTTGATCGTAGATCCCCACACATAATAAATCGTCCAAATTCATGGCTATAGCATCTTGGGCAATGCCTTTCCAAATACTTGTATCCCCTGTTTCCCTCCAATAGATATAGGCCAAAATGCTCTTGGTACCGGCCCCATCTGCATGCATAATATTAATGTGTTGAGCATCTTTACCTAAAAAATCGGCATACAATTTACAAAATGCATTGGGGTATAAGCCCTGATCTAAATCTTGAATAGCTGCGTGTACTTCTTCTTTTTGGGCGGAAACCCCGCGTTGAGCATACAGAGACATGTATCTAAATTGGTTTGTCTGACAAAGGTACAATTGTTTTACATTTGTGCCATATTTAGCCGCATTAAATGAAGATTCATTACGATTTAAAAATATTACCCCCATTCCGTAACGCAATTGTAACTACAGGCGCTTTTGATGGTGTTCATATTGGCCATCAAAAAATCATTAGTAGAATGCAAGCAATTGCCAAAGAGGTAAATGGTGAAACGGTGATTGTGACCTTCCACCCTCATCCAAGAAAAGTCATTTCCTCCATTCCAGGAGAAATCAAACAGCTGACTAGTTTAGAAGAAAGAATTGATCTACTAAAAGAAACTGGCATCGACCATTTAGTAGTGGTCAATTTTGATTACCAATTTTCAAATTTATCGGCCACCCAATACATCAAAGACTTCTTATTTGATCATTTTAAACCACATACCATTATTGTGGGCTATGATCATCGTTTTGGCAATGGACGCAATGGCAATTTTGAATTATTAAAAGATACGGGCAAAACATTGAATTTTCATGTGGAGCAGATCAATGAACAATTAGTAAACGATGAGATCGTAAGTTCCACACATATTCGAAATTACTTGGCCGAAAAAAACATTGTCAAAGCCAATGAACTTTTAGGCCACCCTTATACCTTTGAAGGATTTGTCGTAAGAGGAAATCAATTGGGCAGAACCATCGGTTTTCCTACTGCCAATTTACACATTAACAATGAAGAAAAATTAATTCCCAATGATGGCGTTTATGCAGTAAAGGTAAAAGGCGATTGTTGTGATCATAAAATATACGGTGGCATGATGAATATTGGCGTAAGACCTACGGTGGATGGGCAAAAAAAAGTAATTGAAGTAAACATCTTTGATTTCGATAAAGACATCTATGAGCAAAATTTAACCGTTTTAGTTTTTGATTTTATAAGAGGAGAAGTGAAATTCAATGGCCTTGATGCTTTGAAAGCTCAGTTAAACATGGACAGAATAGCTGCTGGCACTATTTTACAGAAGTATCCATAATTTTAATCACCAATTCTTTTAATAAATCCGCATCTGTATTGTCTGCATCATGAATGCCCAATACCCTTAAATTGTATTCGTGAATTAACAATAAAATTTGTTCTACTTTATTGTAAGAATATTGCCTTAATGCAGCCAAATATATTTTAACTGCGAAAAAACTCACACCTACCTCACTCATAATTCTTTTTTCATCACTCGACCCCAAGCCATAGATAGCATATACTTTACTAAAAAAAGCATACAAAGTGGGCAGTATCAATTGAATGGGGGCTGCTTTATTATTGGATTCAAAATATTGAATCATTCGAATGGCCTTGGAGAAATTTCTTTGCGCCACGGCTTCTTGAAATTCAAATGCATTGTATTCTTTACTGATGCCAATGAACTTCTCAATATCATCTTCGGTCATTTTTTTACGGTCGCCCAAATTAACCATCAGTTTCTCTAGTTCATTTTGTATGCGGCTTAGATCATTCCCAATATGATCTACAATAATTTGCACCGCTTTGGGACTTATTTGATACCCATGATCCGCCACCCACTGATTAACCCATTCTGGCAATTTACTGTCGTACATTTTTTTAGTACTCACTACAACCGCCTTGGTTTTTAAAGCCTTGGCTAAGACAGACCTCCCATCTACATTTTTATCTTTGTGTGCAACAATTAAAATAGTAGAACTTAATGGATGTTCGATATAAGACAATAATTTGTCTAGTTGATTCATGTGTTGCGCTTCTTTGATAATCACCACTTGCTTCTCTGCAAACACCGGATAGCGTTTACAAGCATTGATGACTTGCGTCCAATCGGCATCTTTGCCATAAAATAGGGTCAAATTAAAGGCCTGTTCCGCTTCTGGTAATAATTTCTTTTCGGCATAATCCACCACTTGATCAATGTAAAAAGGTTCTTCCCCTTCTAGCCAATAGACAGCATCAAAGACATTCTTTTTCCAATTGGCTATGATTTTTGTCATGGGCATACTCAAAGATAAAGATTTGTATAACTAAATATAATAAATTGTAAACAGATAATAGAAATATAAAATGTGTTAAAATTTGACGTATCTTGCACCTCAACAAAAAACATATTTATGAGCAATGAATCATCTAGCAACAGCAGTAAAATCATCATAGGCATTTTAGTCGTTGCCCTTATCGGTTCTTGGATTTATTTCAACAACTCAAAAACTGAAATTATCAATACCTATGACAATAAAGTAGCTGTTATTGATAGTGCAAAATCAAAAATTCAGTCTGAATTTATAGCCATTTCTGCTAAAGCAGATTCCTTAACACAGCAAAACACAGAATTACAAGGAGATTTGTTAGACAAGTCCAATCAAATTCAAAAATTAAAGTCAAATATTGGCAATATCTTACGCAAGCAAGATGCTACCATTAAAGAATTGGCTGAAGCTAAAACTTTAATAGAAGAATTAAATGGAAAAGTAACTGGTCTATTTGCTGATCTTTCTAAAGCACAAGCAGAGAATAAAGAATTGGCGACTAAAAACCAAGATTTAACAAATGCCAATACAACTTTGAACAGCAATCTAACTGCTACTCAAAAAGAAAAAGAAAGATTACAAGACATTGGTTCTACCCTACACGCTTCTTCTTTTAACATTCAATCTTTGAGAATTAAAGAAGACGGTACTGAGAAACAAACAAACAATACAAGAAGAGCCAATACCTTACGTTTGTCTTTTCAAATTGACAAGAATAAAATCACTCCTTCTGGTGCACAAGAACTTTATGTTTGTATCACAGGTCCAGATGGCAAAGCTTTCTCAGAGGGTGGTAAAATAAATACAAGAGAAGATGGCAGTAAGGCTTATTCTAATAAAATTGTTGTTCAATACGAACAAAACAAAGAATTAGGAGTAAGTTATGACATCAAACAAAGCAATCAATTGGCAGAAGGCGATTACAAAATTGAAGTGTACCACAATGGTTTTAAGATTGGAGAAGGAAAAACTAGCTTAAAGAAAGGTTTATTTTAAGATTATTATCTTCGACTGCGCTGCAGTATATAAAGTATAAAAGAAAGGCCTCCCATTAAACCGGGAGGCCTTTCTTTTTATAAAATTTAATACTAACCAATCCTAATTTACCAACTCATTGGTATTGCTTAAATCCTGCATCATACCACCAATAGGTATTTCATTGTAGGATAAAGCATAAAACCACAATTGAATGGCAGCAGGAGAAATAGATTCAACAAAGAAATTCACTTTGCTTAAAAATGGAATTAATTTGTGGGTAAGCTCATGTAGCTCATTGCCCTCTTCGGCCAATGACCATGCATGTAACAAACTTTTCAACTGTGCTAACTCATTGTCCAATAAATGATCGAAGGCGTGCAATTGTATAAATTCTGAAACAGCTTCATACAACATTGCTTTGTTATTTGCTTTCATACATTAATGTTTTTAATGGGTTTGATTACAAAGCAAAGTTCAACCCATATTATTACCTAAATGTTATCAAAACTCATTTTAACATAAATGTGGAAAACTTGACTAAAAATGTTCGTTTACCTAGCTAAGATTACTGAATAAGAAGCTTTTATGTCATTTTAACACAATGGCAGATAAGGCCGGAAGGTTCAATAAAAGCTTGTTCCACTCTCCTTTTTCCTCCTGACCTAGCATAGGAATACTTGGATTACTCAAATCACCAGCACCCCAATATTGCTTGGCATCACTATTGAAAATTTCTTTCCATACTTTTTTTCCAAATACATGAATGGGATAATCATGTCTTGGTACAGGCGTCAAATTCAAAACCACTAAAACGTCTTCGGCTGGTTTATTCCCCTTACGTTTAAACGCCATCACTGCTTCGTCACGTTTATTTAACTCTACCCATTCAAAACCTTTTGGATCAAATTGCAGTTCATACAAAGCTGGATGGGCCTTGTATAAAGCATTCAATGCTTGTACACAAGTTTTCATTCCTTGATGACTTTCTATTTTTAATAAGTCCCATTGTAACTCGGTGGTATAATTCCATTCCTTGGTGGCAGCAAATTCATTGCCCATAAACAATAATTTGGCACCCGGGTGTAAAAACATATACGTATACATTAACCTTAGATTGGCAAATTTCTGCCAATCATCTCCAGGCATTTTATAAATCATGGGGCTTTTGCCATGTACTACTTCATCGTGGCTTAAAGGCAACATAAAACTCTCGTCATAAAAATACATCATGGAAAAAGAAAACTTATCCTGATGCATAGACCTAAACAAAGGATCCAATTTAAAATAATCCAAAGTATCGTGCATCCAACCCATCATCCACTTCATGCCAAAACCTAGGCCATCCATAAAAGTGGGCTTGCTAATGCCTGGCCAATCAGATGCTTCTTCGGCAATCGTTTGTATATAAGGGAAGTCTCGGTACAAGGTTTCATTTAAGTCTTTGATAAAAGCAATGGCTTCTATATTGCCATTTCCTCCAAACTCATTGGGCTCCCATTCACCTTCTTCTCTGCTATAATCCAATTTTAACATAGAACTTACAGCGTCTACCCTTAAGCCGTCAATATGGAATTGGTCACACCAAAAACGTGCACTACTAATTAAAAAAGATTTCACCTCTCCTCTTTTATAATTGAATATATAGGAGTTCCAATCGGGATGATAGCCCTTTCGCATATCGGCATACTCATAAGTATTGGTACCGTCAAACATAAACAAGCCATGGGCATCATAAGGAAAATGTGAAGGCACCCAATCAACGATGACTCCAATTTCTGCTGCATGAAAGGCTTCCACTAAGGCAGCAAATTCTTGCGGATTACCAAAACGTGAAGTAGGTGCAAAAAATCCTACCCCTTGATAACCCCAGCTACCATCAAAAGGATGTTCCATCACAGGCATGAACTCCACATGTGTAAAACCCATTTCTTTTACATAAGGAACAAGTAAGCTAATGAGTTGGGTATAGGAATTATAAGAATTTTCATTGTTTTTGTCGGGACGCATCCAACTGGCCAAATGCACTTCATAGACAGAATAAGGCTGGTCGGTTCTGTTTTTAATTTTTCTTTGTTCTATCCACTTGGTATCCTGCCATGGATAATTCGTTTGCCAGGTAATAGAAGCGGTCAAGGGCCTTAGCTCCCAATAATTGGCAAAGGGGTCACCCTTATCTAACTTTACTCCTTGATAGCCATGGATATGGTATTTATATACTTCTCCTTGATGGATACCTGGAACAAAGCCTTCCCAAATACCAGAACTATCTTGTCTTACTTTTAATAAATGGGCTTCATTATTCCAATCATTAAAATTTCCCTTCACATACACCGCAGTTGCATTAGGCGCCCATACAGCAAAGTAGGTTCCCTTTGTACCCGATACTTCTAATTGTTTATTTCCAAAAAAGGTATACAATGAATAATGCGTTCCATTTTGAAAATTATGTACATCTTCATCTGTAAATAAAGAATAGTTCCAAACAGCTTGCTTGGTATCTACAAAATGAAGATCCTCGTATTTTGGCATAATTATTTCGTTAATTCAATCACTTGCATTGTCATCGATGCCAATGAAAATTCCTTCCCTATTTTATTTCCTGTGACAATATCCTTACCTCCAGTAAACCCATGAGTTCTTTCACTAAACTTTTCAAAATTAAGTTTTCTTTCCTTGGTATCGGTATTCATTACACACATAATAGTTTGGTCTTTTGAATACCTGAAATAAACATATAATCCGTCTTCAGGTATGTACTGCATCATATCACCGGATGTTAAGGCTGATGATGTTTTACGATAAGTGCCTAATAGTTGTACATAATGTAAAAAATTTTTTTCTTGGTCTGTCATGCCTTGTTCTGTAAATGCATTTTTTTGATCACCGGCCCAGCCACCAGGAAAATCTAGTCTTACCCAACCATCTGGATTGGAGATGCCCTTCATTAAAACTTCTGAACCATAATACATTTGTGGGATACCTCTACAAGTCATTAACCAGGCATAGGCCATTTTAGTTTTGGGTATATTTTCTCCTAAGGAAGAATGTATACGCGTCATATCATGGTTGTCTAAAAATATCACATTATTACTAGGCACTTGATACAAATAGTCATTGCTTAAAGTGCTGTATAATTTAATGATACCTCCTCCCCAATCGTTTTTTTCATTGAGTGCAGGCAAAATACCTGAAAACAATAAATGAAAATCAGAAGTAGCATGTAAATTGCTTTTGAAAGGAATATTTAAATTGTTTCGAACAAAATAAGCCTGAGAGGATACACCATCGACCCAGCATTCTCCAAAATTGAATATATGGGAATACTCACTAATAAGGGCTTGGTTCAATCTATTCATTACTTCAACATTACAGTATTTATATGTATCAATTCTAAATGCATCAATACCATAGGTCTCCACCGACCAAATAGCATTCTGTGTTAAATACTTTTCTACAAATGGGTTTTCCTGGTTTACATCGGGCATTTCAGTGGTGAACCAACCATTAATCATTTTTTTAGCATCCCCTTTTGAATGATGCGGGTCAAATACAGCTTGCTCTCTGTAATGTGTTTGTGTATAGGAAGGCCACTGATGCACCCAGTTTTTATCTGGTGCATCTTGCACCAAGAAATGAAAACGACCAAAATGATTATATACAATGTCTTGTATTAATTTCATGCCTCTTTTATGCAAACTATCGCTTAATGCTAAATAAGCTGCATCACCCCCAAAGCGTTTTTCAATAGCATAATTATTTGTAGCTGCATATCCATGCTCGGTTCTATCAGGCATATTATTTTCAATCACAGGCGTCATCCATAAAGTAGACACCCCCAATTTTTCAAAATAATTTAAATGATTGGTCACCCCTTTTAAATCACCCCCATGTCTTAAGAAAATAGAATCTCTATTTAAGGACTGGTCTTTCAATCCTGCAATTTGGTCATTACTAGGATCCCCATTACTAAAACGGTCAGGCATTAAAAAATAAATAAGATCAGATGGGTTAAGTCCTTGTGCAAATAAAGTTCCTCTGCCCTTTCTTCTTGAAAGCAAAGACCAACTTGTATTTGTTTTCTCTCCCTTATTATTAAAGATAAAATTTACAGTTCCTGGTTTTGCAGTAGATGCAATTTCAATATCTACTGCTATATAATGTCCATTTTCAAAATGATGGACTCCCAGCACTTTCACCCCAGTATAATTTGCATTTACTGTAGCCTTAGAAAAATCAGCACTCGTATTTCTAAATAAAATTTGAACTTTATTGAATTGCATTTGCGTAAACCAATTGGTAGGATATGCCTCTGTAGTTTGACCAGAAGCAATGGATAGCATCGCAAAATTCAAAAGCACAATGGTCATTATATATGGACGGTAATTAATTCGAAACTTCATATTTTTTATTTTTTCTCTTCTTTAATGATAATGGCACATACAATGCCTGCTAATACTAATAAGAAACCTCCTATTTGAACAGCCATTAACCGATCGTTATGCAAATAGGTTGACATAATTTTTCCAAAAAAGATAGAAGCTAATATCTCAGGCAAGACAATGAAGAAATTGAAAATGCCCATATAGATGCCCATTTTTTGAACAGGAATAAAACTAGATAACATGGAATAAGGCATCGATAAAATTGAAGCCCAGGCTATACCTACTAGTCCCATACTCAAATACAATAAATTGGGTTGCTGCACATAGTATACTGAAATTAAACCTAGCCCTCCAATAAGTAAACAGGCTGTATGGGTCATTTTTTTTCCAATTTTGCCTACCCAAAATGGCAGGGTAAAGGAAAATCCAAAAGTGACTAAGTTTAAAATAGCCGAAGTAGTATTGGCATGTTCCAAGCCCATGGTATAAACGTCGCTGCTCGTAATGGGGTCGCCATGGTATAATTGACTGGCCACCCCTGTGCTGTAATAAAACCACATTAAAAATAGTCCTGGCCAAGTAATAAAATTAACCAAGGCTAACCTTTTCATCTGAATGGGCATGTGCAAAATGGAATCAATGATCTCTTGCATTATGCCTTTTTTATTTTCTTCTTTTTCTTTTGAAACACTTAGTGAAGGAGGATATTCTTTGCTTTTAAATACTGTATACAAAACCGACACTAAAAAAACAGCACCCCCTATATAAAAAGACAGTAAAATATTTTGAGGAATAGACCCATTGGTTTTAGCCCTTGAAACATGAAACCAGTTGACCAATACTTGAGGCAAATAACCAGCAATGAAAGAAGCCAAACCAATAAACATGCTCTGCATCGCAAAACCATAAGAACGTTGTTTTTCATCTAAATTGTCGGCCACAAAAGCCCTGAATGGCTCCATGGTTACATTAATACTTGAATCCAATATCCATAATACACCTGCTGCTATCCATATAGATCCTGCATTAGGCATCACAAACAATAATGAAGAACTAAGTATAGCCCCTACTAAAAAGAAAGGTCTTCTTCTGCCTAATTTGGGATGCCAGGTTCGGTCACTAAAATAACCTACAATGGGCTGTACCAATAAACCAGTCATAGGTGCAGCCAACCATAAGCCTGGAATTTGTTCAGGCGTAGCGCCTAAAAATTCATAGATGGCACTCATGTTGCCCATTTGCAAACTCCAACCAAATTGGATGCCAAAAAATCCAAAACACATGTTCCAAATTTGCCAAAAACTTAATTTGACCTTGACACCTGTATATGCTGTATTCATATTTTTTAATTAAATATTATATGATAAATCCATTGGGGATAAATGCCCCTTTTTTGATTACTACAATGCCATCTTTAATGGTATAAAATGGATGATCCACTTTTTCATGATGCGCGCCTCCTTTAATCTGAACATCATTGCCAATGGAACAATTTTTATCTACAATGGCATCTTCAATCACACATCTTTCCCCAATGCCTAAAATGGGTTCTCCTTTTTCATTTTTTTTGTTCATCTGGTCGATGGTTTCATAATAATCACAACCCATGATATAACAATTTTTAACCAGGGTATCCTTGCCTATTCTTGAACGAATACCGATCACTGAATTGGTCACTTCTTTTGCATGAATGATACAACCTTCGGCGATTATGGCTTTATTAATAATAGTTCCGCTCACTTTAGCAGGCGGTAACATTCTTGCTCTAGTATAGACTGTTTGTGCGCTATCAAACAAATTAAACAAAGGAACGTCTTGAGTCAAAGCTATATTGGCTTCAAAAAATGAATAAATATTTCCAATGTCTGTCCAATAGCCATCATATTGATAACTTAATACTTTATAATGGGCAATAGAATCTGGAATGATTTCTTTACCAAAATCGGTCGCATTAGGATGTACTTCATTTAAAAATTGATACAAGATTTCTTTATTAAAAACATAAATGCCCATGGAAGCTAAATAATTTCGGCCTTGTGCTTTCATTTCTTTACCCGTATCGCTTACCCAATCATTTAAAATTTCTTTTTTAGGCTTTTCTACAAAAGAAGTAATTACATTTTCTTGATTCGATTTTAAAATACCAAATTCAGGCGCCTCTCTTTCTCCCACTGGAATGGTGGCAATAGTTAATGCAGCGCCACTTTTTTTATGTGCATCAATCATTTGACTAAAATCCATTTGATACAATTGGTCGCCACTTAAAATAAGTACATAGTCAAAATCCATTTTTGCCAAATGCCTCAAAGACTGCCTAACTGCATCCGCAGTTCCTTGAAACCAACCAGGATTATCGGGGGTTTGTTCTGCCGCTAAAATATCTACAAAGCCAGAACTAAATGCACTAAAATGATAGGTGTTTTTAATGTGTTGATTCAAGGAAGCTGAATTGAACTGAGTCAACACAAAAATTCTATTTAAATTACTATTGATACAATTGCTGATAGGAATATCTACCAATCGATACTTACCTCCAATGGGTACTGCAGGTTTTGATCTACTTGCTGTTAAAGGATATAACCTTGAACCAGCACCGCCACCTAAAATAATAGAGACTGTTTCTTTAGCAAATACTGCCATAACCTAAAAATTATAATTATAAAATTGATTCATACACTTTTTTATATTCCTGTACCACTGATTCCCAACTATGATCTATCTGCATGGCCAATTGAATCATTTGGTTCAATTGTTTTTTATCCTTGTATACTGCAATGGCTCGCTCCACCGAATAAACAATATCTTCTTCTGTTGCATTTAAAAATTTGATGCCAAAACCACCTTCGTCACCCATGTCCACCACGGTATCATGCAAACCACCAGTATCTCTCACCATCGGCAGGGTGCCATAACGAAGTGCATACAACTGATTCAAACCACAAGGCTCTACTCTACTGGGCATCAATAAAAAATCTGCAGCAGCATAAGCCTCATGTCCAATTTTTTCATCATACCCAATAAAAGTATTGTAATTGCCTGGATACAATTGGACTAAATAATTTAATGCAGATTCGGTGGAAGTATCCCCAGCACCAATGATGAAAAAATTGGCACCTGCCTTTGTTTTATCTAAGGCATACTGAATGGCACCTGGCAAAACATCGGCTGCTTTTTCTCCCACCAATCTGCCAATAAAAACAATCAAAGGTTTTGTGGGATCTAAATTATATTTGGCACACAAAGCTTTTTTATTTTTCATCTTTTCTACGGCTACATCCACTGCTGAATAATGATTTGCGATCATTGGATCGGTAGCCGGATTCCAAACTTCATTGTCAATTCCATTTAAAATACCCACGCATTTTTTCTCTTCCTCTTTAAATAATGCTTCCATACCATTGGACTGGTATTTGAGTTGGGCTAAATAGCTATGACTTACGGTGGTTACTTTATCGGCACATTTTACGCCTGTGGCTAAAGCATTGATATTGTTGTCCCATTCTAACAAACCTCTTTTCCATGTATCCCATCTTGGAATAAGTAAGCTCTTGTCCCAGCCCATCGCCCCATGGTATTGTGCATTGTGAATACTCAAGACTGTTTTTACCAATTGTAATTTTTGATAATCGTAACAATATTTCATCATAAATGGAATCAAGGCCGCTTGATGATCATGACAATGCACAATAGTTGGCAAGTCCGTCCACTGTGTCAACCAATTCACTACCGCTACTTGAAAGCCAATGAATCGGTCGATATCATCAGGATAGCCATATATTTTTGGTCTATCCAATAAACCATTTATATCTACTAAGTATAAATCGAAGCCTAGCTTCCCAGTACTTTCTTTGATAATGGTATAATCAAAAAACCAATTGCCTAAATTGGTCTTTCCTTTAAAATGTACCTCCCATTTATTTTCTTGTAAAAAAGGAGTTTGGTACATAGGTAGTACCACCATGGCTTCGGTTCCATTTTTTTTCTGGTATTTAGGCAATGCCCCCACTACATCCCCTAAGCCTCCCGCTTTTGCCATTGGATAACATTCCGCACTTACATGAACAACGACCATGAACAGATTAATTTGATTCAATTTACTTCATTGTGCTTAAAACTCCTTGTTTTTTAAGCACTTAATTCGAATTATTTAAAGATAGATTTTAGCCAATTTTATGCCATTGAATTATAATTTTAAGTATTTTACGGAATCGATTAAACAATAACCTAAACTATTACGATTAAATCAACGAATCTTATGAGCCAAACCAAACAACCCACCAATACAGGCGCATTGTCTACGCTTGTTGTGGTATTCTTTTTCTGGGGCTTTATTGCTTCAAGCAATAGTGTTTTTATACCCTTCTGCAAACACAAATTTCATTTAGATCAATTCCAAAGTCAATTGGTTGACTTTGCATTTTATCTAGCCTATTATATTGGGGCACTTGGTCTATTTGCTTTTGGCGCTTTTGGAGGCAAAGATTTGGTAGGCAAATGGGGTTATAAAAAAAGCATTGTGTATGGCTTGTTGTTTTCCGCTATTGGCGCTGCCGCCATGATTATTGCAGTCAATGCCAATACGTTCACTGGTATGCTAGTGGGCTTATTTATTGTTGCCTTAGGTTTCTCTTTACAGCAAACTGCTGCGCAACCTTTTTCTATTGCCTTAGGTGATCCTTCTACAGGAGCTAGCCGTGTCAATTTAGCAGGTGGTATTAACTCCTTTGGAACCTCTATTGGCCCCATTGTAGTAGCCTTTGCTTTGTTTGGAAGCGCTGCGGCCATTACCGATGATCAAATTGCTGCTTTAAGTTTGAGTAAAGTGGTGATATTATATACTGCTGTAGGTATTTTATTTTTAGCTGCCGCAGCCATGTTTCATTTTTCTAAGAAAGTGCCTCCGGGTATTTCTGAAGAAAAAATTGAACCCGCCAATAAAGCCTTGTTTTTATTGTTGATTATGACGGGGGTATTGATTATTATGTTTGTACCTATTTTTAGTAGTTATAAGATTGACCCTACTACCTTAACAGATGCAGGTAGACACGATTTAGAAACCATGCGTTTGAAATGGTTGTTCGGTGCTTTAGCCACAGTGGTGGTAGGTTTATTGTATGCCAACTTTAGAGCACAGAAAGATGAGAATGGTTGGGGTGCCATGAAATATCCTCAATTAGTATTGGGTATGTTGGCCCTATTTGTCTATGTAGGCGCAGAAGTTTCAATTGGTTCTAACTTAGGAGAATTATTAAAACAAGCCGATTTTGGTAGTATCCCTTCCTCTAAAATTGCTCCTTATATTTCAATGTATTGGGGCAGTATGATGATTGGCCGTTGGGCTGGCGCTATTTCTGCTTTTGAATTTAAAAGTAAAACGAATAAAATATTAACAGTAATTGTTCCTTTGGTTGCGTTTGGTATTGTGATTGGGGTCAATAGCATTGCCCAATATGACATGAGTCCATTGTACATGTATATCGTATGTATATTTATTCAAATTGCGGCTTTCTTCTTAAGTCAAGACAAACCTGCTAAAACATTATTGATCTTTAGTTTAATTGGTTTAGTCTCTATGTTGATTGGCGTATTCACTAAAGGCAATATTGCGATTTATGCTTTCTTAACAGGTGGAATTGCTTGTTCCATTATGTGGCCTTGTATTTTTGCCTTATCTATTGCAGGTATCGGCAAATACACCACACAAGGTGCAGCCTTTTTAATTATGATGATTCTTGGTGGTGGCATTATCCCTCCTATACAAGGTAAATTGTCTGACTTCTTACAATCTTCTCATTTAGATACCCCAGGATATGGTATTCACAATTCCTTCTGGGTGCCTGTTTTCTGCTTTGCTTATATTTTAATATTTGCAATTGCAGTAAAAGGCATCTTAAAGAAACAAGGCATCAATTACGAGGAAACCGAAGTGGCAGCTGGACATTAATTAAAATTTTAAAATTAAAATAATAAGATGGATTCTTTTGTAGTGGGTGTTGATATCGGTGGTACCGGAACCAAATTTGGTATTGTAGACAACGTAGGTAATGTTTTGTTCTCAAGTGAAATGTCGACAAAAAAACATGAGCAAGTACATACCTTCATTGATGAATTAGACGAAAAGCTAAGAGAAATAATTGAAAAAGTAGGTGGCGTGGGCCGGATCAAAGGAATTGGCGTGGGTGCGCCGAATGGCAATATTTATACGGGTACCATTGAGTATGCGCCCAATCTTCCTTGGAAAGGGATTATTCCTTTGGCTAAGATGATTCAAGACAAAACCAAATTGCCTGTAAAATTAACCAACGATGCCAATGCGGCGGCAGTTGGTGAAATGAAGTATGGCGCCGCCCAAGGCATGAAAGATTTTATCATGATTACTTTAGGCACGGGTGTTGGTAGCGGCATTGTTTCCAATGGTCAATTGATTTATGGCCATGATGGATTCGCAGGAGAACTAGGCCATACCATTATTATTCCTGATGGAAGATTACATCCTGGTACAGGTAAAAGAGGCCCACTAGAAAGTTATGCCTCTGCTACGGGTGTTACGCTAACAGCGATTGAAATTTTACAAAAATCAGACCGTCCAAGCTTATTAAGAGCGTTGCCTACAAGCGAATTAAATTCTAAAATTGTTTTTGAAGCAGCCACTAAAGGCGATGAAATAGCCAAAGAAGTTTTTGACTACACAGGTAAAATTTTGGGTATGGCATTGGCCAATTTTGTGATGTTCTCCAGTCCTGAAGCCATTATTTTATTTGGAGGCTTAACCAAGGCGGGGGATTTAATCTTAAAACCTACGCGTGAACATTTGGAAGCCAATGTGATTGAAATATTCCAAAACAAAGTGAAGATTTTAGTGAGTCATTTAAAAGAATCAGATGCGGCCATTCTTGGCGCTAGCGCATTAATGTGGGAATAAAAAAATGATACAATAAAAAAAGGAGTCTCCAATTTAGGGACTCCTTTTTTTATGCTTTGCTTAGCTACAATTATTTATTTATCTTAAGTTCCTCTAACCATTTATTTCTGCCCCATCCAGCAATTACATGTTTTTCTGAATGATAAGAAGAGCGAACGAGTGGCCCACTTTCTACATAATCAAACCCAAGCTCATACCCTATTTGTCTTAGTTCAGCAAACTCATCAGGATGCACAAAGCGTTGAACGGCTAAATGTTTTTTAGTGGGTTGTAAATATTGACCAAGGGTTAATACATCACAACCAACGCCTACCAATTCTTTCATGGTTTGAATCACTTCCTGCTTTTCTTCTCCAATGCCCAACATGATGCCTGTCTTAGTGCGCATGCCCCCTTTCTTTAATGTTTCTAGCACCCCTAAACTTCTTCTATATTTTGCCTGCACTCTTACTTTCTGTGTAATGCGTTCTACGGTTTCCATATTATGACTTACTACTTCGGGTGCAGCTTCAATGATGCGATTAATTTGCTCTTGTATACCTCTAAAATCCGGAATCAAGGTTTCTAAAGTAGTCTCAGGAGTTAATGCTTTGATGGCCTTTATGGTATTGTACCAAATGATGGAACCTCCATCTGTTAACTCATCTCTATCTACGCTAGTTAAAACTGCATGTTTTACTTTCATGAGTAAGATGGCTTCGGCTACACGTTGTGGCTCGTCCCATTCTACCGCTTTTGGACGCCCCGTGGCCACTGCACAAAATTGACAGCTTCTTGTACAAATATTCCCCAATATCATAAAAGTAGCAGTTCCTTCACCCCAACATTCACCCATATTGGGACAGTTGCCACTTTCACAAATGGTATGTAATTTATGGGTGTCTACCAATCCACGTACATGTTTGTAACTTTCCCCAATTGGCAATTTAACCCTTAACCAATCAGGCTTTTTTATCCTTGTTTCCGATCCAGGAGCAACTATAGGTAATTCTTGCATATTTATTCAATAATCAGCCACAAAAATACAAGACTTGCTCCTAAATATGCCTATAATATTGACTCATTTAATCCAAAATAAACCCATTCATCGTAAATTTACCAAAATCAACAATCAATCCTATCTTAACGCTTACTTTAAAACTAATAACATGACAGCTACTGTTACTTACGAATCCAATTTAAGAACCACCTGCTTGCATTTACAAAGTGGCTCCCCCATTGAAACTGATGCTCCCACAGACAACAAAGGAAAAGGGGAAAGATTCTCTCCCACTGATTTAATTGCTACTGGATTAGGTGCCTGTTTGATTACTACGATGGGTATCAAAGCAGAAAGCATGGATATTGCTTTGGATGGCGCAAAGGTTGAAGTCACTAAAATTATGGTCTCAGATCCCAGAAGAATAGGCAAAATTATTGCGCATGTAACTATGCCAGCAGGTTTAAACTTAGACGATAAAACAAAAGAGATTTTGGAAAGAGTGGCCAGAACCTGCCCTGTGGAAAGAAGTTTACACCCAGATCTGGAATTAGACATTGCTTTTCATTGGCAATAGTTCAACTATCATAAAGCAACTAATCAATCCCTAGTTGCTTTATTTTTTGAAGCAATTTGCTCACAGGCAAGCCCATTACATTGTAAAAATCGCCTTGAATATTTTTGATGCCCACTACACCTATCCATTCTTGAATGGCATAGCCCCCTGCTTTATCATAAGGCTGGTATTTGTCTACATAAAATTCAATTTGCGCATTGGTCAATGGATGAAATTCAACTTGAGTGATTTCACTGAATGCAATTACTTGGTCGTTATATAATAGCACCACACCAGTAATTACTTGATGAATACGTCCTGATAATTTTAGAAGTGAAGCCATGGCTTCTGCTTTGTTGATGGGTTTGCCAAGGATGGTTTCCTCCAAAACCACCACCGTGTCTGCAGCAATGATGCAAGTATTATGAATTTCGCCTTTGTCTTGAATTATTTTTTCTTTCACCGCCACTGCTTTATTTTTTGCAATAAAAACGGGCACTTCCTCCAAGGATAAAGTAGTTGGATAATCCTCCTCGGCCTCGGATACAATAATCTCAAAAGGCAATTCTGCCCATTCTAATAAAGCCTTGCGTCTGGGTGATTGGGAAGCTAAAATAAATTGATGCATGGGCGCTTAAAATAAAAAGTAGAAAAATCCAATGGATAAAATACCAAACAACATGGCCCCTTTGATCCAGGAGCTAAGTAGATTAAAATCTTTACTAGTGTATGCCTTCGGTAATTTAACTAAAACAATAATGAGTGGTGATACTATTAAAGCAAGACAATACAAAGTGGTATACCACCAGCCAAATGGAATCACCACCAACTGTATAATTAATAGCAATGCAATCACAACGATCAACCATACAGAGAGGTAAACCTTGGTTGGTTTCAATCCCCATTTAATAGGTAAGGTTTGACACCCATATTTGGCATCTCCTTCCATGTCTTCTAAATCCTTTAAAGCTTCTCTTACTAAAGTTAAAATAAACGCAAAGGCACTGTACAATAAAGTAAGCTTGGCGAATTTAAAATTAGCGGCATTGGTAATGTCTGGATGAATAATGTCCTCCATCGTTAATTTTGAAAAATAAACTACCGCGATAGACCAAGCTGTAAGTAAAGAAATTATAATATTGCCTACTAAAAAATTCTTTTTAAAGGTGGTGCTGTAAAACCACAACAACAATATGGCTAGTAAATTAGATAAGTGAATATGCCAATAACTTTTAAAAGGGAATATAATGGTGGATATATAAATAGCTACTACACTTAAAATCAAATGCCAAAAAATTACCCATCTTCTGCTTATATAAGCCCCCACCACTACCTTTTCGGGTTTATTGATTTGATCAATATTTACATCAAAATAATCATTGATCATATAGCCTGCTGCTGCAATAAATGTATTGCTCACTAACATTAAATAAAAACGAAAATCAACCTCCTCTACAGATAATGGAAACAGTGGTTTGTAAATACAAAAATGAAACAAGGTTTCTGCCAATAAAATAAATAGCAAATTGGGCCAACGTATCAATCTTAAAAAATGAATCAGTAGCTTCAAAATATAGTTTTAAGATTTATTTGGATTGGATTTGATCACTCAGATCCCAATGATCATTTAATTTTAAAGTCTTTTCAATTACTTCTCTTGCACAACCTTCCCCTCCTTTGGCAATGGCATTATAAGCGGCAATGGCTTTAATGTCTGCAGCGGCATCACTTGGACAAGCAGGTAAGCCCACCGCCTTCATGGCATCATAGTCCGGCATGTCATCTCCCATATACATGATTTGATCTAATGCAATTTTATTCAAGACCACCAATTCCTGCAATAAGGATAGTTTATCTTTCACTTTCATAAAAACTTCAGAGATCCCTAATTTTTGAAGGCGCTCTTTTACCTCCTCAGAATGACCACCTGAAATGATCCAAACTTGGTAGCCTTTTTTGATGGCCAACTGCAAAGCATAGCCATCTTTAATGTCCATCGACCTGGACATTAATCCATTGGGCATAATCAATAACTTGCCATTGGTTAAAACGCCATCGACATCAAATACAAAACATTTAATTTTTTTAAAGGCTGCTAACAAGTAGGTGATTTTTAGACTATAAATGTAAGCCTATTTTTGATTATCTCTCCATTCATAGACCCAGGCACTTTGGATCATTTCCAAATGACCTTCGCTGGACTCCTCTTTCTTCCCTTCAAAATGAGGTAAAGACAAAACCCATTCTAGCAAATCGGTGAAACGAACACGGTATATTTTGGACTCGGTAAAATCATCTCCAAATTTTTCATATAATTTTTGGGCAATATCTTCATGGTCATTCCAATGGATGGGTGGTTCAAACTGGCTCATAGTTTTTTATTTTTTATTCTCCTAAAAATTGTGTTTGGTCTGGCAAATTGATTTCAATATCGCCCGAACCGGCAAGCAATTCACATTGACAGCCCAGTCTTGATTCAATTCTTGGACTTACTGCACGATCAATAAAATCTTCTTCTTTATCTGATAATTCTTGTAAAAATTCAGCCCCTTTTTTTACATAGATATGGCAAGTGCTGCAGGCACAAACTCCACCACAATTGTGATGTAATTCAATACCAGCATCTAAGATTACTTCCAATAAACTCTGATCTGGTTTTATATTGGTTAAAGTAACTGGCGCCAATCCCTTTTGTTCAAAATTGATTTTTAATGAATACATAAGTTCTTGATAGATTTTTGCGAAAATAACTTATATCATTCAATGCTTTTGTTTCCTTTATAATTTTCTTTATCGAAATACAAAAAAAATAGGCCCCGCCCCTGTTCTAGACTTATCTTTGCAGATAAATAATGGAATAATGGCGAAGCAGGGGTTCTCTCAACGTATGTATTTACAGTATTTAAGAACAAAATTTAAAACCTTGGGATTGGTCTCTTTACCGGTAGCCGGAAAATTGGCATTTAATCTTTTCTGTAAGCCCTATCCGAAATTTAAAAAAAGAAAAGCACCTGCCATTTTTCATCAAGCTAAGACGATCCAAGTAAGTGTCAAAGGCAATGGCTTACATAATATTGGGACCTCCACTTTAAATGGTTTTGAATGGAACCCAAATCAGCCGAATGGCAAAACAGTATTGATTGCACATGGATATGCAAGCTGTGCTTACAAATTTGAACAGTATATACAGCCTCTTTTAAAAATGGGTTGCAAGGTAATCTGCTTTGATGCCCCTGGACACGG
This sequence comes from Bacteroidota bacterium, assembly GCA_026391155.1. Taxonomy (GTDB): domain Bacteria; phylum Bacteroidota; class Bacteroidia; order Chitinophagales; family Chitinophagaceae; genus Sediminibacterium. The sequence goes on from JAPLEP010000007.1 coordinate 49,883, forward strand.
TTTAAGCCAAGGTAAATACATTAATATAGTCATCTATCAAGAAGCCATCCATGAAATCATCAAAGACCATGGCCCGATTGATTATTTTATTGGACATTCCCTTGGGGCCATTACCCTAGCCATGGTGGCCGAAACCATCTCTCATCCCATGGATCATAAATTTGTACTCATTGCCCCAGCCACTAAAACCACCACCACTTTTGAAAATTACTTTACGATGATGCACTTAAAGGATGGGGTTAGAAAGGCATTTGTTGAAGAATTGCAAAGGCATACCCATCACCCAGTCAGCTTTTTTGAAGCCGATCGTGCCCTAGAAAAATATACTGGACCTGTGCTTTGGGTACATGACCAAGAAGATCTGGTCTGTCCTTATAAAGATTTAATAGATTTTAAAAATAAAGCCGCAGAAAATATTAAATTCTTGACAACCAATGGCTTAGGTCATAATAAAGTGTACAAAACACAGGAAGTGATTGACAAAATCATGGCATTTTTGGGTTCCTAAGCCCTAGTAATTTTTATTTTTTAGTCTAAAGCTCTAATATTGCATCGCGAGAAAAGAAATAGCCTCTCCAACAAAGGGTTTGCTTTTTTTTCATAATTACTTGATAATCAATTTCTAAAATATCCCGTAGGAGCGGTAGACCACTATGTCAAAGAACTTATTAATTGTGGAGTCGCCTGCAAAGGCAAAAACGATCGAGAAGATTTTAGGCGAAGATTTTGAAGTGCGCAGTTGCTATGGGCACATCCGTGATTTGGAAAAAGTAGACATGGGGATAGATTTAAAAAACAAATTTGCTCCTCGTTATACTGTTCCAAGTGAAAAAGAAAAAGTGGTGAAGGAATTAAAATCCATGACCAAGAAAGCAAAAGAAGTATGGCTAGCATCGGATGAGGACCGTGAAGGAGAAAGCATTAGTTGGCATTTAGCAGAAGTTTTAGGATTAGATCCAAAGAAAACCAAAAGAATCGTCTTTCATGAGATTACAGCTCCTGCTATTAAGAAAGCAGTAGAAAATCCACGATTCATCAATATGGATTTGGTAGATGCACAACAAGCAAGAAGAATTTTAGATAGAATTGTAGGTTTTGAATTGAGCCCTGTACTTTGGCGTAAAATTGGCATGCAAAGAAGTTTGAGTGCTGGTAGGGTTCAAAGTGTGGCGGTAAGATTAATTGCAGAAAGAGAAAGAGAAATCAATCATTTTATTCCGGAGAGTGTTTTTAAAGTTTCTGCATTATTTAGTGCGCCAGATATCAACAAGAAAAAAGTAAAATTCAAAGCAGAAGGTCCGCAAAAATTAACTACAGCTGGTGCAGCCGAAAAATTTTTAAACGAATGCAAGGGCGCAAAATATACCGTAAAAGACATTGCTGTAAAAGATGGCAAACGCACGCCCTCAGCGCCATTCACTACTTCTACCCTACAACAAGAAGCTTCTAGAAAATTAGGTTACAGCGTAAGTAAGACGATGTTACTAGCGCAAAAATTATATGAAAGTGGTAAGATCACTTACATGAGAACAGACAGCATTAGCTTGAGTGAAACTGCGGTGGAGGCTATTAAAAAAGAAATCAATGATAGTTTTGGTGATCAATATTATCAACCAAGAAAATTCAAGAATAAAAATGAAAATGCACAAGAAGCACATGAAGCCATTCGTCCTTCTTACATGAACGAAAGCAAAGTAGACGATCCAGATTTAAATAGATTATATGAATTGATTTGGAAAAGAACCATTGCTTCTCAAATGAGTGATGCCCAGTTTGAAAAAACAACTGCAAAAATTGAAATCTCTACCAATAAAGAAACATTAACCGCAAGTGGTGAAGTAATGAAGTTTGATGGTTTCCTAAAAGTATATTTAGAAAGCAAGGATGAAGACGAAATAGAGGAAGACAATTTGGAGGAGGGAGATGAAAGCTTATTGCCTCCTTTAGCTAAAGGACAAGTACTTGATTTTACATCTATGACCGGTTTGGAAAGATTTAGTCGCCCAGGTTCTAGATTTACGGAGGCTTCCTTAGTTAAGAAACTAGAGGAACTAGGAATTGGTCGTCCTTCTACTTATGCACCTACGATTACCACCATCATGAAGCGTAATTATGTAGAGAAAAGAGAAAAAGAAGGCATTAAAAGAATTTACCAAATTTTGACCTTAAGCAATAAAGATGAAGTTAAACAAGAATCCGCTTCAGAAATAACAGGTGCGGAGAAAAATAAGTTGTCCCCTACCGATTTAGGTTTGGTAGTAACTGATTTTTTAAAATTACACTTCTCTAAAGTGATGGATTTTAATTTTACTGCTAAAATTGAAGGTGAATTTGATGAAATTGCTGCAGGTAAATTAAAATGGAGCGATATGTTAGCCGCTTTTTATGAGCCTTTTCATGTGACTATTGAACATACCCTTGAAACTGCAGAAAGAGCTAAAGGCGAAAGAGAACTTGGTTTTGATGCGGTAAGTGGAAAGAAAGTAATTGCTCGTATGGGCAGGTATGGCCCAATGGTTCAAATTGGCCATCAGGATGAGGAAGAAAAACCAAGATTTGCTAAATTGAAGGCCTCCCAGAGTATTGAGACCATCAGTTTTGACGATGCCATGGAATTGTTTAAATTACCAAGGATGCTTGGCCAATTCGAAGACGAGGATGTTTCTGTAAATATTGGACGTTTTGGCCCTTATGCGGCTCATTCCAAGAAGTTCTACTCCCTCAACAAGGAAATGGACCCCTATACGGTTACCCTCGAGGAATTGACCCCTATGATTGCAGAGAAAAGAAAGGCCAAAGATGAAAGAACCATCAAAGTATTTGAAAAAGAGAAGATTCAATTGTTAAGAGGCCCATATGGACCATATATTAAACAAGGCTTACGTAATTTCAAATTGAGTAAGGAGCAGCAAGAGAAAGTGGAAACCTTGACCATTGAAGAAGTCAATGCAACTATTGCAGAATTAAAAGCCAATCCTCCGCGCAAGATGGCTAGAAAAAAGAAAGCATCTTAATAAATCTAGCATTCAAATGTATTGAGTTATAAAAAAGGCCTCCAAATTTGGAGGCCTTTTTAGTATCATTAGTTAGGCTTGAAATTGAATTAATTCAATGCAGGCTTACTCATTAATTTAAGGTATTGAACATGTGCCTTAATGGCGCTAATCACCGTTGGATATTCAATGTACTTTAATTTAAAATCTGCACAGGTTTGTTTTACTATCTTAGAAATAGCTGGATAGTGCACATGTGAAATTTTAGGGAACAAATGATGCTCAATTTGGAAATTCAATCCCCCTACCAACCAACTTACTAATTTACTCTTAGTAGCAAAATTAGCAGTGGTCTGAATTTGATGTACTGCAAATTCATCAGGCATTTTATTCTCAGGTTGAATGGCTAAAGGGAATTCGGTTTCAGTCACTGTATGCGCCAATTGAAAAACAATGCTCAAAATAAATCCAGCAAAACAACCCACCACTAAAAACCCTACCAACCAGCTCACCCAGCCCAACATATAAATAGGTAATACTACAAAGATAAAAGCATGATATACTTTCACCGCCCAAAATTCAATGTGATCTGCGATACTCATGTCCTTGATGGCTACGGAGCCAATTTTACCTGAGAAATATTTTTTATAGTCTGCAAAAAATATCCAGAATATATACAATAACATATATAAGCCCCAGAAATAAATATGTTGAAAACGATGCAATAAATAATGTTTTTGTGTAGGTGCCATTCGCATTAGAACCCCCACTTCAATATCATCATCTACCCCGTCAATATTAGTAAAAGTATGGTGCAAGGTAACATGCTTCATGGCCCACATAAAACGACTGGCCCCTAAAACACTAATAGAGGATGAAGCTAATTTATTCAACCAAGCATACTTACTAAAACTTCCATGGCTGCCATCATGCATTACATTGAACCCAATGGCTGCAATTAAACCTCCAAATAAAACGCATTCTATCACTGCAAAAAAAGTGGATGGGGTAAAAAATATCAAGTGAACATAAATCAACACAAACAAGGTCATTAAAATAATGGCTTTTGAAAATAACTTGAAATTGCCCGTTGCTTTTATCGAATGTTCTGCCAAATATTTATTCACCCTATTTTTTAATTCGGTATGTAAGGATTGCTCCATTACTGGAAATTTCGGGGTAGCTGAAATTTGATTGCTCATGTGCTTTTCGTTGTATAAGCAAAGTACGGACAAATAGCAATAAGACTGAGCATAAATACCGATTATTTAGCTGAACGTTTAATAATTCTATTTATTATGCAAACATTTGTTAATTATATCCACAACCATAGGATAAGTATAATGGGATTTTGCAAATATTTTGCGTTGATTTGAATAATATTTGAAAACAACCCAACGCTCAAAATGCAAAAAGCAACAGAAATAAACGCTTTGTTTAAGTTAATTGACGACCCAGACGAAGAGATTTTTAATACCATTGCGGATAGATTGTTGGTTTATGGCTCTCCCATCATTCCAGACTTAGAACATTTATGGGAAAATACATTAGACGAGGCTACTTTGGAAAGAATAGAGCTCATGATTTACAAACTTAGATTGCAAGATCTAAAAGAAGCTTTTACCAAATGGAATGCGGATCCTAATGCCTCCTTATTTGAAGGTGCATTGCTTGTCACACAGTTTCAATTTCCTGAACTAGCTATTGATACTTTGCGTCATCAAATGGAAAAAATTAGACGTAATATATGGTTAGAATTGAACAATTATTTAACGCCTTTAGAGCAAGCCAATGTCATTCGAAATATTCTATACAATTATTATCAAATAAAAGGAGTAGAAGTAAATTACGAGAAGCCTGAAGAATTTTTAATTGCTGCCCCCTTGCAATCTAAAAAAGGAAATGCCATTGCCAATACTTTGCTCTATGCAGAACTTTGTCATCAATTAGACATACAAGCCCACTTTATCAATATCCCCAAGCAATGCATCATTGCTTTTTATACTTCAGATTGGGATCCAGAAGAATTGGTGACTAACCCACAAGAATTCATTCAATTTTATGTAGAAGGCACTACAGGTAATGCTTTTTCTCAAAAAGATTTAGACAATTATATGCAGCGGTCCAATATAGTGCCTAAGAATAGTTATTATAAGCGGCTCACTAATGTTCAAATCATTAAAAAGCATTTGATGGAGTTTGCAAAATGCTTTCAAAGTCCCACCCTACTCTACAAACAAAAAGACCTAATAGAATTAGCCAATTTATTGAGTTAAGCGATGTAATTTTAGGCAGAAACTATCAACTATGCTCAACTGGGAAGATTTTACAAAAGTAGACATCAGGTGCGGTACCATTTTAACTGTGGAAGCTTTCCCAAAAGCTAAAAAACCTGCCTACCAATTAAGTATCGATTTTGGCCCCTTGGGTATCAAAAAATCATCCGCTCAAATTACCCATCATTACTCCATGGAAAATTTAGTGGGCAAGCAAATCATCGCCGTAGTCAATTTTCCTCCTAAACAAATTGCCAATTTTATCAGTGAATGTTTAGTATTAGGGGTATATGATGATGCAAATGAAGTAGTCTTACTTCATCCTTCCTTACCAGTGACCAATGGACAACCTATCGGATAATGCCCAATCAATACCTACAAATTTATCATAGCCCCATTGGTATTATAAAAATCGTTGCAGATGATTTTTGTATTGAAGAATTAATTTTTATCGAAGACGAGGCCATAGATCAAATTGAAATTTCAGCTACCACCCCAGAGGTCATCAATCAATGCATTGACGAATTGATTGAATATTTTGCAGGTAAAAGAAAACATTTTAGTGTCGCCATTAATCAAGCGGGTACGGAATTTCAACAAAAAGTTTGGAAAGAATTGTATGAGGTACCCTTTTCTAAAACTTTAAGCTATGCAGAATTAGCAAAAAAAATGGGTGACCCTAATTTAGTGCGTGCTGCAGCCAATGCCAATGGGAAAAACAAAATTGCCATCATCGTACCCTGCCATAGAATTGTGGGATCGGACAGATCCTTGGTAGGCTATGCCTGGGGCAAGGCCAGAAAAAAATGGTTATTACAACACGAATTTAGATTGGAGCTAGGCGTACAAACCTTGTTTTAATATTCCCTTATTTTAAAATAGAACCATCAAAGCCAAAGGGCAAAAGATAACTTGCCGAAGGAATGACCATGACCTGGCCTGATTTTCCTGCTAAAATAATTTTAATCGGCGCTTGATAACGATTTTCATAATCCAACAAGGATTGCCTACACATCCCACATGGAGATATAGGTGCTGCCGATGGTTTATTTAATGGGTCATAACTAATGGCCATAGATAATATAGTAGCTTCTGGATATTGGCTTCCTATACTATTCAATAAAGTTCTTTCGGCACAAATGCCCACTGGAAAACTGGCGCTTTCTTGATTAGATCCAAGCACTATTTGTCCGGTGGACAATAAGGCTGCTGCGCCCACTTTAAAATTGGAATAAGGAGCATAAGCAGTTTCTGTTGCCTTGATGGCTGCCTTTAATAAAGCTTGGTCTGCATTAGACAATAAACCAGCATGGTCTAAAAGTTCATAGTCAACCTCGTATTTTTTTTGCATTGATTTATTTAATGCTATTGAATAGTCGATTCCAACGAATAGATTTATTGTAACTAAACCAAATTAAAGCAGCTCTTCCAACAATATGCGTTTCTGGCACATAGCCCCAAAAACGACTGTCCTGGCTTCTGTGTCGATTGTCTCCCATCATCCAATAATAATCCTGTTTTACTTTGTAAGTGCTAGCCACCAAACCATTTAAAACAAATTGACCATTGACTTTATCTAAAGTATTGTGCTCATAATTGGTAATTAAACGGCGATACAATTCTATGGTGCTATCATTCAACTCCACGATGTCCCCTTTTTTAGGAATACGAATAGGGCCAAAATTATCTAGAGAAAAAGGGAAATGTTGCACATCATTGGGGAAAGTATAACCCACTGTATTGTCCACATAGGCTGTCACCGATACCACTTGCGCTATTTTTTTTAAGCTTTCTGCAGCCCCTGCCGTCATATTAATTAAATAAGTATTGGCCTTGCCATCAATCAGTCTAAAATCGTTGGTGGCTTCGGTGGTACTAATACCAATACTGTCCTCTACATAATCTTCTGCAATTGGCTTACCATTGGTCACAACTAAATATTCTGTTTGAGCATTGGCAGTCACTAAAGCGGGCTGACCATTCACCCACAAACGACTTTCTTTTACCTGAATGAGATCCCCTGGAACTCCTACACATCGTTTAATGTAGTTATCTGTTTTGTCAATGGGATGAACCAATATAGGAAATTGTGCATTTAGTTTTTCTCTGTCTCCATTAAATTCAGGTGATCTTAAAACATCGTAATAAGGAATTTTACTGCCATACTCTGGATCGTTAATAATGGTATCTCCTGCAGGAAAATTAAATACCACTACATCATTGCGATTGATATTTCTAATTTTAGGCAGCCTGCTGTAATCTAATTGCACCCATTTTATATACGAAGGCGTGGTGGGTGCTCCAGGCATCGTATTGTGTACAAAAGGAAAAGAGATGGGTGTTTGTGGAACTCTAGCACCAAAAGTGATTTTATCAACGAATAAAAAATCGTTCACCAATAAAGTTTTTTCCATACTCTCGGTAGGAATCACATAGGCTTCAAAAATAAAAGTTCTAATTAAAGTAGCAGCGACCACTGCAAAAACAGCTGCATCAATCCATTCTCTAGAAGCAGGCTTATGGTAATGGACTAAGGCAGTTTCCCCATGCCATTTTTCTTTTGCTGAAAATCCCAAATAAGGCAAATATATAAAAGGAAAAAAAACAGTTAATGTATGTTGCACCAGATTCACCTTTTTGAAATGCATCACAAAAATGATGGAGATCCACAAGCTTACAAACTGACCTAAAATAGGAATTAATTGTATCCAAAACCAAATTTTTGGAATATTGCAAAGCTTTACAACTTCCCAAGTATTGTAAATTGGGATGATGGCTTTCGAATGGGCTACCCCTGCTTTTTTAAGCATACTGTAAATACCAATGTACCATCCTACCCAAAAAATAATCAAACAAATGAATCCCATAAATAGTAGTTATTATTGATAACAAAAATATCCCTTTGTGAGGGATATTTATAAAAAGAGTATGAATTATATTGTTAAACTGTACAAAAGGCTAAAATAAAGGATTACTGTCCCTTATTTGTATTGATGTAGTACCTCTTTGACTAATTTTACCGATCTAATGATGTCTGGAATGGCCAAAGCAGTTAAATTAGGCGCATAATGCATAGGCGCATCGGCACTGGTAATTCTTCTTATAGGGGCATCTAAATAATCAAAGCCCTCTTTTTGAATGCGGTAGCTTAATTCAGAAGAAACGGAAGCAAAAGGCCATTGTTCTTCAATGATGACCAATCTATTTGTTTTTTTAACGCTTTCTAAAACGGTCATCCAATCCAAAGGACGAATGGTTCTTAAATCAATTACTTCTGCGCTAATCCCTTCTTTTTCTAATTCTGCAGCAGCACCTAAGGCCACTTTCATCATCTTACTGTATGAAACAATAGTTACATCGCGGCCCGGCTTTTTCACCGCAGCTAGTCCTAGAGGGATATAATATTCTTCGTCAGGTACGTCCGCTTTTTCGCCATAACTTACTTCACTTTCCAAAAACATAATGGGATCTTCTTCATACCTGATGGCTTGTTTTAATAAACCTTTTGCATCATAAGCATCAGCCGTAGAGACCACTTTGATACCAGGGATATTGGCTAAATAACTTTCAAATGCGGTAGAATGTTGTGCGCCTAATTGCCCTGCACTTCCATTGGGGCCTCTCATCACTATGGGGCAACCAATTTGACCGCCACTCATAGCCAACATTTTGCTCGCTGTATTTAAGATTTGATCTAAAGGAAGTACGGCAAAGTTCCAGGTCATGAACTCTACGATCGGTCTAAGCCCATTTTGAGCAGCCCCTACCGCTACTGCGGTAAAACCTAATTCTGAAATGGGGGTATCGATAATGCGTTTAGGCCCAAATTCGGCCAACATACCTTGGCTTACTTTGTAAGCGCCATTGTATTCGGCTACTTCTTCTCCCATCAGCAAGACGCGTTCATCTCTTCTCATTTCCTCACTCATTGCTTCGCGTATGGCTTCTCTTAAGGCTATTGATCGCATGAATCTAATTTTAATTTGAGATGCAAAAATAGAGTTTTATACAAGAAAAAAGTAATTCTAAGGCATAAAAAAATCCCCTCCGCCCAAGCTGGGAGGAAGGGATTCTAGGACTAACCCATCCTAAAAGACTAGAATATGTTATAAGCAAAGCTTACATAGTACAATCCACCGATTTTTGGACTACCATAAGCTGTGTAATAATACTTATTCATAATATTGGTACCACCAACTTTGATCAAAGATTTAACGCTAGGTACTTTATAAGTTAAAACAGCATCAATCGTGTTGAAAGAAGCTACTTTACCTACTGCAAAACTACCTTCATAAGTCATCTCGTCTTGATAATGCACTGATGCACTAAAGCCCAATCTGTTTTTCAACAAGAAACCTGTATTGGTTAAACCAAAATTAGCTCTCCATAATGGTGTGTTGAAATAAGCAATAAAGCCAGTAGGCAAGTTGCCAATTTCGTCTGTATAAATGCTACCGTTGAAAGTAAAATTGTTAGGCATCATGTAATCTGCAGAAACACCCCATCCTGAAGAAGATACTTTAGTGGCAGCATTGGTTGAAATGCTATAGGCAATACGCTTATCTGCACTTAATACATCATAAATACTTGCACCAGTTCTTGATTGCAATACATTGATACCACCAATAAAGTTGGTATAATCACCTGTATAAGCATAAAAATCAATTAATAATTTTTTTGCAATTAAAGTTTTGTACCCAATTTCAAAAGACTTCAATGATTCTGGTTTGAAATCACCAAATACTTTTTGTTTCAACAAAGTAGCGTTAGGCGCACCTCCAGCTACTGAAGCACCAAAAGCAGTTACACTTGGGATAGTATAAGCAGGATTTGAACCAAAATTATAAAAATCTCTCAAGCTCTTTAAACCACCCATTAAACGAGTACCACCACCTACTAACAAGTTAATGTATTGGTTTTGTGTGGTTGGGAAACGATAAGCTGTTTGGTAAGAAAGACGTAAGTTATTGTCTTCTGCAATTTTAATTACAGCAGTGAATCTTGGTGTAAATTGACCTTTGAAGTTTTGATTTTTATCATAACGTCCAGAAAAAGACAATTTAAGACCATCGCCAAAGAATTTCTTAGACAATTGAGTATAGGCACCTGTTTCATTGATGGCAATATTACCTGCTGTATCAGCAAATAAAGTTCCTTGAGAATTCAATGTATAAGTTCTTGCACTTCCTCCAATTAATAAATCCATATCGTATTTGTCAAAACCTAATTTTTCTGTCAAATTCAATTGACCTTCTACTACAGCCAATGATGATTTATCTAAAAATTTAGCACCCCCCTTAGAAATTGGTGTACCAGTGATTGCATTATATGCAGCACTTGAACCAATATTACCATTGCCTTGACCTTCAGGTCTTCCTTGATCTGCAAAGGCTCTCGCTGTTGCATTGGCTTGCGCTGTACTGGCTCCTTGTGCTAAGGCGGTAGTTAAAGCAGAAAAGTATTGAGGATACCAAGAGGCAGCTGTTGTAGTTGCATTGGTAGGATCATAACTTTTTTTCCAAGATTCATTAAATATACGAGTGGCGATAGTGGCATTGTAAGAATCACCCGCATCTTCTAAAGTTTCATAAGCTCTTAAATACCAGTTTTTAGATTTCAATTCAAATTTGAATTGACTCATTTGTAAATTTTTCAAAGAATAACGGTCACTACCAGTATACACGGTATTTCCAGTACCTGTATACATACTGAAAGAGGCCTCTGTTCTATCATTTACTTTATAATGAATTGATCCAGTAATTTTATTATTTCTTGTAGTTGGATCAATTACATCTGCTTCATTGTATCCTGTTCTACTTACATTGCCATAATATCCTTTTTTATCCGCATAAAGAATAGGTGCATAAGGTTGCAATGCAGCAAATTTTGGTCCAGTGGCCGCTGCTAAAAAACCAGCGTAACCAGCATAAGTACTATACCCTGCTGCTGCGCCATACAAGGCATTGAAAGTAGCTGCACCTAATAAACCAGAAACTCCTGCTTTATAAGAGGCACTGAAATTTCTTAAGTCTACTGTAGTTTCATCGCCATATACGTTAATACCATCGTAGTTAGGGTCTGTACCTCTTGTTCCAGAAATTGTCTCCCCTAAAGAAGTTCCGGTGCTACGAGAATAGTTGCTTGTATTTTGAGCCAACCAATCTTGCGCTTCCATTGATTCTGCTGAAATTTTATAAGCAAAACGATCGCCTATTTTACTAGCCCATCTTACTGTATAGTCACTGTATCCAGATTTTGGACGCTCGTAACCATCAATATGGTTCATCCCTTGCTTGATTTGAAAACTCAAACCTTGATATTTGAAAGGGCTTTTACTATTGATTAAAACAGTACCATTCATACCCCCTGCACCATATAAAGCAGAAGAAGCTCCTGGCAATAATTCGATATTATCTACATCTAATTCGGTCAATCCAACAATACTACCCACAGAGAAATTCAATCCTGGGGCTTGGTTGTCCATACCATCAATTAATTGGTTCATACGTGTGTTACCACTACCGTTAAAACCTCTTGTACTAACACTTTTGAAAGTCAAACTTGCAGCTACAACGTCCACCCCTTTTAAATTACCAATGATATCATAGTAATTAGAAGCAGGTGCAGATTTGATAGTAGCATTGCTAATACGCTCAATAGTTACTGGAGATTCTAAAATTCTCTCTGCAACTCTTGAGGCAGCTACTACCACTTCAGAACCTAAGGTATAAGAAGGTTTAAGTGTAACATTTACTTTATTTGTAGCATCTACTATCACTTCTTTGGATTCAAAACCAACAGAAGAAAACACCAAGGTATAAGGTGCTTTTTGAGATACTGAAATTTTAAAATTACCTCTGTCGTCAGTGTAAGTACCTTGGTTAGATCCTTTTAAAGTAACTGAAACTGCAGGTACAGATTCTGAAGAACTTGAATTTTTAACCGTACCTGAAATGGTACTTGCATTTTGAGCTTTTGCACTCATAACCAAGATGGTAGATAAGCATAGAACAGCAAAATGTCTTAAAAATTTTTTCATAAATTATTGTTTTTAAGTTGAATTGTTGGTACAAATTAACATATTGTAAGCATTTAAGAAAAAATTATCATTTGTATCTTTAAAAATATAATTTTACAGTATGAAAATGACCCCATTTCCCCATCAAATTGGTGAGTATCATGGCAAGGTAAGAGATGTCTATTATCTTGATAATGAACTACTTATAATGATTGCAAGTGACAGAATCTCTGCTTTTGACGTAATTTTACCAGCACCCATCCCTTTTAAGGGTCAGGTGCTAAATCAGATCGCTGCCTATATGTTGAAGGCCACCAGGGATATTTGCCCCAATTGGCTGCTAGACACCCCTGCCCCTCATGTGGCCATTGGTAAAAAATGTGTGCCTTTCAAGATAGAGATGGTGGTTCGAGGCAATTTAGTGGGTCATGCTTGGAGAACTTATAGTGCTGGAGGTAGAAAATTATGTGGCGTAAGCTTACCAGAAGGCATGGCAGAAAATGATTTTTTTCCAAATCCTATTATTACCCCTTCTACTAAAGCCAGTGAAGGTCATGATGAGGATATCTCAAAAGAAGAAATAATTGCTCAAGGATTGGCTTCTGCAACTGACTGGGCAGTACTGGAAAAATATGCGTTGGCTTTATTTCAGAGAGGAAAAGAAATTGCCGCTAAGCAAGGTTTGATTTTAGTAGATACTAAATATGAATTTGGAAAGATTGGAGACACTATTTATCTAATGGACGAAATACATACCCCCGATTCCTCTCGTTATTTTTATGCCGATGGATTTGAAGAAAGACAATCCAAAAAAGAAAAGCAAAAACAATTAAGTAAAGAGTTTGTACGCGAGTGGTTGATTGCCAATAATTTCATGGGCAAGGAAGGCCAAACGGTGCCTGCCATGTCCGCCGAATGGATTGATACTATTTCTAAAAGATATATTGAGCTTTACGAACAAGTGATTGGTGAAAAATTTATGCCGCAGCAATTATCTGAAGAAGAAACTTATAAAGTTGTATGCGCTTCGCTTGAAAAGCTTAGTTAGTTATTGCTGATTTTAGATATCAATCCCTAACCTAGGCCTTAAGCGTTGCTTGCTTTTGTTAAAAATTTGCTGGCCTTTATCAATGCCTTTTCGAAGTTCAATTTGTTTTTCTAGGGGTAGATGAACTATATCGGTACAAGCCTGCGTGCAACAGCCCGCATAGGTTTCAGCGCAGCTAGGACATTGAATAAATAATAAATGACAACCATCGTTTTTGCAATTGGTATGTGTATCGCATGGCGCTCCACACTGATGGCATTTTGAAATAATATCTTCTGTTATTTTTTCTCCCAATCTATCATCAAAAACAAAATTCTTTCCTTTGAATTTACTTTCTAAGCCAGCTTCTTTGATTTTATTGGCATAGTTGATAACGCCTCCTTCTAAATGAAATACATTTTTAAAACCCTCATGCAACATATAGGCACTTGCTTTTTCACAACGAATACCTCCCGTGCAATACATAATGATATTTTTTTCTTTATTCTCCTTCATCATCTCCGCGGCCATGGGCAATTGTTCTCTAAAAGTATCAGAAGGAATTTCAATCGCATTTACAAAATGTCCTACTTCATATTCATAATGATTGCGCATATCAATCACAATCGTGTCTTCTTTTTCTAACAAAGCATTCATCTGCTCGGCATTCACATAGTTGCCTTTGTTCTCCATACTAAATGCTGGATCTTCAATGCCATCTGCCACAATTTTTTCACGTGTTTTAATTCTGAGTACCCAAAAGCTTTTGCCATTGTCATTCACTGCAATATTTAACCTTACTCCTTCTAAACCTTTAATGGAATACAAATAGAATCTAAAATCTTCCAACAAATGGGATGGTACACTTATTTGTGCATTGATGCCCTCTTTGGCAATATAAATACGGCCAAACACTTGCATGGCATTGAACGCTTTATATAAATCATCTCTAAAATACAAGGGATCTTGAATATTAAAGTATTGATAAAAACTGATAGTGGTACGAGGAAAATTTTCCTGGTATAATTTTTCTTTCAACTCCTTATTGGAGACACGATTGTGTAGCACTGACATAGACTAAATTTTTATCCCAATTACAGGTTGGGGAAATTCTATGTAAAGATAAAAAAGAATCTACAATTATTAGGCAAAAAGCCTACTGATAAAAATCATGCAGCTATTTTCAAAACAAATTAGGCTTTACTTGTGCGAAGAAAAGAACCAGTTAAAGAAGCAAGTCCTCCTAATAAAGCACCTATTGCAAAAGTTATAAAAATTAATAATAAATAGGAACCTCCCATAGGTAGAATTTTTGCCACTTTAGTGGACAATATGTGATTATTGGACACATCAATTCCGAACGCTAATCCAGCCCATAAAGATCCTACGCCCAAGGCACCCGCTGTAAAAGATTGAGCAGGTTTAAGAGGTATCGCAAAGGCGATTATAAAATTAGTGACTACAAAACTCCACCAAGGTAAATTACCATAAATTCCAACAGCATAAGCGAGTAATGCAGACAATAAAATAGATACTATATATTTCATAACTAATATTTAAAATAAATTTGTAATTGTTTAATTAAGCAGTTGCTTTTTTAAATTGAATATGCCATTTTGTTCTTTCATTCTGTATTAACTTTTCTTTAGCTAAAAATAATAATCGATAATATTTTCCTGCTGCCCAATAATCGACAAAGCTATCATAGTATTTACTACCCGGGTTACCACTCTGCCCTCCTGGATATAAACCATAGGCCTCTATTTCATCTGTTAAGTGTACCACCATTCTCCAACTTGGTCCATGATCTTCCGTGGTGGCATTAATAATATTTACACCTCCCCCAATGGGCAAATCCAGTCTACTCAAAGCAGGAATTTTAGTTAGGTGTGAAATCTTTGTGGCTTTAAATAAAGCCCATTCTAGTTTATTTTCATTTTCTAATGCTACTAATTTATTAGTTGCATTTTCAACACCTAAGGTAATTTGGTCTTTAAAATTCTCAATTTTACCTTTGGTTCTGATATCATCCGCGATAGACCAATTGGAATCTTTTAACATTTGATCTAACAAAACATAATCATCTGGCTTGGTCAATGGAATGGAAGATCCAGCCAATTCATCTCCCCAAACAGCTATTCTTACACTGTCCCATACAATTTTAAAAATAGTAATGCCTTTAGAATGTTCGTCATTCACTAAGTTCCAATTCGTCATTTCAGTGACCATTCTTTTAGCATCAGGACTTAGTTTATCTACTTGCAAATATTTCATTAAAGCAGGACGCGCTGTTGCAGCAAATACATTGTCATTGTTGGTTTGTAAGGCTTGCATGTCTTCAGGAGTAATGTTTGACATGCCAATCAAATGCTGGTTGACACTTATACCGCGGTATAAAGGAAAGGAATTGGCGGTACCTAAATAATAAGGGTAACTAGGATCAGTTGCTTTTTGATTCGCACTGCTTACAAAACCGCGCGCTGGATTTTTAATCGTTGGATTCTCTTCATTAGGGATGATCCCTTGCCAATCATAAGCACTGTCTGTTCCTGGCATAATAAAATCCCCTTGATGCTCCCATCTAGCAACAAAAGCACCTTGTTGCTTAATCGCAATATCACCAGAAATAGTGGCCATTACAAAATTCTGACCAGGGCAGGTCCAAAGTGAAATGGCTTTAATATAGTCATCGTAATTTTTAGCTCGGTTTAATCTGTAAAAAGTTTCTACCCCTGTAGAAGAATTTGTTGCAGTCCATTTAACAGCCAAGTTGCGGCCTTTGGACTGTAGATTTTGATAATGTGCATCATACATCGCAGGGCCCCAATGCGTCATAGGTATGTCTTCAATTACATCTGCACTGTCTTTTACTTTAATGATTTCTTTTCTTTTAGTCACCGATGTCCAAGCTCCATTGAACCAATATTCATTCTCTGAACTGTCTTTAAATTTCAATTCATAATAATCCAATACATCTCTGCCTGCATTGGTCACACCCCAGGCCAAACTATCATTGAAACCAATGATTACTGCAGGAGAACCTGGAAAACTTGCCCCATAAGTACTATGGGTAGGCGTAGTAATTTGAACTTCATACCAAAGTGAAGGCAGGTTTAATCCTAAATGAGGATCGCTACATAATATAGGACGACCCGATTTTGTTTTGCTACCTGATACTGCCCAGTTGTTACTACCATTGTTAATATTTGGCGCTAATGGTGCGTCTTGAAAATTCAATGCCAGATTATTAGTTTTCATTAAATAGGTAGAATCTGCATTGGCAGGTTTAATAGGTATAATGGAAGGTTTCTGATACACTGTTCCTTTTGGTATAATGGGATCTAATGAGTCTTGATTATTGGTATATAACTTATCAAATAAATCATAACCTAAAAAATCTTTGGTATTGGTTAATTGCAAATCGGCAGCAGCAGCATGACCTGTTAAATCATAAGACATGAACATTAAAAATAAATAGGTTTTTTTAGGTGTCCACATTTCAGGGGCGTAGTTCATTAACTTATATTCAAAAGGCAAATCTTCTGGAGCCAATTGTTTTAAATAAGCATTTACCCCTGCGGTATAGGCATCCACCGTGGCCTTCATTTCTGGATTGTTCGCATTGATATTGGCTTCGGTTTGTTCTGCCCCATACACCATACCCAATCTTCTAAAAAAACGATCAATGGATAATTTATCCGCGCCAGCAATTTCACTTAATCTACCAGAAGCTACCCTAGTTTGAAAATCCATCTGCCACAATCTATACTTCGCATGTAAATACCCTTGCACAAAATAGGCGTCTTCATCATGGTCTGCATAGATATGCGGAACCAATCGATCATCTAAATACACATCTACATTTCCTTTTAATTCACCTGCCACAATAGAAGCATCAAAATTAGCATTCACTTTTTCTGCATTTTTCCAAAACCCATGTTGAGGGGATAAGAAATAACCCAGCTTGGGTGACTTAGTTGGACCAATAGATAATTGAGTATTTAGAACTGTCACTAAACCAATAGTAACCATTGCCGAAGCAATAAATGGCAGTATGCGCATAAGAAATATTTAGACAACTAAATTAAGAATTTATTTGCCAATTTCTTGCTTAAAAAACTGAACTTGGTCATTCAATGGCAAATAGGGATATAAACTCAATAATCGCTCTGTTTTAGCAATACAATTTTGTAAAAATTCTTGGTGTTGGGTAGACCCTGCAAAAAATGGTTTGTGTTGCATGGCCAATTGTAATTCAGCCACCTGTTTCATGATATTTTGAGTATCCTCATTCATGTATGATTCCACCAGCTTCTCCCAAACATAATTGGATGCTGCATAATTGGGATGCACTAAGTCTTCGGCATAAAAACGGTAATCTCTTAAATCATCAATAATGTATTCGTAGGCAGGAAAATATTCAGTGCTTGTATTGGTTTCCACTAGCTCATGAACGGCATGTATTAAAACAGCTTTGCTACGGTTGTTTTCGACCAAGCCCTCTCTTAAATGACGTACAGGGCTAATGGTAAATACGATGTGCAAATGCGGATTAAAGGCAAGTAATTTATTTATTAATTGATTCAATAAGTCTTTCAATTCATTGGGTGGCATCAATCTTTTATCAAACCAATTGGAGGGAGCTTTGTGGTTATTGGCCACTACTTGCCCCGCTGTATGCGGCGACTGATTATTTAATTGATATACCCAGGCGGAACCAAGGGTAATGACTATATGATCGGCTGTTTTTAAAAATTCATGAGCATTCGTAATGGAATAATTTATTTTAGCTAAAGCCTCCTGCTTATCTACTGCAGAAAAACGACTGTGGTGGTTCCAGCTATTCCAAAGCTCATTTAACTGAAATAAATCGGCTTGGGTATATTGTTTATTATCGATACAATCCAATAAAGCATTGGACACACTAATTGGATTGAATAAAATTCCATGTGAATTTTCAAGTACATGAAATAAATGACTACTTAATTTGGCGCCAATGTTTTCTGAAAAACAAGAACCTACCAGCATTAATCGATCACGATACCCGATTGGATAAGGAGATTTTTTTGCAGCCAGGGTTAATTTGAATTTTAAGGTGCTCATCTACTGCCTTTATTTTAAAGGAAACATTCTTTGTTTCATGGCCTCATACAAAATAATGCCAGCTGCCACCGACACATTAAAAGAATCAAAATTAGTGGCCATAGGGATTTTGAAAAAATAATCCGCTGCCTTGGCTAAGTAGGGTTGTACGCCTCTCCCCTCATCTCCCATTATAATACAGGAAGGAATGGTTAAATCCAATTCATGAATATTTTTATCGGCGCGCATTTCACTAGTGAAAACCTGTATGCCATTCAAATGCAATAAATCAACCGCCTTCAAAAGGCTCCCCACCCTTACTATATGAATATGTTCCAATGCCCCTGCACTACTTTTAAAGGCTTCTTCATTTAAGGCACCTACCCCTTTGTCTGGAATAATTAAAGCCTGCGCCCCACAGCAATGTATACTTCTTCCAATGGCCCCAATATTTCTTACATCAGTTACGCCGTCTAGCATTAGAAAAAGCGGGGTTTCTCCTTTGGCCACCACAAAATCTATCACTTCTTGTAACTCTAAATATTTTACTTTGGATATAAAGGCCAATACCCCTTGATGGTTGGCCTTAGACATTCCATTTAATTTCTCAATAGGCACTAATTGAATAGGAATACTTTTTTCTCTTGCTATATTTTTAATTTCACTTAAGCCCTCGCCTTGTGCATTTTTTTGAATGAGTATTTTTTCAATATTGGTACCCGACTCAAAAGCCTCTATTAATGGTTGTCGACCAATAATAAATTTACGCTCTGTTACAGGACCTCTGTCTGCATTAAACCTGGGTCTTGGCTTATAAGGTCTGTCTGGTCTTGATTGTCTTTCCTCCATAGTGCTCAAAGTTAATCGATTTTTGATTGCATCGCATTCCATTTCAAAATGGCAGCCACTGTTATAGAATCGGTTATTTTTCCCTCTATCACCCACTGCAAAGCTTGGGTAAAGGGCATTTTTTGAACGGATAGTTTTTCTGTGTCTTCCGGTTCAGCTTCTCCTGCTGTTAAGTCTTGGGCTACATAAACCACCGCATATTCATCAGATACTGAATTGGAAACATGCATACGTAAAATTTCGGTCCAGGATTTTGCTTCAAAACCCGTCTCTTCTTTTAATTCTCTTTTAGCAGCCGTTAAATGATCTGTTCCTTCAGGACATCCTCCTTCTGGAATTTCCCAACTGTATTCATTTAAAGGAAAACGGTATTGACCTACTAAATAAGTATCACCGTTTTCATCAATGACAATTATGCCAATAGCAATATTTTTAAAATGTACTTTACCATAAATACCTGGTGTACCCGCAGGGGTAATTACTTCGTATTCGGTTAAGTTTATCCAAACATTATCATAAACTATTTTACCGCTAATAGTTTTCCAGGGATTCTTTTCGTTGGTCATAAAATTGCATTCATCAATTGTCTAATTAAAATAATCTTACGCTATAGTTTCTATCTAAAGCATCTATTTATAACTTCTAAATAAAAAACCCTCTCGAATCTCGAGAGGGTTTTTATAATGCATCCTTTTATTATTTTAAACCGAAAGCTTTTTTCACTTTCGCAACATAATCTAATTTCTCCCAAGTAAATAATTCTACTTTCATAGTTTTTGATTTACCGTCTGGTGTAGTGAAGGTTTTAGTTACTGTTTCATTCTTACGACCCATATGTCCGTAAGCAGCAGTTTCACTATACATAGGTGTTCTCAACTTTAAACGTTGCTCAATAAAGTAAGGACGTAAATCAAATATAGATTCAACCAATTTACCTATTTGACCATCGTTCAATTTTACTTTAGCAGTACCGTAAGTATTTACATTAATAGAAGTAGGTTTAGCCACTCCAATCGCGTAAGAAACTTGAACCAATACTTCAGAAGCTACACCAGCAGCTACTAAGTTCTTTGCAATGTGACGCGTTGCATAAGCAGCAGAACGGTCTACCT
>JAPLEP010000020.1:0-122048 GCA_026391155.1 Bacteroidota bacterium
TTGATTTCATTCTTTGCCATGTTGGTAAAAATTTAATTAAGCCTCAACTGCTTTGTGAACAGGGAAACCGCCGTTTCTCTTAATGTGGTTGTACTCAACTGCGTACTTGTCAAGTTTTGTAATCATGTGACGCATAATTTGTTCGTCACGTAAAAATTGAATTTTCAATTTTTCATTCACTGTAGCTGGAGCTGTGAATTCTAGTATCCAGTAGATACCAGTGGTTTTCTTATCGATAGGATAAGCAAGTGATTTTAAACCCCAAGGATTTGAGGCTACTGTAGACCCACCATTTTCTTTGATGAAGTCTTGGTATTTTTTCTGAGCAGATTTAAAATCTTCTTCAGATAAAACCGGTGTAAAAATCACCATTAATTCGTAATTGTTCATTACTTGAATTTTTTGGTTAAATAATTGGTTTTTCCCAGTGGACATTCCGATTACTCGGAACGAATCTGCCAAAACAGATTTGGGACGGCGAAGGTAGGCTATTTCAGTGTATTTCCGCTCAAATTTGGCTTAAAAATAAGGGCCACTGGGAAATGGTCGCTGTAACCACCCCTAAACCGGTCTCCATCATAGGTTCTTTTGGGGTAGCCCTGGTATTTTCCTTGGTTTTCGATCATGTCGGGGACGGTGTAAATGATTGGTTTGTAGTTGGTTAGCTTGTTATTGTCGTAAGCCCAATGCCTACTTAATAAGATTTGGTCAAAAAGGCTCCAGCTGTCTCTGTAGGCAATACTTCCATTGCCATTTTTAAAAAGAGCATAAAAGGGGTTCAAAAGCTCCATTTTTTTAATACTGGCATTATTGGGATTGTCGTTAAAGTCTCCCATCACTATAAATTTCGCTTCAGGTTCAATTATAGCAACACTATCCATTATCTTTTTACAAACACTTGCTGCCCATATCCTTTTACTATTTGAAATAAAGGTGCCCCCTCTTCTACTAGGCCAGTGATTAACGAGTATATGAATCCACACTCCATCTAGTCTTCCTTTTACATATAAGATATCTCTTGTTGCATAATCATTAAAATGTTCTGCGTCCGTTAATGAATAGGGTTTATATTGATAGGGTTCAAAATAGGAGGGATTATAAATCAAGGCAACATCTACTCCTCGTTGGTCTTTTGAATCAAAATGCAAATATTTATAATGATATTTTTGTAAAATAGGCTCGGCAATCATTTTTTCCAAGACCCATTTATTCTCAATTTCAGCTATACCCATAATTGCAATTCCATTACTTTTCTCCATTTTCCCAAGACCATAAATAACTTTTGCAAGATGATTAGACTTTGTTGCATAAGCTTTACTGTTATAGTTTTTTTGACTACTTGGTAAAAAGTCTTCATCAATGACTTTTATTTGATCAGTGGTGTCATAAAAATTTTCACAGTTATAAAAACTTACAATAATACTTTGTGCAGAAAGCTCATTAAGCATTAGTATAAATAGGGGTATAAAATATTTTTTCATGTTGGACTTATTTTTCAGTAAGTATATGTAAAAGATGAATTTGAATATTGCGTATTTGCCGAAAGAATTTGAATTGATAAAAAATACAAATTGTGTTTTCAAAAATGCAATATGGGGTTTATTCGAAAATTGTTTTTATCGTTTTTCTTTTTAATAGTCATTCAATCTGCTTATGCTCAAAATGAAGAAGAGGTAACAAAGCAATGGGTGTATGATGAGAATGAGCGGACTTATAATTGGGTGCCCACTTTATTAAAATCCAATAAAAACATTCTAAGCAGTATTTCTCAGTTTAATGGGTATGTATTTAATTGGGTTCCAAGAGGGCAATCGTATGATAACAGTGCAATTATTGACGGGATAAATTGGGCTTCTAATTTAAATGGGTGGAACGCGTCTTTTTCATATACAGGTATGTATAAAATCTTTCATCAAAAAGAAAGTGATGAAAATCTAGCGTATTCTAGTGAAGGCTATGGTAAAAATTATAGAACAAGTTATTTAACTACTAATTCGAATTTATTCAAAAGGGGTTGGGTATTGCATACAGGATTTTCTAATGCATCCTATATGAACGAAGGACATATTCAATATAGTGCGGCAGGCAATCGAAATGAATGGAGCTTGCATTCATTTTTGGTTTTTCAAAATACACCCAATGGCATGTCGCCTAGTGGGTTTAAAAAAATAAAAGGAGCTGCTTTTAGCATCGATAAAATATTTACGAATAATCAATCCATTGGTCTAACACTTTGGTGGAATCAGACAAGCCAAGGCAAGCAAGCTCCTTCTGTTTTAGAAGCTTATACATTATCTCATCAAAGAAACTATAATCCAAGTTGGGGTTGGCTAGATGGCCAAGCTTATTACCCCAATAGCAAATACACGAATGTGCCTGTGCTTAGCATTAGATACGAAAAGAATTGGTCGGATAAAGCTGCCATCCAAATTAATTTAGGACTGGCTATAGGGGAACAAGGTACATCCCAATTAGATTGGACATCTTCCGCTGATCCTAGGCCCGATTATTATCGTTATTTGCCAAGTTATAGTAAGGATAGTAGTATGCGAATCCAATTAAATAAATGGTTCGAAGCTAACCCACAAGCCCTACAAATAGATTTTGATCGAATTCAAAAAATTAATAAAGCTTCAATTTCAAAAAGATCTTTTTATATCATCAATAAAAATATCTCTAATATAATTTCAGCTCGTGCATCTGCTATTTATAAATTTCAATTGAATAATTATTGGAGTACTAATGCTGGAATGCAAATTGCTAAAGATAAAATTAATTATTTCAATGTAGTTGATCATCTTTTAGGTGGGCATTTTTTTTACAATTACAATGGCTGGGTGATAGATGATGGGCTTGTAAATAGTTTTCAAAATAATATACAAAGTCCAGATCAAAAAATTAAAGAAGGGGAGAGATGGGGTCCTAATTTCGAGTTGCAGTCTATGCAGGCAACGAGCTGGTTGCAAGTCAAAAATACAAGTCCAAGATGGGAATTCTCCACTGGGTTCAATTATGCTACTGACTTGTTTCAGAGAAATGGATTGAATCAAAATGGACTTTTTTTAAATAATTCTTTAGGAAGGTCTTCGCTTTTATATTTCCCAAGTCTAGGGTACAAGGGAGAAGTTTTATATAAATTTTCAGGTCGGATTTATGCAAGATCAATTTTTTTTAATCAACAATATGCTCCAAATGCGGCTACTGTTTTTTTAGACCCTTCCTTACATGGTTTTCAAACGCCTTTTTTATTACCACTTTTAAAAAATGGAATTGATCTTAGTCTTTATTTCAGAGGTGTCGATACTAAAATAATGTTAAGTGCTTATTACCAAAAGGTAAAGAATGAATCAGAAAAAAGATTTTTTTATCATGATAAGTACAACTCTTTTGTCTATGGAGTTGTAGGTCAAAAGGAAAGTGTTTATCAAGGGGTCGAGTCTTCTGTGGAGACCTTGCTGTTTAATTTACTACAACTTGAACTGTCTATTAATATTGGGAAGTATTTTATTTCTAACAATCCTTTGTATGAAATTTTATTAGCCAATGATATATATAAAGTGGAGTCTGGCCTATTGAGATTAAAAAACCTACCTGCTACAACAAGTCCTGAAATAACAGAAGCTGTTTCAATACAAATGCAACCTACTTATACAACGCGTGTTTCCGTAACTGGTATTTATGCAGCAAAAAGAGCGATAAGTTATGATTATTATAGACGTTCTGCCTTAGTGCTAGATCCATTATCTGCCCAAAAGCTATATGCAAGCCTTCATGAGGCCCACTATTTACCAAGCCAATTTGTTTTAAATGCTTCTTTTTCAAAATCATTTAATCTAAAATACGGAAATCAAAAAATACCCATTTATAGCAATTTTAGTTTTAAAAATTTACTGGGCACGCTTATTCCGGTATTAGTCTTCGAGCAATCGCGTTTCGATTATATTAATTTAAATCCAAACAAATACCCACTTAAATATTTATATGACCTAGGCGTCACCTATGCTGTTGGTATTCAATTACAAATTCAATAATATTTTATGAAAATTAAAACCAGTTTGTCCATTTTTATTTCTTCAATTGCATTAGTAGTACTATTTTTTTCAGCTGCCTGTTTAAAGCAAACTGCCTATGCGCAGCCGGTAAGCGGCAATGATACTGATTCCGTAATTAGTATTAAAGCGTTTAGAAAACTGCATACGATCGGTAATGTTGAGTCCATTGCTAAATCAATGGTTTTGGAAGGCACTATTGTAGCTAATGACGAGCACGATAATTTATATAAATCAATTAGTATACAGGACACCTCTGGTGGAATAATAATTAGTTTAGACGGCAGCTCCTTATATCAAACTTATCCTGTTGGAACAACTATAAGAATTCATTTACAAAATTTATTTTTAACTGATTATAGAAGGATGTTACAAGTAGTAGCATCTGTAGATACAAGTTCTGGACAATTAGTAACCACTGGCATACCAGCATCTTTGTTATCTAAGTATATCAAAGTTGTTAAAGAAAATACCAATGTAATTCCTTTGCTGGTCTCTTATAAAAATTTAGCAGATAGCTTGCAAGGGCGACTTATTAAAATCTCCAATGTTGAGTTTGCTGCAGCAGATACTAATTTAACTTACGCAGACAAGAAAAATAAAATTGGCGCTAGTAGAAGTTTGAAATTTTGTACTGGAGGAACCATTTATCTAAGGACCAGTGGCTATGCCGATTTTGCCGGAATTTCTATACCTAAAAATAATGGGGATATTGTTGGTGTTTATTCTGTTTACAATTACGAGAAGCAGTTATTGATCCGAGACACAAGTGACATTTTGTTTAGGGCTAACCGCTGCACCGGGGCGGCCTGGCTGAAAAATTTGCCTAACTAGGCCTTTTGCTTGACAGCTTGGCAGTATTTAGGCTTTGGTACCCTGTTTGCTAGTATAGAGCTAAACAACAGAACTATGCAAAAAGGTCAAATTAGAGTTCAGACAGAGAACATCTTTCCTATCATTAAAAAATTCCTTTACAGCGACCACGAAATATTTTTACGTGAGCTAGTAAGTAACGCCGTAGATGCTTCCCAAAAACTAAAAACATTAAGCTCTAAAGGCGAAGTGAAAGGCGATATTGGACACCTTAGAGTAGATGTAATTTTAGATGCCAAAGAAAAAACATTGACCATTATGGACAATGGTATTGGTATGTCCTCTGAAGAAGTAGATAAATATATTAACCAAGTGGCCTTCAGCGGCGCAGAAGAATTTGTTACTAAATACAAAGACGCTAGTATCATTGGTCACTTTGGTCTTGGTTTTTATAGCGCCTTTATGGTTAGCGAAAAAGTAGATATTTATTCCAAAAGCCATAAAGATACCCCTGGTGTTTTTTGGAGCTGCGATGGAAGCACCGAATATGAATTGTACGAAGTGGACTATAGCGCCCGCGGTACTAAAATTGTTTTACACATCAACGAAGAAAGTGCCGAGTTCTTAGAGGCCAGCCGTGTGAAATCTATCTTAGATCGTTTTTGTAAATTCTTGCCCGTTGCTATTTATTTTACCGATGCGAATGCAGAAGTGAAAGTGGAAGAGGGTAAAGAAGCAGAACTAGAAAAACCTATTAACAATACCAATCCTCTTTGGATTCGCAAACCTGCAGATTTAACCAAGGAAGATTATGAAAACTTTTATAAAGAATTATATCCCTTTGGTGAAACCCCTTTGTTTTGGATTCACTTAAACGTAGATTATCCTTTTAACCTAACGGGTATTTTATATTTTCCTAAAATCAAACAAAGCTTTGAAATTCAAAAGGACAAAATTCAGTTGTATTGCAACCAGGTGTTTGTTACCGATGAAGTGAAAGATATTGTTCCTGAATTTTTAATGTTATTGCATGGGGTGATTGATAGCCCAGACATTCCATTAAATGTGAGTCGTAGCTATTTACAAGGTGACCCGAATGTGAAAAAGATTAACGCGCATATCACTAAAAAAGTAGCGGATAAATTAGAAGAAATTTTTAACAACGATCGCAAAGCTTTTGAAGATAAATGGGAGAGCCTTGGTTTGTTTGTGAAATATGGTATGATTACCGACGATAAGTTTTTAGACAAAGGCAATAAATTTTTGATTTTAGAAGATGCTGCTAAAGCGGGGACTTTTTATACTTTAGAAGAATATAAAAAAGCAACGGAGGCTAATCAAAAAAATAAAGATGGCAAACAAGTATTGTTGTATACCACCAACCCTGTAGGACAAGATGCTTTTATACAAGCAGCAGTAGGGAAGGGCTACAAAGTAATAAAGTTGGAAACCATGGTGGACGCTGCCTTTATTAATAATGTAGAAATGAAATGGGAAGGCGTTCAGTTTGTACGTGTAGATGCGGATGTAGTAGATAATTTAATTGACAAACAAGAAAATGTAGATTCTGTTTTATCTAAAGAGGAAGTAGAACAAGCTAAGAAATTATTTGAATTTCAAATACCTGAAACTACTATTACGGTTGAAGTGAAAGGCTTGAGCCAAGACGCAGCGCCGGTAATTGCTACACGTCCCGAATTTATGCGTCGTATGAAAGATATGGCCAGCATGGGTGGCGGAGGTATGACTGCTTTTTATGCGCAGATGCCCGACGAAGTTAATTTAACCATCAATGGCAATCATCCTATTTTCCAAGCCTTGTTAAAAGAAGCAGATGTTGATAAGCAACAAAAACAAGCCCGCAATTTAGCCGACTTGGCCTTGCTTTCTCAAGGTTTATTAAAAGGCGCAGAGTTAACCAACTTTATTAATAGAAGTGTTGATTTATTAAAATAAATTGGCGTGCAATTTTATACTAAAAAGGTGTTCAAATTTGAACACCTTTTTTATGTGAATCGTTTATTGGTAATTTAACTGCTTGCTTTTACATCTAGCACCTGCATTTGCACTGTTTCTGTTCCCTGCCATTCGTTTAATTGCAATTGAAATACAATGTCAAAGGGTTTACCCGATTTTACAATGGGCATATAATGGGGCATATTGTAACCAATCCCTTTGATAGGATTATTGCCCTGTGTTACATTAAAACTAATATGCGCCTCCTTCATTAGTTTAGAATAGCCGGTATCATACACCCCCTGCGCAATAAATAAGGGGCGCATGTTATCGGGGCCAAAAGGTTCCATTTGTGTAATGATCTGATAAAAGTTTTTATTGATGCTGTCTAATGGCAATACTGCGTTGATGATGATTTCTGGTACCAATTGTGCCTCCGTTATTCTTGCACTTACTTCTCTTTCAAATGCAAGTTTAAATGGCTCTAATTGATCTAAGGCAAGGGTCATACCTGCAGCTGCAAAATGCCCGCCATATCCAATTAAGTGTTCTCTGCAGGCATGCAAGGCCTCGTATAAATTAAAGCCTATTACACTTCTTGCGCTGCCTGCTAATACATCGCCACTTTGTGTGAGTACAATAGTTGGTTTATAATGTTTTTCAATTAATCTACTAGCTACTATTCCAACAACTCCTTTATGCCAATGCGGTTGAAACACCACCGACGATTTTTTATTGGAATGATTTAAATCCAATTCTATTTGTTCCAATGCTTCTTCTGTAATGGTGGTATCGGCTTCTCTACGGTCTAAATTGTCTTGTTGCAATAAACTGCCAATGGCCAATGCCTTGGTATAGTCTTTTTCTATAAACAGTTGTACCGCTTTTTTTGCATCGTCCATTCTGCCTGCTGCATTAATTCTTGGCGCTACGGCAAATACCAAATTGGTGATGCGCATGGGTGTAGTTTGCTTGGCCAAATCCATCAGCGCTAATAAGCCAGGGCAGGGCGCTTCGTTTACTTGTTGCAATCCAAAAAAAGCAAGGGTTCTGTTTTCATCTACAATGGGCACGATATCCGCTGCAATGGCGGTGGCTACTAAATCTAAATATTCTAAATAAGATTCTGCAGGCATCTTGTACTTTTCGGCCAAGGCGCTGATTAATTTAAATACCACACCACATCCACACAATTCTTTAAATGGATAATTACAATCAATCTGTTTGGGATTTAGAATAGCAATGGCTGGTGGTAAAATGGCATCCGGTAAATGGTGGTCGCAAATAATAAAATCAATACCTAATTCTTTTGCATAGCTGACTAGTTCAATGGATTTAATACCACAGTCAACGGAGATGATTAAATCAATGCCTTTTTCTTTGGCATAATCTATTCCTATTTTAGAAATGCCATAACCCTCTTTGTACCTATGTGGTATATAGTAATCAATATTGGGGGTGAGTTTTTTTAGAAACTGATATAAAGTAGCCACAGAAGTAGTACCATCCACATCATAATCTCCAAATACCAATAGATGTTGATTTTTTTCAACGGCGGCTTCAATTCTGGTTACTGCTTTTTGCATGTCCTTCATCAACCAGGGGTCATGCAGATGGTCTAAGTTGGGTCTGAAATATTTTTTCGCGGCTTCAAAATCTTCTATGCCTCTTTGAATGAGTAATTCACATAACAATGGATGTATTTTTAGTGCCTCTTGCAAAGCTTGCACTTTGGCATTGTCTGCACTTAATATATTCCATCTTTTTTCCATTAAAATTTTCTATCGGTGGTGTATCTCACTAATTCCTCAAGGGCGTCTCTAGTTTCGCTGGCGGGGAATTGATGGAGCAATAGTAATGCTTTGTCTCGGTATTCAATCATTTTATTGGTCGCATAATCAATACCTCCATATTGCACTACATGGTCTATCACAAATTTCACCTTGTCTTTGTCGTTATTGTTGTTTTTAACAATGTAAATGATTTGCTTTTTTAAAGCAGGCGCTACCTTTTGTAAAATATGAATTAGTGGTAGGGTTAATTTTTTTTCTTTGATGTCATTGCCTGTGGGCTTGCCAACATTGGCTTCTCCATAATCAAATAAATCGTCCTTTATTTGAAAGGCCATGCCTACATTTTCGCCAAATTCACGCATTCTTTGAATAAGCGTTTCGTCTTGTGTAACCGAACTTGCGCCCGCGGCACAACTTGAAGCCAACAAAGAAGCAGTTTTACCATTGATGATTTCATAATAGATAGACTCATCAAAATTTAAGTTTCTTGTTTTTTCTATCTGCAACAATTCTCCCTCACTCATCTTTTTTACCGCAGTAGACAAAATGGTCAAGATGGTAAAATCTTTATTTTCTAAGGAGAGTAATAAGCCTTTGGACAATAAGTAATCGCCCACTAGTACCGCAATTTTATTTTTCCATAAAGCATTGATCGAAAACATGCCCCTTCTTTCCAAGGCATCATCTACCACATCGTCATGCACCAAGGTGGCGGTATGTAAAAGTTCTACCAAGGAGGCGGCTCTATAAGAACTGTCATTGATTTCGCCGTTTAATTTAGCAGACAATAAAACAAACATAGGGCGCATTTGTTTGCCCTTGCGTTTCACAATGTATTGCATGATGCGGTCAAGCAAGGAAACCCTACTTTTTACTGCTTCTTTGAAATGCTTTTCAAAGAGTTCCAGTTCCGCCCCAATGATTTTTTTTGCTAATTCCATGAATACCTGCAATTTATTTTATTTTCCCCAAGCCGCCCTATTTATTTGGCCTTGAGTTTATTGGTTTAACCTATTAAAATGCAGGGCACCAAAATTTTGTAAGGAAGATAGTTTAAGGTCCGCCGCTCCCCAATGTTCTAATTTCAAATCTTCGGCAGAGGGTACCACCACGCAGGTCATTCTTGCCGCCTTGGCGGCTATCATTCCATAATAAGAATCTTCAAAACAAATACAAGCCAATGGAGAAGTATGCATGGCCGCTGCGCAATCCAAATATACTTGCGGATGCGGTTTGGCAAATGGCAAGTGCTGTGCAGAGCAACTGGCATGGATGTATTTTCTTATGCCTAATTTATCTTTGACCCATTCAATTAATTCGCTAGGAGAGGAAGTAGCCAAGCCCATTTTAAATGCTTTATTAATAAAGAATTCAAAAACACTTTCTACCCCTGGCATTAAGGTAGCGTCTTTATCTATTAAGTCTAAAGCAAGTTTGATAATTTTTTGTTCGGCCCTATCAAATTCAGAAGCAGGCACATCATTTAAGATTAACCAATGCGCCACAAATTCTTTAGAACGAAGTCCAGTAGTGGTTGCATATTGCGCTTCACTTAATTGAATGCCATATTGTCTAAAAATTTCGGTAGCGGCTTTGTTCCACAAGGGCTCACTATTGATTAACAAGCCATCAATATCAAAAATTACAGCAGATTTTTCCATTGGCTAAAGGTACTATTTGTTGTTTAAACAGTGAAAGTTCAATAAAAATTTATGTACTATCTTGCAAGCCTAACAAGATAACTAAATATGACACTACTGGATCGTTTAAAACAAATTCGCCTGTTTCGTTCGGTGATTTATGGCGTGGTAGGTTTATTTACTTATCCTGGGCTTGCTTTATTTAATACAGTGGAAATTGAAGGAACTGAAAATTTAGAAAAACTACCCCAAAAAAATGTGCTATTTGTGAGCAATCATCAAACCTATTTTGGCGATGTGATTGCCTTTGTACATATTTTTTGTGCGTTTAAATGGGGTAAATTTAATAGACTTGGCATTCCTTATTATTTATTGAATCCTTTTACCAATGTATTTTTTGTAGCGGCCGAAGAAACCATGAACAGCAGTTGGCTCACTAGGTTGTTTAAATTAGGTGGTGCCTTGACTGTAAAAAGAACTTGGAGGGCCGAAGGAGCAGATGTAAGTAGAGATAGAGATGTAGTGGATACACAAAAAATTGATAAGGCCTTATCCAAAAGTTGGGTAATCACTTTTCCTCAAGGAACGACTAAGCCTTTTGCACCCGGAAGAAAAGGAACTGCGCATATCATCAAAAATAATCAACCTATTGTGATTCCAGTAGTCATCAATGGTTTCTGGCGCGCCTTTACCAAGAAGGGTTTAACTTTTAAAAAAGTAGGTACCCCTTTAACGGTTCGTTTTAAAGCACCCTTGGTGATTGACTATACCGATTCGGTAGAGGAAATTTTAAATCAAGTCATGGACGCCATTGAACAAAGCAAAGATTTTATGCTTAAAGGCAAGCACCATCTGATGAAAGTAGTTGAAAATTAAAGTGCAGTTCTTATTAATTAGTAAGGCTTAATCTTTGACAAACAATGCTTTTAATTCGGTAGCATCATCCGGCTTCATTTTTCCTGCTAATATTAAACGAAGTTGTCTACGGCGAAGTGCACTATCGTAAAACTTTTTCTCTTCTTCCGTTTCTGCAATAACTTCTGGAACTTTTTTTGGCTTTTTATTTTCATCTAATGCAACAAAAGTAAAAAAGGCTTCATTGCTTAATTCTCTACTTTGTGAAATCATGTTCTGATTCCAAACTTTTAAATGAATTTCCATAGAGGTGGTAAAGGCACGAGTGACTCTGGCTTCAATACAAATTACATTGCCTAATCTAATAGGCGTTTTAAAACTTAAATTATCTACTGAGGCGGTCATACAAGCGGAATTACAATGCTTGGACGCCGATAAATAGGCGGCAATATCCATCCAGTACATGAGCTTTCCGCCCATTAAATCTCCAAAGGTGTTGGTGTCGTTGGGCAATACCAATTCGTTCATGGTGGTGAAAGAATCGATGGCTTTTCTTGCTTCCATACTTGTTGTTTGTAGCATAAAGATACAAACTTGTAAACATTAGCAAGTACTTCGTTTTAGATGCTGCAGCTGTCTAATTTGGCTAAATAAGCAGGGTCCACATCGGCCCCAATACCAATGGCGTCACTAATGCTTAAATGCATGCCTTTGAATTGAACACCTCCTATCACAGGATCTTCCAAATGCCCAAGTAGGCAGGTGTCCATATCATAATATTTTATATTTTCTTTGGCCATGGCAAAATGCATTTTTGCACTCAGGGCCAATCTGCTTTCAAGCATACCACCCATCATGCAAGGCATATGGTTTGCATTTGCTAGATCGTGTATTTTAATGGCTTCGTGTATGCCTCCGCTTTTGGCAAATTTGATATTGATGGAATGACATGCTTTTTGTTGAATGAGTTTTCTGGCATCATGATGTGTAAAGACAGATTCATCGGCCATGATTGGAATGGGAGAGGCTTCACACAAAGCAGGCAAACTATCGTCGTAATATTTATGCATGGGTTGCTCGCAAAATTGAATCTCATAAGGCGCCAATGCTTCCAAAACTTTTAAAGCATTTTCCGGAGCCCATCCTTGATTGGCATCAATTCTTAATTTTGTTTCCATGCCAATGGCCACTCTTATTTCTTTTATTCTTTCTACATCCTGTATCGGATCCTTGCCCAATTTTACTTTGATAATTTTTACCCCCTCTTTTACAAAATCAATGGCTTGCATTGCCATATTTTTTGGTGTATCTATACCAATGGTTAAATCGCTTTCGATTGGTTTTTGCTTTCCTCCTAAGTAAGCATACAAAGGCAAGTTGGCTACTTTGGCTGCAAGATCATATAAGGCCATATCAAAAGCACTTTTAATGGTATAGTTACCCGCTATGACCAAGTCTAAATCTGCCAATCTATCTTCCATAGCCAAAGGGTCTTTTCCTTTCCAAAAACTGGCAAAGTCCTTGGCATGATTGTAACAGCTTAGTTGTGTTTCGCCCACAATCATTGGAAAGGCAGAACATTCTCCAATACCGGTGATGCCTTCATCGGTATGCACTTTAATTAAAATATTTTGCGCAAAATACATGGTGCCTGTAGCAATGGTGAAGGGCTTCATGGGCAGTTTGTACAAGTATATATCGGTGGATCTTATTTTCATAAAACAAGGCGCTAAGGCATCAATATTAAAGGTACTTATTCTATCATTTAATTCCTCTAATCCTTTGGTTTTTAAGTTTTACTACCGATATTTGCTTTTACGAATGAATGTTAGCATGAGCTTATCCCTTGACAATACAAAAACCGCATTTGCCTACAAATCAAATGCCGAATTAAAAAGAGCCAATTTTTTATTTTCTGTAATTCAAAACTCTTTTATCGTTTCCATTGCAACTAAGTGTACGCCCTTTTTAATGAAGTCGGGATTGCCCATTAATGGATTAATACGTCAAACAATTTTCAATCAATTTGTTGGTGGAGAAACTTTGGAAGAATCCGCAAGGGTGACAAAGAAATTGGGGGCGTATGGGGTGCAAGTTATTTTAGATTATGGCGTAGAAGCAAAAGAAGGAGAAGAAAACTTTGATAAGGTGACTGAAAAAATTATAGAAGCTGTGGAATTTGCTGCGACACAAAACAATGTGCCTTTTGTGAGTGTAAAATTAACTGGCTTGGCCAGTATGCTTTTATTAGAAAAATTAAATGAAGCCCCAAGATTAAGAAGTGGCATAAATGATAGCGAAGCCGATGATGCTGCCTGGGATAGAGTAAAAGATAGAATGTTTGCGATTTGTGATGTGGCAAGTGAAAAAGGGATTGGTATTTTATTGGATGCAGAAGAAACTTGGATTCAAGATCCTATTGACCGCCTGGCCATTGAGCTGATGGCCGAATACAATAAAGAAAAAGTAGTGGTGTACAATACTTATCAATTGTATCGTCATGATCGTTTTCATTTTTTAAAAATTTCACACAAGATTGCAAAAGAGGGTAATTTTTTATTAGGGGCTAAATTGGTGAGAGGCGCTTACATGGAAAAAGAAAGATTGCGCGCCCAAAAAAATGGCTATGCATCTCCCATTCATAAAACCAAGGAATTGACTGATCAAGATTTTAATGAGGCCGCTGCTTATTGTATAGAAAATAGAGATACAATGGCTTTGATTTTGGCTTCACACAATGAGCAAAGCAATAGGCTCATCGTTGATTTGATGGCAAAGAATAATTTGAGTAATAAGGATGCGCATGTTCATTTTTCTCAATTGTATGGCATGAGCGATCCTATCACTTTTAATATGGCTTTGGAAGGGTACAATGTAAGCAAGTACCTTCCTTATGGGCCCATTCAAGACGTTATTCCTTATTTAATGCGTAGGGCCGAAGAAAATTCAAGTGTTAATGGCCAAACCAATAGAGAATTGCTTTTAATTAGGAAAGAATTGGCAAGGAGGAAGGCCAAAAAATGATTTCTACATAAAAGGTATTGGTTGTAAATTGCAGCATGCTACAATACCATACTTTATTACAACACATCATGGATCATGGGGCGGAGAAAACTGACCGAACAGGCACTGGTACCAAAAGCTGTTTTGGCTATCAAATGCGCTTTAATTTAGCCGAAGGCTTTCCCATGGTGACTACTAAAAAATTACATTTAAAAAGCATCATTTACGAATTGCTTTGGTTTTTGAACGGAGATACCAATATTAAATACTTAAATGAAAACGGCGTGCGCATTTGGGACGAGTGGGCAGATGCCAATGGGGACTTAGGTCCTGTTTATGGTAAACAATGGCGTAGTTGGGAAGGAGCCAATGGCGTTGTGATTGATCAAATTACTGAACTAATTGAACAAATAAAAAAGACACCAGACAGCAGGAGATTAATTGTGAGTGCTTGGAATGTGGGCGATTTATCTAAGATGGCCTTGATGCCTTGCCACAATATGTTTCAATTTTATGTGGCCGATGGTAAATTAAGCTGCCAATTGTATCAACGCAGTGCTGATGTTTTTTTAGGGGTACCTTTTAATATTGCCTCTTATGCATTGCTCACCATGATGATTGCATCTATTTGTGAATTAGAATATGGCGATTTTGTGCATAGTTTTGGCGATGTACATTTGTACAATAATCATATAGAGCAAGCTAAATTACAATTGTCAAGAATGCCTTTCCCTTTGCCCACTATGAAAATTAATAAAGAAGTAAAAGACATATTCTCTTTTCAATTTTCAGACTTTACTTTAGAGAATTACGAAGCACATCCTAGTATTAAAGCACCGGTGGCTGTTTAAAAATAATATAAATGAATATAACACTTGTAGTAGCTGCTTCCGAAAACAATGCCATTGGTTTAAACAATCAGTTGTTGTGGCATTTGCCTAAGGACATGCGTTTTTTTAAAAATACTACTTGGGGTATGCCTATTTTAATGGGCCGAAAAACATTTGAATCCATGGGAAGCAAGCCTTTGAATGGAAGGCTCAATATCATTATTACCCGAAATAAGCATTGGACAAGCGAAGACGTTATGGTGGTGCATACAATGGAGGAGGCCATTGCTTTGGTGACTAAATTTAATTACAATGAATTATTAGTGATTGGAGGTGGTGAAATTTATACCATGGCATTGCCTTTGGCAAATAAAATATGGTTGACTAGGGTACATACTACCATAGAAGGGGATACATTTTTTCCAACAATAGGTCCCGATTGGAAAAGAATAAGTGTTGCTGATAATGAAGCTGATGCTAAGCACGCTTATGCTTTTGATTTTGAATGTTGGACAAGAAAATAAAATGAAGTACAACACCCTTATCTTAATTAATAAATATATTAGTTATTTATGGAAAGCCTCCAATGGGCGAGGACATGGGGTGCATTCTCCATTTGTATATGCTTTCATCAAAAATGTATTAAACACCAAATCAAAAGGGGAAGGTATTCAAGCCATTGAATTGTATCGTCAACAATTATTAAATAATCAAACCCAAATCAACATTCTTGATTTGGGTGCAGGTGCCGATTTGCAAGGGAATAAATCAAAAACTATTGCCCAAATTGCTAAAGGGGCATTAAAGCCAAAAAAATATAGCAAGCTCTTAAGTCGAATTGTTGCTTATTACCAGCCCACTCAGATTCTAGAAATGGGTACTTCCTTAGGCATTACAACTTGTTATTTAGCAGAGGCTGCACCCGCTGCTTCGTTAGTGACCATGGAAGGATCGCCAGCTGTTGCAAAGGAGGCCATGGCTACTTTTAAAAATTTAGGATTTCAAAACATACAATTAATAGAAGGCAATTTTGATCAAAGCTTGCCCATATACTTACATGGAATTTCAACTATTGGTATTGCTTATGTAGATGGCAATCATAGATACGCTCCCACCATGCAGTATTTTAATTTGCTTTTAACTAAATCCGATGAGCAGTCAATTTTAATTTTTGATGACATACATTGGAGCAGTGCAATGGAAAAAGCTTGGGAGGAAATTAAGGCAGATGCAAGGGTTTCATTGACCATTGATTTATTTTATATAGGCATTGTGTTTCTTAAAAGAGGAAATAAAGAAAAAGAAAACTTTACCATTAAATTTTAACCATTGCTACCTTCATCATTCATCGCTTCTTTGCAGGGTTTGCCTGGTTTTGATCAGGAGGCTTTTTTAAAAGTACATGAAACACAAGACCAGCTTACTTCTGTTAGATTGAATCAACAAAAGCCTTTTGAATTAGCGGGGCATGCTTTTTTGGAAAACAAAGAGTTAATTCCTTGGTGCTCCAATGCGTATTATTTAAATGAACGCCCTTTGTTTGTATTGGATCCTTTGTGGCATGCAGGTGCTTATTATGTGCAAGAGGCCAGCAGTATGTTTTTACATTATCTACTTGAACAAATAACCCCTAAGCCAATGGCTTTGAAAGTGCTGGACTTATGTGCAGCACCTGGAGGTAAAACTACCTTGCTAGCTAATTATTATCAAAATGGGTTGGTGGTGGCTAATGAGACTATCAAATCCAGAAATGCCATATTGGTAGAAAACCTAACTAAATGGGGAGCAGACCATGTGGTGGTGACACAAAATGATCCTGCGCATTTTAAAGCATTGCCAGATTTTTTTGATGTCTTGATGATTGATGCGCCCTGCAGTGGTAGCGGCTTGTTTAGAAAAGATCCTGAAGCCATTGCCCATTGGAGTGAAGACAGTGTGCAACATTGCAGCACAAGACAAGCAAGGATCTTGGAAGACAGTATGGATTGTTTAAAAGAAGGCGGCTTTTTAATTTATTCAACTTGTTCATATTCTTTAGAAGAAGATGAAGATAGAATGGATCAAATTGCTTCGATGCCAGGAATGAAAAATATTCAAATGAATGTTCCTACTGAATGGAATATAGTGACCACTTACAGTAAGGAATACCAATGCCAAGGTTTTAGATTTTATCCGGATAAAATAAAAGGGGAAGGATTTTTTATCACCGTATTTCAAAAAGAAGAAGTTTCCTCTAGCAGTGGTTATTACAACAATCATCCTGTTACTGTGCCTGCTTCAAAGAAAGAATTAGAACAACTAAAAAATCTTTTTGCACTACCAGATAATTATGATTGTATCCAACATCAAAATAGCCTGATTGCTTTACCGCATTCTTTTGAACAAGATTTCAATGCTTTAATCCATCATCTGTACATTAAAAAAATGGGCATAACGCTTGGTGAATTTAAAGGGGCAGATTTGATTCCGGCCCATGCCTTGGCCTTGAGTACTTGGACCCATTTACCCTATCAAAGATTAGAAGTTGATGAGGCCACTGCTTTACAATACTTAAGAAGAGCCGATTTGAATTTACCTAATGGCAAAGGATGGCATCTACTTACCTATAAAAAAATAGGCTTAGGATGGGCTAAATTATTGCCCAATAGATCGAATAATTACTATCCAAATGAATGGAGAATATTGAATTACTAACGTTTATACATATTAATTTATATAATATTTAATTTTAATGGTTTCTTTGCATTTGCTTTTTGTACCTTTGCCCGATGCGACTTAAACTTGCTTTTTTACTTTGTTTACTCTTGGGCTTGATGGCCCAAACTAGCTTATATGCTAAACATAAAGCACGCACAAAGAAAAAGGCGAATCATGCAATTGTGCATAAAAAATCCATTGCGCATCATTCCACTAAAAAAGGCAAAAAACACAAGGCTAGAAAATACATGGCCAAAGAACCAAGGGACAAAGCACCTAGTGAAATGATTGCGCAGAACAAAGAAAAGTTGAGGCTAAGTGATAGTGTACATAATTCTTATATTCAATTAGACAACAAAGAAGTGGAAGAAGGTTATTTTGCTGGTCTATTTTCAAAGCAAAAAAAAATAGCTTCTTTTGAAACCTTAGAAGGAACTGCTTCTGTTTTTAAAAGTGTGAGCGGATGGGAGGATAAAAAGTTTTATATCCTAACCAATCAGTTGCCTATTGGTACTATAGTGCGTATTACTACTGCCGACTTTAAAAGTATTTGTGCTAAAGTAATCAGCTCCTTACCAGATGTAAGTAATTCTATTCAGTATCGATTGAGTGATGCGGCGGCTGCCATTTTAGGTATCACCAATAAGACCTTCAAGATTTCTGTAACCTATTAATGTTTTCTATGAAATGTAAATTGTTAAGTTGTTTATTTTTATTAACAACGGTGCTTATAAGTTGTGCTCAATCAGGAGCCAAAGAGTCCACTACCTTAAGTGCTGCTGCATTTAAAGAAGCCATTGCACAAAAAGAAGTACAAGTGTTAGATGTGCGCACGGCAGCTGAATTCAATGGTGGCCATATTCAACATGCCTTACAAGCCAATTGGTTGGATAAAAAAGAATTTACAGATCGTACCCAACATTTAGACAAATCAAAACTCGTATATATTTATTGTCAAGCAGGTGGAAGAAGCGCTTCTGCTCAGACTTATTTAGCAGAGCAAGGATACAAAGTAATTAATTTGGAAGGAGGCATGAGCAATTGGAAAATGAATAGTTTCCCGGTAGAAGGAAATGGAGACAAAGCTCAAATGCGTGTGATCGATTTTGAAAAAACAATTACTAACAATGATTATGTGTTGGTAGATGTAGGAGCTGAATGGTGCCCGCCTTGTAGAAAAATGTTGCCTGTATTGGCTGAATTAAAACAAAAACCAGCCCATCCTTTTTATTTCTTAGCAGTGGATGGAGGTATAGATATTGAGGTAATGAAAGCGATACATAGTGAAGCTTTGCCCACTTTTATATTGTATAAACATGGTAAAGAAGTATGGAGAAATCAAGGCATCACTAGCCTTGATGCTTTTAATACAGCGCTGAAATAGTTTATACTTTTCGGTAGCCTCTTAAAAAATCTACGATGGGCATTCTTTTCTTTCCTTCCCATTGAATATCATTGAGTCCAAGATAGCCATTGCTGCAAGCAATTTTTGCATAAGTTTTACCATCAGTTAAAAAACTTCCCATTGATTCGCTTGGCTGTTCCTTTATGATATAGGTTGAAAATAATTTTACAGTTTTGTTATCTATTTTAGTGATTGCGCCAGGAAAAGGGGCTAAGCCTCTTACCAAATTGTGAATGTCTTGTATTTTATTATGCCAATCAATTTCGCAATCCTTTGTAAATATTTTGGGTGCGTGTTTTAAATCGGTTCCTGCTTCAACATTTTTTTGTGGTATTGCTGCTATTGTTTTATTCATCAATCCATCCACTGTTTTGATTAATAATTGAGCGCCTACTTCCATCATAGTATCATGCAATTCGCCCGCCGTCATATTTTCGAAAATTTCAATTTTATCTTGTAGTAAGATGGCGCCTGTGTCAATGGCATGTTGTAATTGAAAAGTGGTTACGCCTGTTTCTTTCTCACCATTAATAAGGGCCCAGTTAATAGGGGCAGCACCTCGGTATTGAGGTAGCAATGAGCCATGCACATTTAATGTACCCATGGGCGGGAAAGACCATATAATTTCGGGCAGCATTCTAAAAGCCACTACTACTTGTAGGTCGGGTTGAAGCATTTTAAGGGCCTCAAAAAATTCGGGTGATTTTAGTTTTTCTGGTTGTAGTACCGGTAAATTATTTTCAATGGCAAATTGTTTTACAGCACTTTGTTGAAGCTGCATGCCTCTGCCTCCTGGCTTATCTGGAGCCGTCACAACCGCCACCACATTCATTTTAGCTTCCAATAAGGCGCTTAAAGAAGCTACCGCAAAAGCAGGAGTGCCCATAAAAATAATCCTAGGTTTTCTATCCATAACGCAAAGTTAGTTTATCTGCCATAATTATGTACTTTTGCCCTTTGCACCCTAGGTGCCTTACTAAAAATAAACAATATGCAACAAGTAAAAAATGGGGATACCATTCAAGTGCATTATCACGGTACTTTAACTAGTGGTGAGGTATGACTGTGGGTGAGAAAAAAACGATTAATATTCCTTTTATGGAAGCCTATGGTCCAAAACAACCTGAAATGATAGTTGAATTTCCTAAAGCTCAATTCCCTGCGGATTTAAATCCAACAGTTGGCATGGCTTTAACTATGAATAATGGTCAAGGACAACAATTTCAAGTGATCGTTGTAGAAGTGAAAGAAGAAGTAGTGGTATTAGATGCGAATCATTCTTTAGCAGGCCAGGACTTAACCTTTGCTTTAGAATTAGTCAAAATCGATTCTCCATCAAGTATTATTATGCCTTAAAAGGTTTTATAATTTCTATAAAATGTCCCGCGTCTTACTAAGGTGTCGGGACATTTTTATTATCTTTAGTTATGGGATTACAATCATTAGAAGTAGCCGATCGTTTATTAAGATATGTGCAAGTGGATACGCAGAGCGATCCTTATTCCGACAGCTTCCCCTCTACTGCAAAACAAAAAAATCTTTCTAAAATTTTAGTGGATGAATTGTTGGCCATGGGGGTGCAAGATGCACAGATGGATCAGTATGGGTATGTGATGGCCTCTATCCCTGCCACGCATCAAAGAAAAGTGCCTGTAGTTTGTTTTTGCGCGCATGTAGACACAGCGCCCGATTGCAGTGGCACTAATGTCAAACCCATTTTGCATGAAAATTATAATGGAGCACCCATTATTTTACCAGACGACCCTACACAAATAATTACAACAGCTGCTTATCCTTATTTAAAGAATTTTATCGGTAAGTCTATTATTACTGCTTCCGGAAAAACTTTATTAGGTTCGGATGATAAAGCGGGCGTGGCTATTATCATGGAAATGGCTAGTTATTTAATGAAAAATAAAAACATTGAACATGGGTGCATTAAAATTTTATTTACACCTGATGAAGAAGTAGGCCGTGGTACCGAACATTTAGATCTGAAAA
This sequence comes from Bacteroidota bacterium, assembly GCA_026391155.1. Lineage (GTDB taxonomy): Bacteria > Bacteroidota > Bacteroidia > Chitinophagales > Chitinophagaceae > Sediminibacterium. Next base: position 21,043 of record JAPLEP010000020.1, read on the forward strand.
AATTAGGTGCCGATTTTGGCTATACTTTAGACGGAGGGGAACTTGCCTGTTTTGAAATGGAAACTTTTAGCGCCGATGGTTTAATTTTAGATATCCAAGGAGTGATCGCACATCCTGGAGCTGCCAAAGGCGTAATGCAAAACGCCATTAAAATTGCCTCCGCCATTGTTGCAGCTTTGCCTAAGAATGAATGGAGCCCTGAACATACTCAAGGACGTTCTGGTTTTGTACATCCGAATCAAATTACTGGAGGGGCAGAAACTGCGCGTATTGAATTTTTAGTGCGTGATTTTGATACGACTCAATTGAAAGTGCATGCAGAAAGATTATATACGCTAGCAAAAGAGGTGATTGCTTCAAATCCAGATTTTTCAAAAGCTATAGTAAAAATGGAAATTAAGGAGCAGTATCGAAATATGAGAGAAGTAATTGATCAACATCCTGTCATTGTTGAAAAAGCTTTAGAAGCCTATAAATTAGTAGGTTTAACCCCCATTGTCACACCCATAAGAGGCGGTACGGATGGTAGTCGTATGAGTTTTATGGGCCTACCCACTCCTAATATATTTACTGGCATGCAGGCCATTCACAGCAAACACGAATGGATAGGGGTTGCGGACATGGAAAAATCAGTGGAAGTATTGGTTAAATTGGTGGAAATAATATAGGCCATTGATAGTTATTCACATGTTTTTATATTTAGACAAAACCGATTAACTTTAAAAAATAAATTTAACGCTATGTTGTTTTTACTACAGGTTGCAGAAGATAAAATATCATTATTGAGTTTATTACAAAAAGGGGGATGGATCATGTATCCGTTGTACCTGCTTTTAGTAATAGCTATTTTTGTTTTTATAGAACGTGTATTGGCGATTAAAAAAGTGGGCAATATTGATCCTAAATTCATGCTTATTATCAAGGACAATATTTTATCTAGCAATATAGAAGCAGCAAAAAGTTTAGCTAAAAGCGTAGACAATCCAGTAGCTAAAATGATTGAAAAAGGAATCATTAGAATTGGAAAACCTATTGACGCCATTGAAAAAAGCATGGAAAATGTAGGTAAATTAGAAATGTATTCCATGGAGCGTAATTTAAACGTACTCTCCTTAGTGGCGGGTATAGCGCCCATGTTTGGTTTCTTAGGAACCATTATTGGAATGGTGCAATTGTTTTATGGCATTGCTTCTACAGGTGAATACACTTTGAATACCATCGCAGGTGGTATCTATACTAAAATGATTACTTCAGCAACGGGTTTAATAATAGGATTGATTGCTTATGTAGGACACAATTATATTTCAACACAGATAGATAAGGTAGCCAATAAAATGGAATCGGCCAGTGCTGATTTTTTAGATATTTTACAAGAATCCACTCATTCTTAATTTTACTACATGAATTTAAGAAAACGATTAAGAAACTCTCCCGAAGTGCACACTGGTGCATTGAATGATATTTTATTTATCTTATTGTTGTTTTTTTTAATTGTATCTACCTTGGCCAATCCCAATGTGATTAAGGTATCTAATCCAAAATCGGCTAGCGATACCAAGGCCAAACAAACCGTGGTGGTGACTATTGATAAAGAGCAGCATTTGTTTATCGGCTCCACGCCTGTGTCTATCGAAGCTTTACCTGTTGAGTTAAAAACTTTCTTAGCCAAAGAAACCGACAAGCCTTCTGTTGTTATTAATGGAGATAGCCTAGCCAAATTAGGCGTAACCATTCAAGTGATGCAAATTATAAAGTCGTTGGGGGCTACTCCCGTGGTAGCAGTGAATCCGGCACATTAGATTAATGGTCAGCTGCAATCTATTATTATTTCAAACTGGCTCTTATCATTCTGTTTTTTCCAAAACTATCTCTTCTAATTTCTGCATGAAAATTCATTTCATCTAACAATTGAAGTATGGCTTTTCCTTGATCATAATGAATTTCAAAAAATAATTGACCCTTGGGGGCTAAATATTTTTTGGCTACTTGGGCAATGGCTTTATAAAATACTAATGGATCCTCATTGGGCACAAATAAAGCAATGAGTGGTTCATAGTTTTTCACCTTTGCCTCCATATTTATTTTTTCTCTCACCGGAATATAGGGAGGGTTGCTTACCATGACATCAAAGCTATGCGCTAGTGTGGTTTCGTGAATAATGTCTTGTTCGATCCATTCAATAGTCGCGTCCAAATTAGTCGCATTTTTTTTAGCAAGTTCCAATGCATTTACACTAATGTCCATGGCAGTGACACTGCATTCGGGCAATGCTTTCTTTAAGGAGATGGCAATGCAACCAGAGCCCGTGCCAATGTCTAATAATTGCAATGGTTTGGCAATGATATGGGCATAGTCTACTACCCATTCTACCAATTCTTCTGTCTCTGGTCTTGGAATTAAAACATGTTCATTCACTATAAAATCATTGCCCATGAACCAGGCCTTGCCTAAAATGTATTGAATGGGCTTGTCATTTAATAATGCTGCAGTGTACTCGTTGAATTTATTTATTTGCGCCTCCGTCAATGGTGTATTGATCTCCACTATTTGCTGCACTCTGTTCCATCCAGTGACTTCCTCTATGAGCATGCCCAATAAACTGTTTAATTCAATGGACTCTATTTTTTTACTGAGCGATTGCTTGATCGCTAATTTAATTTCTGCTAAAGTCATACTGCAATGTTACAAATGATTACGCATTATGAACTAGCTTTGGCCTTATAATTACAAGAACTTACCTTTAAATGGATCCTGATTTTTATTATACCATTGAACAATCGGCTGTGGCTGAGTTTAAAGAAAGAGGGAGTCGTTTTTTGGCTTATTGCTACCCTGTGGATTCTATTGAAAGGGCTAAGTCCTATATCGCAGCATTAAAAAAAGAACATCCCAAGGCGGTACATTATTGTTTGGCTTATCGAATGGGCATAGATGGCAATACTTTTCGGGTAAGTGATGACGGAGAACCCTCAGGTTCGGCTGGTCGGCCCATCCTCGGCCAAATAGACAGTAAACAATTGACCAATGTTTTAGTGGTGGTGGTAAGGTATTTTGGAGGAACTTTATTAGGCGTGCCTGGCTTAATCAATGCATATAAAACTTCTACAGCATTGGCCCTTCAATTAATCCCAATGGTGCAAAAGGCAGTAGAAATTAATTATGAATTGAATTTTGACTACCATCAAATGAATGAAGTAATGATGATTGTCAAACAGTACAACTGCCAGGTGACCGAACAATTAGCCCAATTATTTGTTCAATTAAAAATAGGCATACCTAAGCATCGTTTGGAAGAAGTTTTGAATAAGTTTGGCGAGTTGCGTGAGGTAAGTTTGAAACGCATTGAAAAATAAATAGCTAAATTAAAATTTGGTGCGCTAGTATTTGTAAAATCCTTCTCCAGTTTTAACACCTAATTTTCCTGCATCAACCATCTGTATCAATAAAGGACAGGGAGCATATTTGGTATCCTTAAATCCTTCTTGCATAATGCTTAAAATATTTTTACAAACATCTAAGCCAATATAATCGGCTAATTGCAAGGGTCCCATGGGATGGGCCATGCCTAATTTCATGATTTGATCAATCGTTGCAACATCACTAACCCCTTCTAACAAAGTATGGATGGCTTCGTTGATCATGGGCATTAAAATTCTGTTGGCAATAAATCCTGGAAAATCTTTTACTACACATGGAATTTTATCCAAGACCTTGGTCAAGGCTACAATGGTTTCCGTGATTTTAGGATCTGTGGCCGCACCATTGATAATTTCTACAAGTTTCATCACTGGCACTGGGTTCATAAAATGCATGCCAATAACCTTGCTTGGTCGTTGAGTGGCAGCAGCCAATTCGGCGATGGAAATAGAAGAGGTATTGCTGGCTAGAATACAAGCTGCTGGCGCATGTTGGTCGGCGGCTGAAAAAATTATTTTTTTAATAGCGCTATTTTCTGTTGCAGCTTCAATGACCAAGTCTGCTTCTTTTACACCCATTTCAATTTCAGTGAAACATTGGATGTTTTGAAGTGTACTTATTTTTTCTGCTTCGGTACTGATGCCTTTTGCAATTTGCCGATCTAAGTTTTTTGCAATAGTCGCGAGGGCTTTGTCTAAGGCGCTAGATTGGGAATCTATTAAGTTTACTTTAAACCCTTTTTGAGCCATTACATGTGCAATGCCATTACCCATGGTGCCTGCTCCAATAACTGAGATATTTTTCATGGAGCTATTATTTTCTTGTTTTGTAATCTCCTCTTTTCCAAGAATTGATAAAGGATCTCCAAGCACTTGGATTCAAAATATTCATTGGGGGCAACTGACCTGAGTAATAATATTTAGCGGCTTGTTGTGTTAAGGAGGCGCCTACGGCTTCTTTGCCATCGTAAGGCAAACTTGATAAGATGATCCTTTTCTGACTCATGCTTGTGTTTTTTCTTGCTGTTTCATATAAGTCGTCATCTACTTTAGAATTAACAAAATCTCTATCAAATTGCGCACGGGTGGGTCTAGGTTTTAAAATGGTCGCAGGTAAAAAATTAGTATCATTCACCAGCAATTGTATAACACTGTATTGGTTGCCTTCTAATTTAGCAGGAATAAGAATGGTTCTATCTTTAAATCCAACACATGAAAAAGTGATATGTTCTCCTTTGTTCACTGCAATGGAAAACACCCCATCGTTATTGGTAATCGTACCTCTTCCTTTTTTCTCCACTACCACACTGGCAAAAGGGACCGCTTTTAAACTATCGGCCGTCATAATTACACCATACAATTGAACCACAGAATCTCTGTATATATCTATATCCTGAGCATGGGCTGTCTGGGTTTTTAGACCTATCAAAGCAATGGCCATAATTAAAATAAACTTTCTCATGTAGTTACAAAATTAAGTCTCCTAGTTTAAATATACGAACACAATTTTTTTGTCAAAATTGGTAGTTTTTAAGGCAAAAACCTATATTCTACCTTCTAAAACAGCAAAATAAGTACAATGAGCGTTAACTTTGCGTGGATCTATTTTATTTAACAAAAACTTTCAAAATGACCGAGGCGGAAATATTAAAAGCATTGAGTAATGTACAGGAGCCAGATTTAGGGAAAGACTTGGTGACACTCAATATGATCAAGGACTTAAAAGTGGAGGGCAATGAAGTGAGTTTTACCATCGTGCTCACCACGCCTGCTTGTCCTATGAAAGATTTGATGAAAAATGCTTGTGAAAATGCCATCAAATTACTGGTGAATAAAGCGGCCATTGTTAAAGTGGATTTTACTTCTAATACCAGTAGTTTAAGAAAGGATGAAAAAACTGTTTTAGCAAAAGTTAAAAATATCATTGCGGTAGTGAGTGGAAAAGGGGGCGTGGGTAAAAGTACTATTTCTGCAAATTTGGCCTTGGCCTTGGCAGAAGGTGGTGCCAAAGTGGGCTTGATGGACGCAGATATTTATGGGCCTAGTGTTCCTATTATGTTTGGTGTAAGAGGACAAAGACCAATGATGAAAGATGAAGAGGGCAAAGGAATTATTTTACCATTAGAAAAATTCGGCATTAAATTGATGAGCATAGGTTTGTTGGTAGATGAAAAAGATGCCGTGGTTTGGAGAGGTCCAATGGCTTCGAGTGCCATCAGACAATTCATTACTGATGTGGATTGGGGAGAATTAGATTATTTAGTGATTGATATGCCGCCAGGCACAGGTGATATTCATTTGACCATCATGCAAACTGTTCCTGTAACAGGAGTTGTGATTGTTACAACGCCACAAACAGTCGCATTGGCAGATGCTAAAAAAGCCATTGCGATGTTTGGACAAGCCAATATTCAAGTACCTGTGATTGGACTAATAGAAAACATGGCATATTTTACTCCTGCAGAATTGCCTAACAATAAATATTATTTATTTGGTAAAGAAGGTGGAAGGAATTTAGCTTCTGAATATGATTTGCCCTTTTTGGGTGAAGTGCCCTTGGTACAATCCATCAGAGAAGGAGGAGATGAAGGCGTGCCGGCCATGGTGGGAACAGAGGAAACCTCTAAAAATGCATTAAGGGCTGTCGTTTCCAATGCAGTAAGGCAAATAGCCATTAGAAATGCCAATATTCCTAAAACAGAAACCATTTCAGTTGCTTAACATGTCCACTAAAATTATCATTGCCATTGACGGCTATTCTTCTTGTGGTAAAAGTACATTAGCCAAAGCCTTAGCAGCTAAATTGGAATATGTATTTATTGACACGGGTGCCATGTACCGTGCAGTGGCACTGTATTTTTTAAGGAACAAAATTGCCTTTGATGATGATGCAGCCATCGTTGATGCTTTAAAAAAAATTACTTTAAATTTTAGTTATAACGCTACCAGTTTAAAATCTGACATGATTTTGAACAATGAAAATGTAGAAGCCGAGATTAGAGAAATGGCCGTAAGTCAAAAAGTAAGTGAAGTAGCCGCCATAGGTGCAGTAAGAGATTTTGCTGTGGCGCAGCAACAAGCCATGGGGCAAAAAAAGGGAATTGTCATGGATGGCAGAGATATTGGTACCGTGGTTTTCCCCAATGCGGAGCTTAAAATATTTGTCACCGCCGAACCAGCCATTAGAGTAGAAAGACGTTTTTTAGAATTACAAAAAACCAACCCATCAATTAGCAAAGAAGAAATTGCAGAAAATTTGCAACACCGAGATTTATTAGATACCACTAGAGAAAGAAGTCCATTGAAACAAGCAGCAGATGCTAGCGTATTGGACAATTCAAAGATGAATAGAGAAGAGCAATTTAACTTGGCCTTAGCTTGGGCTTTGGAAAAAATAAATCAAACAAAGAATTAATTTCAATTTAGGAAAGCCAATGTGCACTTGCTGCTTCAAACTCGACTTCTAATCCATAAATACTTACAATTTTTTTAATCGTCGCTTCCACTACGGTATCTGGACAGCTAGCACCACTGGTCATTAATATGGACAATGGGGTGATATCAGGTAAAAAATTAGTCACTAATTCAGACTGCTTGGTTATCCAATTGTTGCGAATAATTTGTTTTGCATCAATAATTTTATTGGCATCATCAATAAAATAAGTGGGTAACTTATTCTCACATAGTTCCACCAAATGGGAACTGTTGCTGCTATTTTTTCCACCCATTACAATGGCTAAGTCGGCGGGCTGCTCTAGAAGGCCAATCACTGCAGATTGATTGTCATTGGTGGCATAACATAAGGTATCTCTGGTATCTGCAAAATGTTGACTTAGATTTTCTTTCCCAAATTTATTTTGAATAATATTTTTTAAATAATCAGAAATGGCCTGTGTGTCTGAAGCCAATTGAGTTGTTTGATTGATGACGCCAATTTTTTCAAAATGAATGCTTGGATCAAAAATACTATTGAATCTGTTTTTAAAAAAAACGCTAAACTCACTAAGCGGTAATTCCCCTAAAATAAACTTACCTAAGACAATGGCTTCTTTCATGTCGTTGACAATCAGGGTAGGTGTTTTGTCTGCCGCATGAGAAAAAGTAGCCCTGGTTTCTTCATGTTTGGGTTTGCCATGTATGATAATGGTAAATCCTTTTTTCGCAATTTGATCGCCTCGGTTCCAAACTTTTTCAACAAAGGGACAGGTGGTATTGTACTTTTGAATTTCTATTCCAATTTTATTGATCTTGGCTTCCAATTCCAAAGTGGTCCCAAAAGCAGGGATGATGACCACATCCTCTTTATTTAAAGTAGACAAAGGAATTATTTCATTGCCATTGGTATCTTGTAAAAACTGTACACCTTTTTTTAATAAGTCTTCATTGACTTGTGGGTTGTGAATCATTTCACTGAGCAAGAATATTCTTTTCCCTTTATTTTCTTCAATGGTTTTGTAGGCAATGTCAATGGCATTTTCTACCCCATAACAAAAACCAAAATGACGTGCCAAATAAAATTTTACTTTCCCTAAATCAATCAGGGAGGGACTAAAGTCTTTTTTTAATTTATCTTCTTCTTTCCTTTTATGCTTAATCGCAGTAATCAAATTGCTGCGATAGCCAGAAGGAACCTCAAAATGCTTCATCTTTTTACTTTTTGCGTATTACTGCTACAAAAATACAAGCTTCCCTTGTTTTTACCCTATTTTTTGGGCATTCTTAGTATAATTCTACAGATACTCCCTACGACAACTTATCTTTGCGCCATGAATTACGTTTCTGTTGAAGGTTTGACCAAAAGTTATGGCATTTACCCCTTATTTAAAGGCATTAGTTTTAACATCAATGAGGGTGATCGCATTGCCTTAATTGCCAGAAATGGGGTAGGGAAAACCACGCTTTTGCGCATTTTGGCTGGAAAAGAAGTACCAGATGCTGGAACTGCAAAAATTCACAAAGATGTTCATTTGGTTTTGTTTGAACAAGACCCTCAGTTTATTGAAACAGCCAGCATTACACAAAATTTATTCAATCAAGATCACCCCGTGATGAAAGCCATTAGCAATTATGAAATGGCCATGGAATCAGAGGATGAAAATTTGATTACCGATGCTATCATGGAAATGGAAGAGCGCAGCGCTTGGGATTTTGAATCCAAGGTAAAAACCATTTTAACACAATTAAATATTCATCATTTAGAACAGCCCGTTTCTAAATTAAGTGGGGGCCAGCGTAAACGAGTTTCCTTAGCTAAAACATTAATTCAAATTGGATTCGAGCCTAAACATGTTTTATTATTGATGGATGAGCCAACCAATCATTTGGATTTAAATATGATTGAATGGTTGGAGAATTATTTAGCACAAGAAAAAGTAACCTTATTATTGGTTTCGCATGATCGATATTTTTTAGAATCGGTGACCGATGAGATTTGGGAATTGGAAAGAGAAAATTTGTATTCTTATAAAGGTGATTATGAAAATTATTTAGAAAAAAAAGCCGCCCGAATAGAATCTGAATTGGCCAGCATTGATAAAGCAAAAAATACGTTTAGAAAAGAATTGGAATGGATGCGCAAGCAGCCCAAGGCAAGAACGACCAAGAGTAAAAGCAGACAGGATAATTTTTATGAGGTAGAGGCTAGGGCCAAGCAAAAAATCGAAGAGACCAATTTGCAATTGGATATGAAGATGACCAGGCTTGGGGGCAAAATAATAGAAGCTAAGAAAGTATACAAGTCCTACGGAGAGACCGTGGTCTTGAAAGGCTTTGATTACACCTTTAGTAAAGGAGAGCGCATTGGTATTGTGGGAAAAAACGGGGTAGGAAAAAGTACTTTTTTACAAATATTGCAAGGCATCACACAGCCGGATAGTGGAAAAATTAATGTAGGGGATACCATTGTGTTTGGTCATTTTTCCCAAGAAGGCTTGGTGTATAAAAAAGACATGCGGGTGATTGAATATTTGAAAACCTATGCAGAGAATTTTCCATTGGCAAGCGGTGGTTCCTTAAGTGCGGCACAATTTTTAGAACTATTTTTGTTTACGCCCGATAAACAATACACCTACTTAAGTGCTTTGAGTGGTGGGGAGAAGAAAAGGTTGCAATTATTAACCATCTTGTTTAAGAATCCCAATTTTTTAATATTGGATGAGCCTACCAATGATTTAGACTTACCAACCTTGGCGGTCTTAGAGCAATTTTTGATAGATTTTGCTGGCTGTGTTTTATTGGTATCGCATGATCGTTACTTTATGGATAAATTGGTGGATCACTTATTTATCTTTGAAGGAGATGGCGTGATTAGAGATTATCCAGGCAATTATACGCAATTTAGAATCTTAGAGAAAAGCAAACAAAGCTATGCTTCTGTAAGTTCTGATATCACTACACATGCTTTGCCAGTCAAAGAAATAGCAGCCATTGCACCTGCAGAGAAAAAACAAACAGAGAAGGCGGCTTCTGAGAAAATGACTTACAAGGAAAAGTTGGAACTAGATACATTAACCAAGGCCATTCCTGATTTAGAAAAGAAAAAAGAAGTTTTGTTGGGTCAGTTAAATGAACCCAATTTGGATTATAATTTAATTACCTCCATCAGTGAGGATTTATCAAAAGTGAATCTTGCTTTAGAAACGGCAGAAACTAGATGGTTAGAGTTAAGCGAAAAAGCAATTGGATAAAAAATGAGGCCTGGGGCTATTGAAAAATGAGGCCTAAGTATTTTTACATTTAATTTTATTGTCAATAAATTGTAGATGAATTAAAACTACATATTTATGAAACCAATTGAAAGACTTCATGTCTATTTAAAATTCAGGACCATTTCACCCCATTCCTTTGAGAAAAGAATTGGCTTATCCAATGGGTATTTTTCCAAACAGTTAAGAAATTTAGGCTCCATTGGCTCTGACATCTTAATCAAGATAGATAATCAGTATGCAGAGCTAAACATTCTATGGGTATTGACTGGTCAAGGGGAGATGCTCTCGCCTAGCTTGGATACTAATAACACTATTCCATTGATGCAAGTGGATGAGTATTTAAACAAGTATGAAGTAGAGAATAAAAAAATGAAAGTTTTGGAATCGGATTTAGAAAAGCTGAATGTGGTTTTAAAAGATAAAGACAAAATAATTTCCTTATATGAAGTGATCGCCAATAATAAACCTCTGATCAATTCTGAAAAAATTGAAGATTCAACTGGCTCCTTTGGTTAATCAAAAACTTATATAAAAAAAGGAGCTACTGGATGGGTAGCTCCTTTTTAGGATGATTTCATTTTAAAATTTATTCTGCATAAGAAGCAACAGGCTCACAAGTGCAAACTAGGTTTCTGTCGCCATGTGTATTATTTACTCTAGCTACGGTTGGCCAGAATTTATTTTGTTGCACATAATACAATGGGAAAGCAGCTTCTTGTCTAGAATAAGTATGAGTCCAATCGTTGGCGCAAATTACTTTCTGTGTATGCGGTGCATTTTTTAAGGGGTTGTCTAATTTATCTGACAAGCCTTTTTCAATGGCCGTAATTTCATCATGAATGGATAGTAAAGCATCGCAGAAACGATCTAATTCTGCTTTGTCCTCGCTTTCTGTAGGTTCAATCATAATGGTGCCTGCCACAGGAAAGCTTACTGTAGGTGCATGAAAGCCATAATCAATCAATCTTTTGGCAACATCTTCTGCTTCAATACCAGCACTGGCTTTAAAAGGCCTTAGGTCAATGATAAATTCATGGGCGCAACTGCCATTTTTACCTGCATACAATACAGTATAATTTTTTTCCAATCTCGCCTTCATGTAATTGGCATTCAAAATAGCATAAGCAGTGGCTAATTGCAATCCAGTGGCACCTAACATTTTAATGTAAGCATAACTAATAAGTAAAATGCTAGCGGATCCAATAGGTGCTGCACTAACTGCACCAATTTTACTATTTTCTTGAACATGGCCTGGCAAGAAAGGAGCCAGCTTATCATTCACACAAATTGGTCCCATGCCGGGGCCGCCTCCGCCATGTGGAATTGCGAATGTTTTGTGTAAATTCAAATGACAAACATCGGCGCCAATGGCTCCAGGACTAGTCAAGCCTACTTGTGCATTCATGTTCGCGCCATCCATGTAAACTAATCCACCAAATTCATGGATAGTAGCACAAATATCAATAATAGTTTCTTCAAAGACACCATGGGTAGATGGATAGGTCACCATTAATCCACCTAAATTATCTTTATGTAGCATTGCTTTTTCTTTCAAATCGTTCATGTCTATATTTCCAGCTGCATCACAAGCCACTACAATTACTTTAAAGCCAGCCATTACTGCACTTGCTGGATTGGTTCCATGGGCACTAATAGGAATGAGTACAATATTTCTGTGTGCTTGCCCATGATGTTGATGATAAGCACGAATGGTTAACAAACCTGCATATTCACCTTGTGCGCCACTATTGGGCTGTAAGCTACAAGCGGTAAAGCCGGTAGTTTCGCATAAGTAGGCACTTAATTCTTTCGCTATTTCTTGGTACCCCATGGTTTGGCTGCTTGGTGCAAATGGATGTAAGCCACCAAAGGCTGGCCAACTAACAGGAATCATTTCTGTTGCTGCATTTAATTTCATGGTACAACTTCCCAAGCTAATCATGCTCATATTTAAAGCCAAATCTTTATTCTCTAATTGCTTGATGTAACGCATCATTTGCGTTTCGCTGTGATGAATATTAAATACAGGGTGTTGTAAATAAGCAGATGTTCTCACTAATTCTTTTGGAATGGCTGCATGCTCACTTGCTTTGCCATTGGCTTTTTTACCAGTCACTTTTTCAAAAATTTCCACAATGGCTGCAACTTCTTTCGAAGATGTTATTTCATCCATAGTAATACCAATACTGCCATCAGCGAAATACCTGAAATTAATATTTTCAGCCAAGGCTATTTTGCTCACCGCTGCTGCATCTACACCAGTTAAGTGTAGGGTATCAAAATAAGATTGATTCAATTGGTTGATGCCTAAACTTTTTAATTGTGCCTCTAAGCTTTGCGCTAAACCATGAATGGCGGACGCTATTTTTTTAATACCCACTGGACCATGGTATACTGCATACATGACTGCCATATTAGCCAATAAGGCTTGTGCGGTACAAATATTCGATGTTGCTTTTTCTCTTTTAATATGTTGCTCTCTGGTTTGTAATGCCATTCTCAATGCGCGATTACCTTGTGCATCCACGCTCACACCAATCAATCTTCCTGGCATGCCTCTTTTGAATTCATCTTTGGTCGCAAAATAAGCAGCATGAGGGCCACCAAAACCCATGGGTACACCAAAGCGTTGTGTATTGCCCACTGCCACATCTGCATTCAATTCTCCTGGGCTTTTTAATAAACTAAGGGCTAAAATATCGGCTACTAAAATCACCAATCCACCCGCGGTGTGCACTTGATCAATGAACTTTGTATAATCTTCGATGCTTCCAGTATTATTAGGGTATTGTAAAATTGCTCCAAAAAATCCTGCATCTATTTTAGTGTTTTTGTAATCACCTTCTACGATTTGTATATGGATAGGGTTCGCGCGCGTAGCCAATACATCCTTGGTTTGAGGGAAGATGGCGCTGTCTACAAATAATTTTGGCTGGGCAACGTTATCGCCTTTGTTGACATGATTAAAAATCATGGCCATGGCTTCTGCTGCGGCAGTGGCTTCATCTAGCAAAGAAGCATTGGCAATAGGCATACCTGTTAAATCACAAACCATGGTTTGAAAATTCAATAAACTTTCTAATCTACCTTGTGCAATTTCTGCTTGGTAAGGAGTATACTGTGTATACCAGCCTGGGTTTTCAAAAATATTTCTAAGAATTACGCTGGGGGTTTTTGTTCCATAATAACCTTGACCAATAAAATTGGTCGCTACGATATTTTTATCTGCAATTGATTTTAAAGATTGCAACATGTCAAATTCCGATAAGCCTTCTGGAATTTGCATGGCTTTCTTTGAACGAATAATATTAGGTACTGTTTTTTCAATCAGTTCGTCTATCGATTTTACAGCAATGGTGTCTAACATTTTTTGTGTGTCTTGCGCGTTGGGGCCAATATGTCTTTTGATAAATTCTGCGCCGTTCGTATTCAATTGCAACATAAATAGGGTGGTTTAAAATGGATTCAAAGATACAAAAAACAAAACCTTATTTGGTCAATTGGCAGATGGTGGGGAAAGCTTGTGGATGAGGGCTAAATAGTTTATATTTGGCCTACTATTATGGCCATATCTATTGAACAATTATACGAATTACCCGCTCCGGAGACGCTTAAAAAGTTTCAAAATTTTTTAAAGAGGGTAGACAAGCGTAAAATCTTGAAGCAGTTGCCGGATTTGCATGAAGCGGCTTTTGAGAAAATCAACTGTTTGGATTGTGCCCGTTGCTGCAAAAATTATTCTCCAAGGTTTAAAATGCCCGACATTAAAAGAATCAGCAAGTACTTAAGACTCAAAGAAACAGCTTTTATAGATACTTATTTGTCCATGGATCAGGAAGGTGATTATGTAGCCAATACCAAACCCTGTCCTTTTTTAGGCGGGGACAATGCTTGCAGTATTTACGAACATCGTCCTAGTGATTGCCAAAGATTTCCTTATACCGATGAAGATGTTTTTTTTAAGCGCATTCCCATTACTATGAAAAATGTAGAGTTCTGCCCCATCGTACACGATGTAATGAATGGATTGTTGGCTGCGCCTTAATCGTAATTTTTAGTATTCCATCTTTCTTAAAGAAGGCGCTTTGAACCAAGTGGTACCAACTACAATAATTGTCATCACCCCTCCAAATACCACAGATGGAATGACGCCCAATAATTTTGCTGCTACACCAGATTCGAATTGTCCAAATTCATTGCTGCTATTGATGAACATGGAATTTACGCTCATTACTCTGCCGCGCATATGATCGGGAGTTTTGAGTTGTACAATCGTACCTCTTACAATCATACTAAAGCCATCTAAGATGCCACTTAATAATAAGGCTGCAAAGGACAACCAAAATAATTTGGATAAAGCAAATACAATAATGCACAAGCCAAATCCACCCACGGCCAATAATAATTTTTTACCTTGTGTTTTATGTACGGGAAATAAAGTGATGATGAAAATGATTAAAAAAGCACCTATATCCGAAGCGGCATTCAACCAACCAAATCCGATGGCCCCTACTTTTAAAATATCCACTGCATATACAGGGATCATGGCTACTGCGCCTCCAAAAAGTACAGCAAATAAATCTAAAGAAAGTGCACCCAATAATTCTTTGGTGTTAAATACAAAACGCAAACCTTCTTTGACACTTTCCAATGTTTTTTGATTGGCTACTAAATCAATATGCGGAGGCAGGGGTTTAATTTTAGCAATAAATAGATAGCCAATGGATACTAGCGAAACCACCGTAATTAAAGCGCCTGTATGTCCATAGCCTGCAATGATGAATCCTACAATGGAATGGCCTAATATAGAGGCAGTCAACCAAATACCCTGGCTCCAAGTGGTGGCATTTTGCAATACATCTTTTGGAATAATATTACCCACAATGGTCCCAAAACTTGGGCCGGTGAAGGAGCGGATGATGCCTGTGCAAAAAACTAGAAAATAAATAAAAACTGCAATCAGTAATGATTTGTGGTTCGTAAAACTTAAGCTGCTGTCTGTTTTGTCATTAAAGATGGATAAGGCCAATAACAATAGGGCGCAAATCCAATATAAGCTAACGCCTCTTAATAGTAATTTTCTTTTTTCACTAATGTCAATCACATGTCCAGCATACAAGGCCAATGAAACAGCTGGGATCACTTCTGCAAGTCCAATGAGTCCAATAGCAAAGGGAGCGCTGGTCAATTCGTAAATCCACCAACCCACCAAAGTGCCCATCATTCTGAGGCCCATGATAAATAGGAAACGGCCCAACATTAAATGCCTGAATTCTTTAATCTTTAAAGCAGCAAAAGGGTCTTGTTTGATTGTAACGGCGGTACTGTCCATTGCTTAAAGTTAAGGCAAACTGTAGTAATGTTGGCCATCTTCAAGTTCTTTTTCTAAAGCATCTATGATCACTTTAAAATGAGCTTCATTGTATAAGAAGTCTGCATTCACCGCGTCAATAAAGATGGTTTTGATATGGTGTTGTTTAATATAGCTGGTATAGGTTTCTTGAATTCTAAATAAATATTCATCCGTTATAGATTGTTCGAATTTTCTATTTCTTTTTTTGATATTAGATTGCAATTTATTCACAGGCGCATGCAAGTAGATTAAAATATCAGGAGGAGTGAGTTGTTGAATAAAAACATCAAACATTTTTTGGTATAACCTAAATTCTTCCTCGGGTAAATTTACTTTGGCAAACAACAAACACTTGGTAAATAAATAATCCGAAACGGTCACTTCTTGAAATAAATCTTTGGGTTTGATTAATTCCTGTTGTTGCTTAAAACGTTCTGCTAAAAAAAACAACTCTAAAGGAAAAGCATACTGCTTAGGATTTTCGTAGAACTTGGTTAAGAAAGGATTTTCTGCAAATTCTTCCAATACTAATTTGGCATTGAAATGTTTGGCCAATAGCTGAGAAAGGGTGGTTTTCCCTGCGCCAATATTTCCCTCAATAGCTATAAAATGATGCTTCATAATCTTGTACGTACTTCGTTTCAAATATAGGCAGGGCCTTGCTTAAAAATTAATTTTTTTATGCACAAGGCTTTCATCATTACATTCGGAAAGTAAGACTGAATTAGTTTTGTTCAAAATAGGGTGGATATAATTGGGTACAATTTCAACAAGAGGGATAAGTACAAAATTTCTTTTATGTAGCTGTGGGTGTGGAATGCTTAATTGAGCTGTTTCAATGATTTCATTATTGAAATAAATTATATCAATGTCCATAATTCTTGGTCCTAGGGGGATACTTCTTATTCTGCCCATTTTAACTTCAATAGCTAAAAGAATGTTTAATAATTCCGTTGCGTTGTGGCTGGTTGAAATGAATAAGGCTTGGTTTAAAAAAGGAGCCTGTTGCGTATTGCCCCAAGGAGCAGTTTCATAAATGGCGGAGCTTTGCACAATGGTTCCTGCGGCCTCATTTAGTAGTTGAATGGCTTCTTTTATATTTGCCAATCGGTCGCCTATATTGCCGCCTATCAAGAGGTATGCTTTGTTCATAGAAGGATGCTGAAAGTAACTCAAATATCCATAATTTTACAGCCTTACCCTATTTTAGAAGCCTCTATTTTAGGAAATAGAACAAATCAATTAGCTACGTCCATGAAAACTTTTTTCAAAACCTTTTTTGCCTCTTTATTGGCCTTGATCATTTTTAGTTTTTTGGGTATTTTAATACTTTTTGGCATTGCTGGAAGTTTTTCTAGTGAAGAACAAAAAACAATCGATCCTAATTCGGTTTTAGTGGTGGATGTGACTGAGAATTATTTAGAACAAACCAAGTCGGATCCTTTCTCTGAAATCATCAATAAGAAGAAAGGGAAAATTCCAAGCTTATCGGAATTGATTGGTTTAATAAAATATGCCAAAACCGATTCTACCATCAAAGGCATCTATATCAAATGTCAAGAAAATCCAAATGGTTATGCTAGCACTGAAGAAATTAGAAAGGCTTTGATTGATTTTAAAACTTCCAAAAAATTTATGGTTGCTTTTGGTGAAACTATTACGCAAAAGGGCTATTGGATTGGAAGTGCAGCGGATGAAATTTATACACATCCTTCGGGAGGATTGGAATTCAATGGTTTTTCTTATGAGACTATGTTTTTAAAAGGCTTGTTGGATAAATTGGAAATAAAGCCAGAAGTTTTTTATGCTGGTAAATTCAAAAGTGCTACGGAGCCTTTTAGGTATGCAAAAATGTCTGATGCCAATAAATTGCAAACTGGAATTTGGCTCAATGCTTTGTACGATAGTTTTTTAGCAGGCGTGTCAGAAAAAAGAAAAATAGATATAGCTGCTTTAAAGGCATTGGCCAATGAAGGCAAAATTCAAAATGCCAATGACGCATTAAAATATAATTTAGTAGATGGCTTATTGTACGACGATCAAGTTAAAAAAGTGATTTCTAAAAAATTGCATGTTCAAAAAGAACAAAATATTTCTTTTGTAAGTGTGGGAGATTATGCAGGTTCAGTAGCCATTAGAGGTTCAGGCAGCGGTAAAATAGCCGTGGTATTTGCAGATGGAGATATAGAAATGGGGAAAAATCAAAATGGCGCCATCGCCAGCGATGATTATCGATTGTTGTTGCAGAAACTAAGAAACGATGAGTCGATCAAGGCAGTGGTATTGAGGGTGAATTCTCCAGGAGGCAGTTCTTTGGCAAGTGATATCATTTGGAGAGAAATTGATTTATTAAAAAAAGAAAAACCAGTGGTGGTGAGTATGGGTAATTATGCAGCATCAGGCGGTTATTATATTGCTTGCGGCGCAGATGCTATCTATGCAGATGCGAATACCATTACAGGGTCTATTGGTGTGTTTTCCGTAATTCCCAATGTAGAAATGTTTATGAAAAACAAGTTGGGCATTACTTTTGATCGTGTCAATACAGCACAATATGCCGATATGCCTTCTGCTACAAGAACTTTAAATGCAACAGAGCAAAGATTTATGCAAGCCAATGTAGATAGTGTGTATGCTTTATTCAAATCAAGGGTGGCCATTGGTCGAAAAAAATCTGTTACTTATATAGATTCCATTGCACAAGGCCGTGTATGGATTGGTGCTGATGCGGTAAAAGTGGGATTGGTCGATAAAATTGCAACATTAAATGAAGCCATTGCAGCTGCCTCGAAATTGGCACATATGAAAGGATACAGCATTAAAGCTTATCCAGAAAACAAATCCTTTATTGAAGAATTGATTAATGGTTATGAGAATACAGTGAAAGTAAAAGCCATCAAGGAAGAAATTGGAGCCAATCAATGGCAAACTTTTCAAGAACTTAAAAGCATCCAGCAAATGATGGGTCAACCTCAGGCTCGATTGCCTATCTTTGTAGTGAACCATCCATAAACTATGCGACCTTATAGTCAAATTACAGCCATGTTGTCGATTACTAAAGCTAGCCTTCGAGCAACTTTTAGGAGTCCATCGGCTGTTGTATTTAGTTTAGCCTTCCCCTTAATTTTCATTTTAGTTTTTGGCTTTTTAAGTAGTGGAAGTAATATCAATGTAAATGTAGTGATGGACAAGGGGTCAGATACGACCAATACAGTGTATGCTGCCATTAAAAATATTCCAGGGCTTAATTTTATTCAGGCAGACGCCGAGAAAATTAAAACCGAATTAGCCAAGGGTCGAATCACGACCATGATCTCTATTAAAAAAGCAAGTATTCCAGGCGCTCCTTACAGCATTCATCTAACTAGCTCAGAGGCAGCCAATCCACAGAACATACAGTTGGTGAAGTCTATTTTAAATTCAGTAATTGGCAAAATAAATCAAACTATTTTTCCTAATACACCTACCATTGCAGTGGTTAACAATACAGTGCAGCAAGTGCCTGGTCGTATTTATCGTACCATTGACTTTATTTTACCTGGTCAAATGGGTTTCTCCTTATTGAGTGCAGGGGTATTTGGTGTGGCTTTCTTGTTTTTTAATTTAAGACAACAATTGGTTTTAAAAAGATTTTATGCCACACCCATTCGTAGATTGTATATTATTTTAGGGGAAGCTTTAAGTAGGGTATTGTTTCAATTGCTTACGGCTGTGGTGATTATCGGTATTGGTCATTTTGCCTTCAAGTTTACCTTGGTCAATGGCTGGGTTACTTTTGCAAGCATTATGGCCTTGAGTTTTATCGCCTTAATCTTGTTTATGGGTTTTGGTTTTATTGTAAGTGGGGTGGCTAAAAACGAAAGCAGTATTCCACCATTGGCCAATCTTATTACGCTGCCTCAGTTTTTATTAGCCGGTACTTTTTTTTCTATTGATAATTTCCCTACTTGGATGCAGCCTTTTTGTAGAATACTACCATTGACTCATTTTAACAATGCCATGCGCAATATATCTTTCGAAGGCACAGGATTTTTAGCCGCTTGGCCCGACATTTCTATTTTATTAATCTGGATTGTAGTGGTGTATGCCGTTGCATTCAAAATTTTTAAATGGGAATAATGCGTTTCATTAAATTTATCATCATCAGTATTGTTATTTTGAGTTTGCTCGTCACAGGCATTTCTCTTTTGTTTCCTTCCACGGTGATTGCTTCTAGGGCCATTGAAATGAAAACTGATCCTCAAAAAATAGCTTATTTCGTCTCCGATTTAAATCATTGGAATGAATGGATGAGTGATTGGAAGGAAAATAAAGTGGTTTTGGAAAATAATACAGCACATATTGGCACACAAACTGTTCGCTTTTTAGATAAGACAGCTAATAAAGTGAGTTATGAATGGGTCGCCTCTGGACAAAGACCTTATCTGGTGCAATTCGAATGGACTTTATTAAAGGATAGCAGTTATGTTATCCATTGGTCTTTTGAACAAAAAGTAAAATGGTATCCTTGGGAAAAATTTCAAACCCTATTGAATGATAAAGTATTGGGTGCGAAAATGGAATTGGAATTGCAAAATTTACAAATGGCCATCAATCAAAAATCGATGCCTTAGTCTCGCATTAAATATTCTATATTTCTTTTGATTCCTTTTAATTTAGCCCTTAACAAAGGTGAATTTTTAAATCTAGCTTTAAAGGTGGTTTCTTCGATCTCTAACCATTGAGTTTTATCCATTTGCAATAAACCATTCAATGGTTTGAATTTAATTTCTTCATGAGGCTTACTAAATCTATTCCAAGGGCATACGTCCTGGCATATATCACAACCAAAGGCCCAATCTTTATAATTTCTATCCGTTGTAATTTCCGATTTTTTTAATTCAATGGTAAAGTAACTAATACAATGATTGGCTTCAATGGTTTTATTGGGCAAGATAGCTTGGGTAGGGCAGGCATCGATACATTTAGTGCATGTGCCACATAAATCTTTTGTAATGGGCTGGTCATAGTGTAAGGATAGGTCAACGATCAAAGTGGCAATAAAAAAGAAAGAGCCTGCTTTTGGACGAATTAAATTCCCATTTTTGCCTATCCAGCCGGCACCCACCAATTGCGCCCAGGACCTTTCCAATACTGGTGCAGAATCTACAAAGCCTCTTCCTTCTATTGAGCCAATTTTTTTTCTACATAGATCTAGTAATTCATGCAATTGATTCCTAATCACTTCATGGTAATCTTCTCCCCAAGCATATTTTGCAATATTTGCATCTTGCTTATTCGCTACATTTATGAAATTATCTTCGGGGTAATAATTTTTTAAAAAAGTGATTACCGATTTTGCACCAGGGACCAATTTGCGTGGATCAATTCTTAAGTCAAAATTTTTCTGCATGTAGTCCATGTCTCCATGAAATCCTTTGGCCAACCATTTTTCTAATCGCTTTGCATCTTCCGTAAGCTCTTTAGCTGGCGCAATGCCACAGAAATCAAAACCCATTTTTAGTGCTTCGGATTTAATGAATTCGGTATTGGTAAATTCGTTCAAAGCAATTTGTTCTATGTTTGTAAAATAAAAATTATGTATGTAAAAATAGCAGAAAAACCTTGTCAAAACTGACTTTTATGCCGTTTTACTCGCTAATTTATGCCATTATAACTTATATCATAGATTGGCGCTGCTTTTGAGCCTACCTTGTTATAAATAACCATTACGATGAATTTAAGTCAATATACCATTAAAGCACAGGAGGCCATTCAAGCCGCGCAGCAAATAGCTTATAACAATAAGAATGCCGCCATTGAAACCCTACACTTATTAAAAACGATTTTAGCAGACAAGGATAGCTCCACTGAATTTCTTTTAAAGAAAAATAATTTGAATCCCCTTTTATTAAATCAAAAAGTGGATGCACTCTTACCCAATTTGCCTAAGCAATTAACTGGGGAGCCTGCCACCAATTTAAGCAGAGACTTAAATAGTGTTTTGTTAAAAGCCAATGGTGCACTTAAAACTTTTGGCGATGAATTTGTAACGGTAGAACATTTATTAATTGCTATTTTACAAGTGAATGATCTTGCTTCTAAAACATTAAAAGATGAAGGGCTTACAGAAAAAGGTTTAGTCACTGCTATTAAAGAATTAAGAAAAGGGGAGACGGTGAGTTCGGCTACGCAGGAAACACAGTTTCAGTCTTTATCTAAGTATGCAAAAAATTTAAATGAACTTGCCAATAAAGGAAAATTAGATCCGGTGATTGGACGTGATGAAGAAATTAGAAGAACCTTACATATACTTTCAAGAAGAAGCAAGAACAATCCCATTTTAGTAGGTGAACCTGGTGTAGGTAAGACAGCTATTGCAGAAGGATTGGCGATGCGTATTGTGAATGGTGATGTGCCTGATAATTTAAAGAGTAAAATCATTTTTGCTTTGGACATGGGACAATTAATTGCAGGGGCTAAGTACAAAGGAGAGTTTGAAGAAAGATTAAAAGGAGTGGTGAAAGAAGTAGCAGATAGTGATGGAGAAATTATTTTATTTATTGATGAGATACATACCCTAGTAGGCGCTGGCGGAGGAGAGGGTGCGATGGATGCAGCCAATATTTTAAAACCAGCACTAGCCAGAGGAGAATTAAGAGCCATAGGTGCTACTACTTTGAATGAGTATCAAAAGTTTTTTGAAAAGGACAAGGCCTTAGAGCGTCGTTTTCAAAAAGTAATAATAGATGAACCTAATAAAGAAGATGCAATTTCTATTTTAAGAGGTTTGAAAGAAAGATATGAAACCCATCATCATGTAAGAATTAAAGATGAAGCCATTATTGCAGCCGTAGAATTATCGAGCAGGTATATTACCGATCGTTTCTTACCAGACAAGGCCATTGATTTAATTGATGAAAGTGCAGCCAAGTTAAGATTAGAGATGAATTCAATGCCCGAAGAGTTAGATACTTTAATTAGACAAATTAGACAGCTTGAAATTGAAAGAGAAGCGATTAAAAGAGAAAACAATCCGGATCAATTAAAAGCCTTAAATATTGAAATAAGTAATTTAACTGTTCAGCAAGATACTTTAAAAGCAAAATGGGCTGAAGAAAAAGAAATGGTAGATAAAGTACAAAACACAAAGGCGGAGATTGAAAAATTAAAACAAGAAGCAGAAGTAGCGGAGCGTAATGGTGACTATGGTAAAGTGGCCGAGATAAGATATGGTAAAGTAAAAGAGCAAGAAACCAATTTACTTGAGTTTAGTAAACTCTTGCAAGAGATTGGCACCAATGGTAAAAGATTAATGAAGGAAGAAGTAGATGCGGAAGATATTGCAGAGAATGTGGCGAAGGCCACGGGCATTCCTGTACATAAAATGCTACAATCTGAAAGAGAAAAATTATTGCACTTAGAAGAAGAGTTACATAAAAGAGTGGTAGGGCAAGAAGAGGCCATTACTGCTGTATCCGATGCGATAAGAAGAAGTAGAGCGGGTTTACAAGATCCTAAAAAACCTATTGGGTCCTTCATTTTCTTAGGCACCACTGGTGTGGGTAAGACAGAGCTAGCCAAGGCCTTGGCGAATTATTTATTTGATGATGATTCCATGATGACACGCATTGACATGAGTGAGTATCAGGAAAAGCATTCTGTATCTCGTTTAGTAGGAGCGCCTCCGGGTTATGTAGGTTATGACGAAGGCGGACAATTAACAGAGTCGGTAAGACGTAAGCCTTATAGTGTAGTTTTATTGGATGAGATTGAAAAAGCGCATCCCGATGTTTGGAATATTTTATTACAAGTATTAGATGATGGGCATTTGACAGATAATAAAGGAAGAACGGTGAATTTTAAAAATACCATTATTATTATGACCAGTAATATGGGTAGTCATTTAATTCAAGAAGCCTTTGAGGGCGTGACAGAAAAAAATCTGGAACAAAAAATTGAACAGTCGAAGGTGGAGGTAATGGCTTTATTAAAACAAACCATACGACCCGAATTTTTAAATAGAGTAGATGAAATTATTATGTTCTCTCCATTACTACAAAAACAAATGTCGGCGATTGTAAAAATTCAATTGAATAATTTAAAATCATTGGTGGCGGAGAATGGAATTGAATTAGCATTTAGCGATTATTTAGTGGAATATCTATCTGACCAAGGTTTTGACATGCAGTTAGGCGCTAGGCCTTTGAAACGACTCATTCAAAAAATGGTGGTGAATGAATTTAGTAAGAAGATTTTAAGTGGGGAAATTGATAAAACTAAAAAAGTATTGATTGATATTTTTGATGGGGTGATTGTATTTAGAAATGAAGGCTAAGATAATTATTGGGCAACATAGAAACTAACAACTTGAACTCTTTTGCTGCTCCTTTTTGAAATATAGGCTAGGACTTGTATATTTGAAAGATAGATTCATTAAAATCTTTATTATACAATGGCTAGTAACAAACAAGCGGCAGTCGGTTTCATTTTTGCAACTATTTTATTGGATATCATTGGGCTTGGAATCATTATTCCGGTGGTGCCTCAGTTGTTACAACATTTAATGCATATTACAGATAGGTCAGACATTAGTGCTATTGCAAAACCAGCCATGTACATGACTTTTATTTATGCGGCCATGCAATTCATATTTGCACCCATACTTGGTAGCTTGAGTGATCATTATGGAAGACGTCCCATTTTACTTTTTTCTTTATTGGGTTTTGGTATAGACTATATTTTTTTAGCCTTTGCGCCTACCATTGGATGGTTATTTGTTGCTCGTGTTTTTTCAGGAATTACTGGTTCAAGTATCACCACTGCGGCTGCTTATATGGCCGATATTAGTGATGAAAAAACCAGAGCCAAAAATTTTGGAATGATTGGTGCCGCCTTTGGCATTGGTTTTATCATTGGCCCATTGTTAGGTGGATTGCTGGGAGAGATTGGCCCAAGAATTCCTTTCTTCGTGGCAGCTGGCTTGGCTTTAATCAACGCCCTGTATGGTTATTTTATTTTACCAGAATCTTTAGACAAGGAACATAGAAGACCCTTTGACATCAAAAGAGCCAACCCCATCGGCTCTTTAAAAAATTTAAATAAATACCCTGCAGTTTTTGGATTGATTATTTCTTTATTGTTTATCTACATGGCTTCGCATTCAGTTCAAAGCAATTGGAGTTTTGCCAATATTAGTAAATTTGGCTGGACCCCTAAAATGATAGGCATTTCTTTAGGGGTTATTGGTTTATTGGTAGGGCTAGTGCAAGGCTTATTAATTAGAGTGGTCAATCCAAAACTAGGCAATGAAAAAAGTGTATACTATGGTATTACCTTATATGCCATTGGTTTAATTTTATTTGCCTTTGCTTCTCAAACTTGGATGATGTTTTTATTTTTAATTCCTTATTGTTTAGGAGGCATTTCTGGACCAGCATTACAAGCCATTATTTCTATCCATGTTCCTAAAAATGAACAAGGAGAATTGCAAGGTTCCTTAACTGGACTGCAAAGTTTAACTTCCATTATAGGACCACCTATGATGATTGGGCTAACCTCTTATTTTTCAATAAAGAACGATCCGAATCATATTTATTTCCCTGGCGCAGCATTTTTATTAGGTGCCTTTTTTATGCTTTTAAGTGCGTTTATAGCCTATTGGGTGTTAAAACATGATACTGGGGCGGCCAAGGCCTAGAATCTTGCCTTATAATCCCTTGCTCTTGTTATATTTGTGGCTAAAATAAAGCATCTATGGCTACGCCCTTAATGACAGAATTAGAGCAGACGGTAAATTTCATAAAATCTAAGATTGATTCATCAGCAAATACCGCTATTATCTTAGGAAGTGGGTTAGGCAATTTGTCCAAAGAAATTCAGATAGATTTTTCCATTAACTATAGTGAAATTCCTCATTTTCCAGTGAGTACCGTAGAGGGCCATAAAGGCAGATTGATTTTAGGAACTTTGAATGGGAAGAAGGTTTGGGTGATGGAAGGACGTTTTCATTTTTATGAAGGATACAGTGCTGCAGAAGTAGTTTATCCAATTCGTGTACTGCGTTTGTTAGGTGTTCAAAATTTATTGCTATCCAATGCGGCAGGTGGAGTGCATCCTAATTTTAAAGTAGGGGATTTGATGATTATTAAAGATCATATTAGTTTGTTTACCATCAACCCATTGATTGGGAAAAATGAAGAAGCTTTAGGTACGCGTTTTCCTGACATGAGTGAGCCTTATGCTTATGACTTTATTGAAAAAGCAAAAAAAATTGCTATTGCTCATAATATTATATTGCAAGAAGGTGTTTATGTAGGGGTGACCGGTCCTACCTTTGAAACCAAGGCAGAATATAAATTAATTAAAAATGTAGGGGGAGACGTGGTGGGCATGAGTACCGTTCAAGAAAACATAGCTGCAGTGCATTGTGGTATGAAAGTATTTGCCATGAGTGTTGTGACCGATTTAGGGATTAGAGAGGATAATAATGTCATTACCCACGAAGAAGTTTTGGCAGCAGCACATGCAGCAGAACCAAAGTTGACCCTCATTTTTAGCGCACTGCTAAAAGAAATTGCATAAAAAACAAGGCATGTCTTTTTTTAAAACATTTTTATTTGGGTTTGTTTTTTTGACTTTGATTCAGTTGGAATTGACTGCGCAAAAGCCAGCAGGTTTTGGCAAGCCAGGAGGGTTTAATAGCATGGGGTCCAGTTCGGGTAAGTCAACTGATTCCTTGCAAAAGAGAGACCAAAATGCCGATTCCATTACGCTTTTTTACAAATTGTATAATAGCAATGAGGCATTAAAACTAGATTCAAGCATCAACGATTTCTTTGTGCATTACCCATTGCCTTATACGACGTATCATTTAGGCAATTTAGGCACTGCGACTAAATCTTATTTGTTCGAACCCATACAAAAGGGAGGTTTTGATGCAGGCTTTCATGCCTATGATCGTTATTTTTATACCCTAGAAGGCACCCCTTTTTATCAAACCACGCGTCCTTATACTGAATTTGGTTATTTATTAGGTGGTAAAGGAGAACAGTTGATTGAAGTAAAGCATACGCAAAACAATAAGCAGCAACTTAATTTTTCTTTTGACTATAGATTCAGTAATTCTCCTGGGAATGTAAAAAATCAAAATGCGAATTTGAATAATATGCGCATCACTGCACATTATCAATCTAAACGAAAACGATATGAATCTTTTTGGGTGATGCTCAACAACAAAGCTGCCTCTTCTGAAAATGGTGGTTTGGTCAAAGCTTCCTTGTTGGATAGCTTGTCATTAAACAATCCTTATGAATTAGAAACTAGGTTGGGGGTGAGTGGGGTAGCATTTTCTAATCCATTCAATACCGCTATTGCAACGGGAAATATATATAAGAGTAATACCTTATTGTGGCGTCAATCTTATGATCTTGGTCAAAAGGATTCTGTTGTTAAAGACACCATAGTGATTCATTTGTTTTATCCAAGAATTAGGTTTCAAAATGAAATTAAATATGAATCCAGTGAATATTCTTTTGCAGACAATGCACCCAATGCTGCCAGTTATCTTCAATATTTCAAATACGATATTGGCACTAATGATAAAGTTAAATTTGCAGACGCATGGTCTGTCTTGACCAATGAATTTAGCGTTATTAGTTACCCGCAAAAAAACAATGCCAATCAATTTTTGCAATTAGGACAGGGCTATTCCAATATAAGTACCACACTGGCCAATCAAAAAGCCTGGAACAATTATGATATTTATGCCTTTGGTGTATATAAAAATAAAACAAGAAATCAATTTTGGGATTTACTTGCTGCTGGGAAATTATTTTTAAATGGATACCATGCAGGAGACTATGATGCACAATTTTCTTTGTCTAGGTTACTTTCTACTAATGGTAATTATTTAAAACTCTCCTTTCAAAATAGCAATAGAACCCCTTCCGCCAATTATTTAGGACTCACTCAATTTCCTATGTCCTCTTTAAGTAATAGTCAAAAGGAAAATATAATTAAAATGAGCGGAGAAACAGGGAATCGAAAAACAGGCTGGAACCTATCTGCTAATTATGAGCTCATTAATAATTTTAATTATTTTTCAGCGGCATTGCAGCCTGCTGTGTACAGCCCAGCATTTAGTTATTTGCGCATACAAGCCAGCAATAAGTTTAAAATCAGTACTTATTGGAACTGGTACAATGAATTGAATTTTCAAACAGTAGATCCTGCTGCACCTATTCATCTGCCTATGCTATTGACCAGACAAAGGCTGGCTTTTGAAGGTAATTTTTATAAGAATCTATTTTTGTCCACTGGATTGGAGTTTATTTATCATACCGATTATAAGGCCGATGATTATATGCCTTTGACTGGACAGTTTTATGTGCAGAATGACTATACTTTGCACAATAGGCCCACTGCCAATGCCTATTTAAACTTATTGATTAAACGCTTTAAAGCCTATGTACGTTTAGAGAATTTAAACACATTAATAAGTACTAGTAGTGCTTTAGGTAGTAGTTATAATTTTACTGCTAGAAATTACCCAGGCACCGGCACTTGGTTTAGGGTGGGTATTTGGTGGAATTTTATCAATTAAGATGACATTAGTCATTCTACAAAATGACTAGAATTGCCTTTTTTTTAACAGCTATTTTATGGGGTCTTCAAATAAGGCTGTACCTTTGGGGTAATGAAAAGGGTAATTACGATACTTTTAGTTTTATTGTATTCTGTTGCGAGTATAGGTGCAACAGCTTCTACCCATTTATGTGCAGGAAAGGTAAAGACTTGCAAATGCGGCAAGCCTACAAAAAAGGATTTATGCTGTTCTGAAAAAACAGTGTATTTAAAATCACAGGACAATCATCAGGCTCAAACAAGCACCAATAATATTGTTAAGAAATTAAGTCTTAATGCTACGTATGAAATGCTTGCTATTCAAAAGGGTAGTTCTATTGTACTTAATAGCAAGCCAATTTTTGCTCATCAGTCCTTGGTCAATACGGGGCCACCTATCTACGAGTTCATCTGCGTTTATTTAATTTGATTTTGATCTAGAGGCTAGATTGCATTATTTATAGGAATAAAGCAATTTAAAAATGTATACAGCATATGCGTATACTTAAGAAATAGGTTACAAAATTATATTTAAAAAAAAGATTATGAAAAATTTTATATTATTAATGGGTTTTATTTTGATTTCTAGTTTTGCTTTACAAGCGCAAACTTCTACTAAAATTAAAGTAGCAGGTAATTGTGGTATGTGTAAAGGGCATATTGAAAAAGCAGCTAAACAAGCAGGTGCAGTAAGTGCAGACTGGGATAAGGTGGCTAAAGTTTTGAAAGTAAGTTTTGATGCGTCTAAAACATCTACCGATAAAATAGAAGACGCAGTGGCCGCTGCTGGTTATGATACCGAGCATAAAGTAGCTACTGCTGAGGCTTATGGTAAATTAGATGAGTGTTGCCAATATGATAGAGCTGGAAAAACTGCTGTGGCAGAGAACGCTAGCTGTTGCAAACCAGGTGCTAGTTGTTGTACAGAGGGCGTAACTTGTAAAAAAGGCATGTCAAAAGATGGCAAAGAAATGGGATGTTGCAAGAAGGATGCTAAATGTTGCAAAGACGGGGCTTGTTGCAAATAAGAAGTAAATAAGCTTTTGAAATCATCATCTATTATTTCATTTTTTAAGACGAATTAAAAAATGCGCTAGTGGGTGATGATTTTTTTTATCTATTTATTGAGAGATTAGTTTATTTATGTTTCCAATTAATTCTTCTGCCCACAAAACATTTTACATTTAATCCATTAGCGCTTTCTGTGAGTCCTTTACCAATACCAAAATTAAATTCATAGAGTGGATGTAAATAAAGGTCTACCACTGCGTATAATTGATGTTCCTGATTAGGTAACTTATAGGGACTTAAAAGTTTTCCTGTATTTCCAAAATATTCAAAACCAATACTTGCTTTTTTAGAGCTTGCATAAGCATATTTCAAATTAGGTTCAAACAGCACTTCATTATTCGTAAAAGAAACACCAAGACTAGGATTAAATGACCAATAATGATCACCTATCGTTTTATCAAAGATGGGTCTAATTTCTGCGCCCCAATCTTTTTCATTGGTGAAAGGGTCTTTGTCAAAACCAATTTCAGTAGATAAGCTTACACCTAAGGGCCAATTCCAGCTATCAGGTGCTTTCACTCTTGGTCTAATATGAGAACCTGTATATTGTAATTTGCCATTATTATTATAGGTAAATATATAAAAACCAAGTTCAAAATCTTTACTGAGTCCAGATGTGATTTCAATGGTCTCTAATAATGGATGGTATTTTTCATTAGATTTTGGCCCTTTAAAAGTATAATTGGAGTGTAGCTCAATGATGGTAGTATACTTAGGTGTAGTTGCAGAACCATAAACCTGAATTTCTCCAGCATCTTGAGCCAATATATTTTGACTTATTAAACTAAAACTAAATACAAGAAATAAGAGGGGATAAATAAAGAAGCCGCCCTTTTTAGTATAATCCATAATTAACATTTTAGCGCAAAACTAATGTTTTTCAAAATAAGCAAGGCTACCGCCCACCCATTGTTTATTTTTATTATAATCAACCCCAATCATTTTCCCTTTACTTAATCGAGCAAGGTTCATAGTGGCTATATATTGTTGTTTGCTTTCGTCCCAGAAATAAAACAGCCTTAATTCAGCCTTGGCAGGACCTGTGGGCGTTTTAATACAATTTGCATATTCTACTTTTTCTTGTAGTATCCAGCTTGAAGGGTCTTTTATGTTTGAAATATCATCAGCGCTAATATCAATAATAACGCCTTGGCCTGCAAATGAGAATAGGGGCTTTAATATATATTTATCTAATGCAGTAGGTATAGATGTTAATTGGTCTAGAAATTGCGCCTTAGGAATATAGGTATGCTTTAAAAAAGGAAGTAAGAACTTACTAATTCTAAAAAAATGATGTGGGTGGCTTACCCATTCAATATCTAAATCAGACCAAAGTAAAGCGCCTTTGTCTTGTATCTCTTTAGTTTGATTTTTTAATTCGTCAAGTACAATTCTATTATAAATTCTATCTATTTTAATTTTCTCACATGCTCTTTCATAGAATAATTGTTTCTCTTCTACAAAAATTTCAGTAATACAAACAATAGGAATATTGAAATACTTTTCTGTGCAGTAAAAATCTATCCTTGTTTTTTGTTGGTGGGGTAGTATTTCTAATAGTACGGTATGCTTATTGGGATTTTTTTTAGGATCAATTAATGTATCTCCATTCAAAATAGTTTCTAAATGAAGCAAGTACTTTTCTTTAGTATAGCCATTTAAATAAGGGCTATAGCCTTCAGGAATTGTATAAGTTTTGCGTAAACATTCATCTTGTAAAATTTCATAGGCAAATAAGGAAGGAAAGCCTTGAAGTTCAATTAAAGCAGGCACTAATTCATTATGCTCATTCATTGCAATGGCGAAATCCATTACAATACATTGTGGTAAAGCAGACTCTTTAGGAAAAAGGGGAACATTTTTTAAGGAGGGCTCAGTAATGGACTTAAAACTTTTGGATTGAATTACTTGATTCACGTAGTCGCCTGTAGAAAGTAGTTTTTCAGTAAAATCTTTGTTAATAAAAATAGGGGTTTCAGCTACACTGAAATCTAATGCGCCAGGGAAGGGTGTATTTATGAAGGCCAAATATTTTTGGTAAGCTTCTTCTGTAAATGCAGCGTTAAATTTTTGTCTAATAGAAGCAATCATATATATAATTTATGATTTTGCTTTTAAAGCCTTGTCTAAAAAATTAGGAATGATGGCGTGAAAGGTGGACTTAATTTTTGCAGGGTCATTTAAGTGTTCAATCATTCTATCCCATTTCTCTATTCCAAATTCTTCTAAAATAGCGTTCTTAATTTTTTCTTCTTTGAAATAATCTAATAAAATATGGTATTCCCCTTCTGGATGAAATTGCACACCAATCATATTTTCATTAAATCGTATGGCCATAATGGCTCTTTCTAAAGGAACCTGAGGTCTAATTTTTTCAAGTGCAATAATGGTAGCACCCATTTTTGTTATCGCTTCGTCATTAGGGGCTACAATTTGATAGGCCCTACTTTCTAATGCATAGAAAGGGTCGTCCAATCCTTCAAAAATAGGATCGGCACATAAAGGGTGCACAGGCAAAACCCCAATTTGTCGAGACTTTCTTAATCCGATGCTACCTAAATTAAAATGCCTGCAAGCCATTTGAAAACTATGACAAATTAAAAAAACAGGCTTGTTCAATTCCAACATTTTTTCCAACCATTGAATGTATAAATTGTCCCAACTTGAATTTATAGAATCTAAGGGAGAGCCTGGTCCGCCAGAAGAAATATAAATATCAAATTGGTGGTCTGGAATTTCATTAGACTCCCTTAATTTAAAAATAGTAGGCTCAATGGTAAAATTTCTTTTAACCCCCCAATTATTTATAATATTGATAATGCAATCCATACCCACATTCGTAGTTCCATCATACAAATCAATGATGGCAATCGTAATGATGGGCTTAGTCATTATAGGTAGCTTAAATTGGTCTTTGGAGAAAGTACCAACAAAGTTTCATACATCAATTGAATAGTATCTACAATGTCTTTTTTATGAATCATTTCAACGGTGGTATGCATGTATCTTAATGGAATGGATATTAAGACAGAAGGACAACCATCATTGGCATAAGCAAAACTATCAGTATCGGTTCCCGTGCTTCTGCTTAGGGTTCTAAATTGTACAGGAATCTTTTTTGCTTTAGCTATGTCTTCCACAATGGCCAATAGTTTATTATGTATCGCTGGCGCATAGGCTAAGGAAGGGCCTTTGCCACATTGGATATCCCCTTCAATGGCTTTGTTGATCATTGGGGTATGTGTATCATGGGTCACATCGGTGATGATGGCGATATTGGGTTTGATTCTTCTAGCGATCATCTCAGCACCTCTTAAACCAATTTCTTCCTGCACTGCATTGACAATGTACAAGCCATAAGGTAATTTCTTTTTATTTTCTTTTAACATCCGGGCAACTTCAGCAATCATAAATCCACCTACACGGTTATCAAAAGCACGGCCAATAATAAAATCATGTGCTAGTTCGTCAATACCTTCTTGATAAGTTACCACTGCACCAACATGAATACCTAAGGCTTCCACTTCCTTTTTTGATCTTGCACCACAATCCAAGGTTAGATTGTCCACTTTTGGTTGAGGTTCTTTTTGTTCTGGATTGCTTAAGCGGGTATGAATGGCAGGCCATCCAAATACTGCTTTCACCGGACCTTTTTTGCCATGAATCCAAACACGCATCGAAGGGGCAATTTGATGGTCAACACCACCATTTCTTTTTAAATGAATTAAGCCTTGTTCATTAATGTAATTCACAAACCAGCTAATTTCATCTGCATGCGCTTCAATAACTACTTTAAAAGGCGCAGTGGGGTTAATTACCCCAACAGCTGTTCCATAAGGATCAGTGAAAGTGGTATCTACATATTTAGTAAGATAGTCCAACCAAATTTTTTGGCCACTGGTTTCAAAACCTACTGGAGATGGATTGTTGATATAGTTAGATAAAAATTGATAAGCATTGGCATTAATCAATTCTTTTTTTGCTTTTGCGGCTGGTTTTTTAACGGTAGATTTTGCCATAAATTTTGTTTAAAATTGTCTAATGCAAGATACTACTTTATGGGATTATTTGACCCTATCCAATAGAACTGCTTTTTATGACTAGATATTGAATACTTTTGCAATGTATAAATAATTAAATGTGATTCAGCCCCCTATTAACCCACAGGATTTATGGACTTTGCCCAAGGAAGATTTTTTTGGGGTTGCTAAAATTATATTTCAGTGGCAGGCGAAGCAGAATGAAGTATATCAACAATGGGTTAACCTAAACAAAAGTGATGCTCAGGACTTAAGTTCTATTCCATTTTTACCCATCTCTTTTTATAAAACGCAAGAAATACGCATTGGACCTAAACCAAGCAATTTATTTGAAAGTAGTGGTACCACCCAAGATGTGGTGAGCAGGCATTGGGTGCAAGACATTCATTTGTATGAGCAAAGCTTTTTGAATTGTTTTAATTTATTTTATGGATCCCCTAGTGATTATTGTATACTTGGTTTGTTGCCTTCTTATTTGGAGCGTAAACA
Organism: Bacteroidota bacterium; assembly: GCA_026391155.1. Lineage (GTDB taxonomy): Bacteria > Bacteroidota > Bacteroidia > Chitinophagales > Chitinophagaceae > Sediminibacterium. The sequence continues at coordinate 54,722 of JAPLEP010000020.1, forward strand.
TTCTTCCTTAGTTTACATGGTCAATCATTTAATTCAAACCTCCAAACATCCAGACAGTGGGTTTTATTTAGATGATTTTAAAAAATTGGACGCCACCCTAAAAAAATTAGAAGCAGCAAAGCAATCCGTTTGGCTAATTGGGGTAAGCTTTGCCTTGACAGATTTTGCCAAAGCATTTCCACAAAAATTAATACATACCACGGTAGTGGAAACAGGGGGAATGAAAGGAAGAAAAACAGAATTGACTAGGGAGGAATTGCACAAAGTTTTATCCAATAATTTAGGCACGAATAATATACAATCAGAATATGGGATGACTGAATTACTTAGTCAGGCTTATGCACTTAAAGATGGCCTATTTAAATGTCCGCCTTGGATGAAGGTTTTGGTGGCGGATGAAGAAGATCCATTGGCATTGAAAGAAACTGGCAGGGGCGTATTGCATCTGATCGACTTAGCCAATATTTACAGCTGCAGTTTTATTGCCACAGAGGACTTGGGAGAAGTTTTTGCCGATGGTAATTTTAAGGTCATTGGCAGGGTGGATGCCAGTGAAAGAAGGGGTTGTAGCCTACTAGTGGTTTAGCTTTTGAAATGCTTACCCAATTCTTGAAGGTACCTTGTTTCCAACCCATAATTATATTGTCTTTTGTCCAGACTATCTCGGCTTTTAACAATAAGCGGTAAATCCTGTTGGGTGGCCAGTTTATATTTCTGATTTATTTTCAAGAAATGGTCGCTTCTACTTTTGTTCTGTGTTAAGGTATCTTTTTGTTGTACCCCAAGAATTTTATTGATCAATTTTGGTGAAATTTCTTCCCCTTTTAATTGTTGCTGATACAATACTTGCACCAATTCTTTTTCAATAATAGTTAGTGAATTAATGAAATTATAATTCAATATAGCATTCACTTCCTTGGGCACTCTTTTCTTTCTTTGACGATATAAGACAAAGAAAATAAAAAAGGAAACAATGATTAAAATATATACATTGGGTGTAAAAAAAGGCACCAATGTATTATAATAAAAAGCAACAATAAAATTATTTTTTTTATAAATATAGTCGGCCTCGGTTAAATCAATATCATCTTTACTTATTGTAAAACTAGCAAAACTGGTATTTAAATCTGGATCCAATTTAATCAGGTAGCAAGTATTGCCTAAGTTAAATTGTAGATCTTGGTAAGTAGATTTTGTATTGTATAAATTCAGCCATTTTTGCTTGGCTTCTGAATTCTTTTCTATTTTTAAATTTCCATATAAATTGTTTTCAAAATCTACCCAATGCCAGTCAAAAAATCTTCTAAATAAAAATAATTTCCCAAGGTGTAAGGTGTAAAAATTATCTCTGTCAATCATTTTTTTAAACTCGGGATTGATGGGGCCTAATTTGGTCCAATTTTTAGTTTCAAAATTGAAAGCACAAACACTATCCACTACATTGAAACCTAAATCAAAAGGAGGGTCCTTTAATACAACTATGCCAGTACTATATAATTTATTGGCATTGGTATCAAGATGGTAAAAAGCATAATTGGATAGTCCTTCATACCCATTCACCGATTGGTGACTTGGATAGAGCTCCCATTCATGGGAACTCTTGCTAAAATAGGTAATGATGCCTCGAATGGTCCAAAATCCAGAGCCCCCATATTGAAACAGGGTATCATGTAAGTTAAAACTAACAGAATTAAAATTCACCCCAGAATGAATGGTGGAATCTAGCCTTAACAGGTCATAGCCATTATTGGTTTTATTTACTTTAAATAGCTTTCCCGTACCTAGGGGCTGTAGCCATATTTCTTGCTTTTGTTTGAATAGGGCTATATTTCTAAATTCCTTATTGTCTAAGCCAAATTGATATATACTCGAATTAAGTTGAATGCTTAGGGAATTGACACTGTCTTTATAGAGCAGGTCTAAAAGGGCAATGTCTTGTTTTTGGAATGGGTAATGATCTAATGTATTAGCAGCATTGGCATTTATGCTACTAATTATAAATAATAAAAAAACTAAAGATTGTTTAAATCGCATATTCAAATGTATGAAAATTTAAACAATAGGTTTATTTCTTATGTGTTTTTTGATATTTAATATATTATAAATATGTAATTAATTGTATAATAATTAATTAGTAATAAGAAAATTCTCTAGAAAGATTGTTATTCGTTTGGAATAAGTAGAAGTAAGTATAAATATTTGTATTATAAATCAAAATTTACATATTAATAATTTATTAAATATATAGAACGTTTAATAAAAATATTAAAATGCTTAAACATAATTATCCTTTGGGGGAAGGATAATCGGGGTGATTGGAATTCGTTCTGGTCACCCCAAATTTTTTAAAGGAATTTACACCGCCACATTAAAATCGCGTAAAGCATCATTCAAGCTGGTCTTTAAATCGGTGCTTGGTTTTCTTTGACCAATGATTAATGCACAGCTTACTTGATAATCGCCTGCAGGGAAGGATTTTCTATAGGAGCCCGGAATCACCACACTTCTAGCGGGTACACGGCCCTTGTATTCAATGGGTGTTGGGCCACTTACATCTATAATTTTAGTGCTTTGAGTTAAGACTACATTGGCCCCTAATACAGCTTCTTTTTCCACATGCACCCCTTCTACGACAATACATCTGCTGCCAATAAAACAGCCATCTTCTATCACTACAGGGCTAGCTTGTAAGGGTTCCAAAACACCCCCAATACCTACCCCTCCACTCAAATGCACCCCTTTCCCAATTTGCGCACAACTTCCCACAGTAGCCCAGGTATCTACCATCGTGCCTTCATCAACAAAGGCACCAATATTCACATAGCTTGGCATTAGCACCACATTCTTTGCTAAATAAGCGCCATATCTTGCCACAGCATGAGGCACTGCTCTTACGCCTAAAGCGGCATAATTAGATTTTAACAACATCTTATCATGAAATTCAAAGGGCGCTAATTCCCAGGTTTGCATGGGCTGAATAGCGAAGTACAATAAAATGGCTTGCTTTACCCATTCATTCACTACCCATGCATTGTCTTTTGGTTCAGCGACTCTTAAACGGCCTTTGTCTACTTCCTCAATCACTGCGCGTAAAGCATTGCTATAGGCTTCGTCTTTTAATAAATTACGATCGGCCCAGGCCGCTTCAATCTTATTTTTTAATTCCATGTGCTTATTTTGAACAAAATTACAAACTAGGGCATAAATACTTGCAGTTTCTTATACACAATAATGAAGCTCGTTTATTTATAAGTATTGTTTAATTTGCAACATGTTTGTTTACGAAGAAGACTTACAAGCTTGTTTGGCGGCCCTTCAAAAAGGAGCAATCATTCTTTATCCAACGGATACCGTCTGGGGCATTGGCTGTGATGCCACCAATGAAGCCGCAGTGGCAAAAATATTTGCCTTAAAAAAAAGAACAGATACCAAGGCCATGATTGTTTTAGTAGAAGAAGAGCAATCCATTTTAAATTATGTGGAAGTTGCACAGCTACAGGTATTTGATTACATCAAAGGCATTCACAAACCCACTACAGTGATTTATCAAAAAGCAAAAAATTTGGCCAAAAACTTAATCGCTGCAGATGCCTCTGTGGCTATTAGAATTACCAAGGATGTTTTTTGTAAAACCATCATTAAACAATTGGGTAAACCCATTGTAAGTACTTCCGCCAATTTATCGGGTTATCCAACCCCTATGTGTTTTAGAGATATTTCTTTAGACATTATTGAAGGGGTAGATTATGTGGTCAAGCACAGACAAGACGAAACCGAATTAGCCCAACCATCTTCTATTGTCAAATGGGACCAAGAGGGCAATCTTATCATTATTAGACCTTAATTGTTAGATGCGAAAAATCTTAGTCATACAAACTGCTTTTATAGGAGATGTAGTATTAGCCACTTCCTTACTTGAATCCTTGCATGCGCAATATCCAATGGCAGCCATTGATGTATTGGTTCGTCAGGGCAATGAATCTTTATTTAATGAGCATCCTTTTATTCATGAATTAATTATTTGGAATAAAAAAAAGCAGAAATACCTGCATTGGTTGAAAATTTTATTTCAAATTAGAAAAGCGCAGTATGATGCAGTAGTGAATGTGCAACGTTTTGCAGCCACTGGATTGTGGACGGCGCTTTCCAAAGCAAAATTTAAAATTGGCTTTAATAAAAATCCTTTTTCATTTTTATTTACGCATGCGATCAAACATTTGGAAATTGAAGTGGGGATGCATGAAATCAATAGAAACCATCAATTGATTCAAGTGCTTGGCCCTGTTGTATTAGCCAATCCAAAATTATATCCCACAACAAAAGATGATGAGCAAGTAAAAAAATATCAAGACCAACCTTATGTTTGTATTGCACCTGCTTCTGTCTGGTATACCAAGCAATATCCACTTTCTGCTTGGGTAAAGTTTTTACAAGCCCTTCCTTTTGATGGCCCCATTTATATATTAGGGGGTGCAGGAGATAGAATCATTGGAGAGAAAATGATGAAAACTGCCAACAAAAAATTGATCAATCTTGCAGGAGAAATTGGATTTTTGGCTTCCGCAGCCTTGCAAGCAAAGGCAGTTTTAAATTATGTGAACGATTCTGCCCCTATGCATTTTGCTTCGGCCATGAATGCGCCAGTGGTAGCGATTTATTGTTCAACCATTCCTGCTTTTGGTTATGGGCCCTTATCTGATCAGTCATTTATCGTGCAAACCCAAGAAAATTTGGCTTGCCGACCATGTGGCCTGCATGGTAAAAAGAAATGTCCTTTGACGCATTTTAATTGTGCGCATTCTATCCAAATTCAAGAATTGACTAGTCCTTTATTACAAGTGCTACAACATTAGTACTTTTGTGCAGATGCAAATAAAATTCACCGCCTCAGAACAAGCCCTGTTTGATGTAGTTGCCCAAGAAGCAACTAAAATGGGAATTCCTGCTTTTGCAGTGGGGGGCTTTGTACGTGATAAAATATTGGATCGACCTACCAAGGACATCGATATTGTTTGCTTAGGGGATGGATTGGAACTAGCTACTGCATTTGCCAATCAATTTAAACCAAGACCCCCGGTGTCTTTGTTTAAAACATTTGGCACAGCACAGGTGAAATTGGATAGCATTGAAATTGAATTTGTAGGGGCTAGAAAAGAAAGTTATTCCAAAGACAGTAGAAAGCCACAAGTGAGTCCTGGTAGCATCGAAGACGATCAAAACAGAAGAGATTTTACCATCAATGCGTTGGCGGTGGAATTAAGTGAAAACAACTTTGGCACTTTGATTGATCCTTTCGGAGGAGTCAAAGATTTAGAAAATAAAATACTAAGAACACCACTGGCACCAGAGCAAACTTTTGACGATGATCCCTTGCGTATGATGCGCGCCATCCGTTTTGCGACTCAGTTAGATTTCACTATTACACCCGAAACTTTTATAGCCATTCAAAAAATGGCAGATCGAATTAAAATAGTTTCGCAGGAAAGAATTACCGATGAGCTACAGAAAATAATGATGACGGACAAGCCTTCCAAAGGCTGGTATTTATTAAAAGAAGCAGGCCTATTACAATATATTTTTCCAGTTTTGCTTCAATTAGAAGGGGCGGAAACATTGGATGGCATTGGGCATAAGGATAATTTTTCTCATACCCTTCAAGTTTTAGATAATTTAGCAGCCACCTCTGATGATTTGTGGTTAAGATGGGCTGCTTTATTGCATGATATTGCCAAGCCTAAAACAAAAAAATTTGAAACTGGTTTTGGCTGGACTTTTCATGGCCATGAAGTGGTGGGGGCAAGAATGGTGCCTAAGATTTTTACGCAATTAAAATTGCCATTGAATGAGAAAATGAAAATGGTGCAAAAATTAGTGGCCTTGCATTTGAGACCTATTTCATTGACCAAGGAGACTGTGACCGACAGCGCCATTCGAAGACTATTGTTTGATGCAGGGGAGGATATTGATTTTTTAATGCTCCTTTGCGCGGCAGACATTACCAGTAAAAATAAAGTGAAAGTAAAACGTTATTTACAAGGTTTTGATTATGTCAAACTAAGGTTGCAGGAAGTAGAAGAAAAGGACAATATTAGAAATTGGCAACCACCCATTACAGGTGAAATTATAATGGAATTATTTGCCATCACTCCTTCCAAACAAGTGGGTATGATCAAAGATGCCATCAGAGAAGCCATATTGGACGGAATCATTCCCAATGAATATGATGCGGCTTATGCTTTTATGTTAAAAGAAGCCGAAAAACTAGGCTTGTATCCTATAATAAAATAGTAATTTAGCGTTTCAAAATACCAAAATGGCAGTATTAAAATTTAGGGTTTATTGGGAGGAGGATGATGTGATTTACAGAGATGTTTTGGTGAAGCATACGCAAAATTTTACCGACTTGCATCAGATCATATTGAGGGCTTTTGAATTTGATCAAAAACATGATGCTACTTTTTTTAGAAGCAATGATACTTGGCAAAGAGGAAGAGAAATTAGTAAGGAAGTCTATGATAAAGAATACAAAGCGCCGCCTTTATTAATGGAAGAAACCATCATTGGTTCTGAAATCATCGATACCAATCAGCACTTTATTTATTTGTATGATTTTGTTAAGGCTTGGTCTTTTTTAATTGAACTGATTCAAGTGATTAAAAACTCAGAGGCGGACATGAGTTTGGAGTATCCATTAGTGAGTCGAACAGAAGGCGTAGGGCCGATGCAATATGGTACCAAGGGTTTATTGGGAGAAAAGTTTGCAGACATCGAAGAAAAATATGATCTATCAGAAGCCAAGGAAGGCTTTGGTCAAGAAGGAGAAGATGACGTGGATGCGTCTGATGACGGGGGTGATGATGATACTGAAGAAGAAGACGCGCATGCGTCTGATGATAGAGAAAACACTTCTGATGACGGAGACGACAATCAAGCATCTTCTGGCAGTGAATTTTTCGAAGGAGAAGCTTTTTAGTTGGACTATTTCGCTTCACTTATTTATTTCAAATTAATTTTTAATGAGCTTTACTAAAACTGTATACATTGTCATGGGCCCAACAGCGGTTGGAAAAACAAGTTTTGCTATTGCGCTTGCAAAAAAATTAAGTACAGAAATAATTTCTGCAGACGCACGCCAATGTTACCAAGAAATGAATATCGGTGTGGCAAGGCCAAGTGTAGAAGAATTGAATGAGGTACCGCATCATTTCATCGCCAGCCATTCAGTCAACGAGGAGCTCAATGCCTCTTTTTTTGAAAACTGGGCCTTAGATAAAATAAACAACTTATTTGAAAAAAAAGATAATGTCGTCATGGTGGGTGGAACTGGTTTGTACATCAAGGCTTTTTGTGAAGGACTGGATTTAATTCCAACCATTGATGCCTCTATTAGAGAAAACATCATTCAGCAATATGAAAAATTGGGCTTAAGGTGGTTGCAAAAAGAAGTATCGGTAAAAGACCCGATTTATTGGGCAAGGGGCGAGCAGAAAAATCCACAAAGATTAATGCGTGCCTTAGAAGTAATACTTGGGACTGGATCTTCCATTGTTAGTTTTCAAAACAAAAAAAATATAGAAAGACCATTTAAAATAGTAAAGATTGGATTAGAAATGCCAAGAGAACAATTGTATGACAGAATTAATCAAAGAGTGTTGACCATGTTGGAAGATGGTTTGGAAGCAGAAGTGAAAAGCCTAGCTGCTTTTACACATCTAAATGCCTTGCAAACAGTGGGTTATAGCGAATGGCTAGGTTATTTTGAAGAAAAAGATACAAAGGAGCTAGTCGTAGAAAAAATTCAACAAAATACCCGTCATTATGCTAAAAGACAAATGACCTGGTTTAAAAAAGATCCCTCTATTCAATGGTTTGAAGCAACTACACTTAGCCCTGAGCATATTTTGTTAAAATAATTTAAGATTTCAGAAAATTAATCTGGCAGAAACTAGAGGGAGCTCAAAAATCAGTAATTTCAATATACAAGCATTTAGCTTGACTAAAAATTCAATACTTTATTTAATTAAAATTTACATTTATGCAAAAACTAGGTAATTTCTTACTGGTTGGTCTTTGTTCACTTTGCTTAGTGCAGGCTCAAGGCCAAACTATTCAATTTGAAAAATACACCCTACCCAATGGATTAAAAATAATTTTACATGAAGATCATTCAGCGCCTGTGGTGGCAGTGACTGCCTTGTACCATGTGGGTTCTAAAAATGAGGATACTGCTCGTACGGGCTTTGCTCATTTTTTTGAACATTTATTGTTTGAGGGAACCGACAATATCAAAAGGGGGGAGTTTGAAAAATACGTGAGCGGTGCCGGAGGCTATTCCAATGCCAATACTACCCAAGACCGTACTTTTTATTATGAACTTTTTCCATCCAATCAAGTAGACCTAGGCTTGTGGTTAGAAAGTGAGCGTATGATGCATGCCAAAGTGGAGCAAGTGGGTGTGAATACGCAGCGTGAAGTAGTGAAAGAAGAAAAGCGCCAAAGAATTGACAATCGTCCTTATGGATCTTTTATTACTGAAGTATTAAAAAGGGCTTATAAAGTGCATCCTTATCGTTGGTTTACCATTGGTAGTTTGGAACATTTGAATGCAGCCAAATTAGAGGAGTTTGTAAAATTTTATAAAACTTACTATGTTCCTAATAATTGTGTCTTATCTATTGCAGGAGACATCAATATTCCAGAATTAAAGAAAAAAATTGAAGCCTATTTTGGTCCAATTGCAAAAGGAACCATACCTATGAATAGACCTTCCATTAAAGAGCCGCCATTGGGTGGAGAAGTTAGGGATGTGATTTATGATAATATTCAATTGCCTGGTGTATTCCAAGCTTACCGAGCACCTAAGCAAGGGGGTAATGAATATTATGCATTCAATGTATTATCCAATATTTTGTCAGGCGGAGAATCTTCCAGAATGAACAAAAGCTTGGTAGATAACAAACAATTGGCGGCAGCTGCACAATCTGTTCCCTTTTTCAATGAAGATGATGGTTTGTTTATATCCTTGGCCATTGCCAATATGGGTGTAAATATTGATACCTTAGAAAAGAACATGGATAGTGTAATCAATGAATTTAAAAACAGTTTGGTAGGCGAGCGTGAATTTCAAAAAGTAAAAAACCAAATTACTACTGAAATGGTGAATTCAAAAGCGACTATGGCGGGTATTGCAGAAAGCTTGGCGAACAATGAAGTGTATTTTGGAGATGCCAATTTAATCAATACAGAATTAGAGAAATACAATAAAGTAACCAGACAAGATGTTTTGAATGTGGCTAAGAAATATTTAAACAAAGACAACAGAGTGGTACTTTATTATTTACCCAAAGAAAAACCAACTGCTAAATAATTGAGCTAGTACAAATAAAAATAATCTTATGAAAAAATTGATATACATCACCTTATTTATTTTGCCATTGTTTGCGGTGGCACAAAATATTGATCGAACTAAATCGCCCTTGCCGGGAAAGGCACCATTGATTCAAGTGGCCGACCCAGTTAAATTTACATTAGCTAATGGCTTGCAAGTGTTTGTCGTAAAAAACACCAAGCTCCCAAGAGTCTCTGCCACTTTAGCTTTGGACATAGATGGAATTAAAGAAGGAGAGAAAGCGGGCCTGGCAGATTTGGCCGGCCAATTACTTAAAAGAGGGACAGAAAAAAAATCTAAAGCTGAATTAGATGAAGCTGTAGAATATTTAGGGGGTAGTTTGGCTACCTCTAGTCGCTATGCTTCTGTAAGTTCGCTTAAAAATAATTTCCCCAAATTAATGGATTTATTGTCAGAAGTTATTTTGCATCCAGCCTTATCATCTGAGGAGTTAGAGAAATTGAGAACACAAACCATTTCTGCTATTGAAGCTAGTAAAGATGAACCAGATGCCATTGCGGGCAATGTGGTGAATAAATTGGTCTATGGGGCCAATCATGCCTATGGAGAAATCACTACTGTAAAAACGGTGACTGCTGTCAAAGTGGAAGATGTAAAAAACTATGTTAAAAACTATTGGATTCCTAACAATGCCTATTTAATTTTTGTGGGAGATATCGAACCAGCTGCAGCCAAAGCATTGGCAGAGAAAAATTTTAGTAGTTGGGCAAAGGGAACTTATACCAGACCTAAATATGAGAAGCCTGCCATTCCAGCTACTTCTTATATTGCTATCGTGGATCGTCCAGCATCAGTTCAAAGTGTGGTTTCAGTCGCTTCTACAGTCAACTTAACCAAGGGATCTCCCAATGATATTCCTTCTATTGTAATGAACAATATATTGGGTGGAGGTTCTTCGGGTAGATTATTTTTGAACTTAAGAGAAAAACACGGGTTTACTTATGGGGCCTATTCTTCCATTAGACCCGATTACCAAATTGGTTTTTTCAAAGCTGAATCTTCTGTCAGAAATGAAAAAACCGACAGTGCCATTCAAGAAATATTAAACGAATTAAATACCATTCGTAATTCCAAGGTGGGCGATACAGAGTTAAGTCAAATCAAAAATTATTTGGCTGGAGGCTTTGCTCGTTCTTTAGAAGATCCTGCTACCATTGCCAATTTTGCATTGTCCATTGCAGTTAATCATTTACCTGCTGATTATTACCAAAAGTATTTAACCACTCTAGCTGCAGTGAATGCATCCAAAGTACAAGAAGTGGCTACTGCATTATTGAACCCTGCTAAAATGCATATTGTTATAATAGGCAATGCAAAACAAATAGCTAAGGGCTTAGAAAAATATGGTCCTGTAAAATATTTTGATATTGAAGGCAATGAAATGGCAGCACCAGTGGAAGCTAAGGTAGATTTAAGTTTAACGCCTGCTGCATTAATGGAAAAAGCCATTGCAGCCGTTGGTTCTAAAGAAGCCTTAGACAACTTAAAAGATGTGCAATTAAAAGGAACTGCCAGTGTAATGGGTCAGTCTTTAGAAATGAAACAAACCATTTTAGTTCCAGGTAACTCTGTTACAACCATGTCCATGGGAGGCATGGCCATCATGCGTCAAGCAGTGGTGGATGGTAAATACTCTGTTAGTCAACAAGGACAGGAAGCGCCAATGACTGATGATTTAAAAGAAGGCTTAGACGAATCAGCTTTTCTTGCGCCAGAACAATTGTACCTTGCAAAAGGCTATGGCTTAAAAATTATTGGTGGAGACAAAGTAGGTGGTAAGGAAGTAATCGATGTTGAAGTAACAACCCCTTCTAAGAAGCTGTCTCACCGCTTTTATGATGCTAAAACTTTCTTATTATTGAAAACTTCCAAATCAGAAGAAGTGCCTGGAAGAGGTACCATGACCCAGCAACAATTTTATAATGCTTATCAAACAGTGAACGGTATTCAAATACCTTCTGAAATGATTATTGATATGGGTCAGATGAAAATAAATGTAAAGTATACAGATATTAAAGTGAACCAAGGCTTAAAGATCACCGACTTAAAATAGGTTAAGGAGCTTTCATAGCGCTCAAAAAAAATACCTCCCGAGGACTCGGGAGGTATTTTTTTTATCATTAAATTAAATTTATTTAGAGAATCGAATGCCGTAACCAATATTAAAAATCATTTGATTCCCAGTCATGTTGGCAAAAGTATTTGCTTTGTCATTTAAACGATAAGGGAAGACAACATCTTTGGTGCTACTATTGATGATGGTAAAATCAATAAAATGTCTGTTGGTTCTATAACCAATGCCACCACTTACCACTAGTCTTGAAGCTTTTAAAGCTTCATCCTTATATGGGCTGCCGTAATAGGCGGTACCAGCTCTTAACATCCAGTTGCCGTTTAATTTTATTTCAGAACCAATTTTGATGTTTAGATTATTTTTATAAATCGACTTAATGGTATTATTCAACGCATTGTAATATTCGGTCGTTACGTCGTCGTAAGTATTGCCATAAAAGCGCGTACCCGCATAATTGACCCATTCTACATCAGCACTAATAAAGCCAAGTGGCTGACTTGGTTTGCTTGGCGCCGCGAAAAAATAACTAGAGCTAAAAATAGTTTTTAAAGGGGTAGCCACGGTGTATTCTCTTTCACCTGGATAGCCATTGTTTAATTCATTGGAACTAGCAGTTTGGGTACCTGCATATTTTTCCGTATTGGTGGTCATGTCCACACTTAACCTGTCTATGAAAGAAATCAATTGAGGGGTATGTAAAGCAAAGCCTATTCTAAAATAAGATTCAGGTTTGTAGATGACACCAAATTTTGCACCAATACCCCAACCTTTTGAATTAAAACTTTCATGGAGGGAGAATCTATCAAAATCATTGTTTGTACTATTGCTCGCATCTGTTTCTGAATAGTAAAAAGATTTACTGTAATTGATCATGGGCATGACAAAGCTGGCACCTAAGTATAATTTATCAGCCATCGTACCTCCCCAGCCAAAGGCCAATTCATTGTAACTGCCTGAAGTAAGTAAATCGTAGGTTTGATTCAATCCAGATGAATTTGGTACTAAGCTTTGGTAACCTGTTACTGCTCCACTTGCATTCGCGGTGGTGTCAATCAAGTAGGTTCTATAGGCCAATGAACTACCAAAAATATAATTGTTCAATGCACTATTAGTATCGGCTCCATCACGAATTAATTCTTCTAAATATTTTTCAGCATAACTACTAAAATTATTTAAACCATTAAATCTAATATGGTTGGAAAAATCGGCCACTTGATTAAAACTAATAGAAAAAGCGGTGCTGGTCCAGTTGTTCTTTTTAAGACCATCGGCTAGAACTATACCAATGGATCCAAAAGAGGATTTATTGTCATTGCTTGAGCTATTGGTACCGCGGTATTTAAAATCATTGGTCTGCACTAAAAATTTAGGCGTCAATAAAATTTCACTTGATTTATACATACCCAATCCAGCTGGATTGATGTGATTGGCAGATAAATCACCACCTAATGTACCCATCGCGCCGCTTAGTGCATTGCTTCTTGCTGTTCCGCTTGGATGGAACCAGGTTAATCGTAATGCGTCTTCTGGATCTTGTGCATACGAGGCTATACTTGATCCTAGAATGATCAATAAAACTAATTTCTTCATATTGGTTGCTATTTTAAAATACAGGCTTTCGGAAAATGAGTAAACAAAATATTAAGGGTTTTGGCCTCTTGAAGGACGTGGAGCACTAGTAGAAGTTCCGCTGCTATTGAATCCACCACTTCTGCCACCAGAGTTACTGCTATTGTTACTTTGTGCTGGGGCTGAATAGTTTGCTCTATTTTGAGTACTGCCGCTGTTGTTGTTATTGTTTGAGAAATATCTGGCAGGTCTATCATAACCATTACCCCCATTGCTATTGTTTACATTGGCATTGTTGGTCACCACGCGTTTAATCAAACTCCCAAAATTACTGTTCGCATTTGGATTGACTGTATTTCTTAAATTGACATTGTTGTTGTTATTGTTGATCGCGTTATTGGAGTTGTTGTAGCCCCTATTGTTTCTATAGGCACCTAAACCAACAGCACTATTTTGCATAGAGCGTGTGGCTATCTGTTGTTGCCTATTGTCACCATTGCCACGATTGCCATATCCAGGGTTGAAATTTCCACCATGATAATAAGGACGATAAGGATTCCAAAGACCAACAAAGTAGGGGTTCCATCCACCGTAGCCAAAGCCATATCCACCATAGCCAAATCCGCCATAGCCGAATCCGCCATAGCCAAATGGATCATAACCAAAATTATTGAAGCCCCAACCCATGCCATAACCACCAAATGAACTATAGGGATTGTAACCGCCCCAGCCCATGGTATAGCTTGGACCAAATGGATAATACCAGGAAGCGCCGTAGTAACCAGTGTACCAACTGTTCCATCCTAAGTAAGAAGGGTAGAAGGCATTGTTAAAACGGGGGTCATTCCAATAGCCCCAATCGTCAATGCTACTCCATCTATTTCTGTTGGCCACTTTCAATCTTAAATAACGATCATCTTGATAGTTTTGATAATCTTGGTATTCTTCATTATCTGCACTAGCATTGGCTTGATTGTTGGTATTATTTTCTTGCGTACTTGCATTGTTCTGTATCCTATTCGGACTGCTCCAGTCTTCTGTGGTCACCACTTTTTTATTCGTGGAAACAGTATTTCTTAGATTGGGTGTAGTGTATAAATCGTCTGAGGCCATACTGCCTGCTTCTTGCAAACTAGTACAGCTGGCGCTTACTAAACTAAACGCCACTAGGCAAATCACCATTAGCCTCAAATTAGTGCTCGTTTTTAATCTGTTCATTTTGATAAAGTTTAGGTTTTTATATGCCCCTGTTTTAGCATACATTTGCTTATATAAAGGTACAAAACTTTAAAATATAGAGCGTTTTTAGTACTTGATTTGTTACAATATAAATTGTTAAGATTTTTACAATGGCAAAGGAATTAACAACTAGGGCCCAGGACTATTCTCAATGGTACAACGACCTTGTCATCAAAGGCGAGCTGGCAGATTACAGTGCAGTAAGAGGCTGTATGGTCATAAAACCTTATGGTTATGCTTTATGGGAAAATATGCGCGATGTCTTAGACAAAATGTTCAAAGATACTGGGCATCAAAATGCTTATTTCCCTTTATTCGTTCCCAAATCACTTTTTGAAGCAGAGGAAAAAAATGCCGAAGGCTTTGCCAAAGAATGTGCGGTCGTTACTCATTATCGTTTAATTGCCGACCCCAATAATAAGGGAAAATTAATGGTAGATCCGGAAGCCAAATTAGAAGAGGAATTAATTGTTCGTCCAACCAGTGAAGCCATCATTTGGAATACTTATAAAACTTGGATTCAGTCTTATCGTGATTTACCCATTTTAGTGAATCAATGGGCGAATGTGGTAAGATGGGAAATGCGCACACGTTTATTTTTACGCACTGCCGAATTTTTATGGCAGGAAGGACATACGGCACATGCCACTGCAGCGGAAGCAATTGCAGAAACCAAACAAATGTTAAACGTCTATGCCGACTTCGTAGAAAATTGGATGGCCGTGCCTGTGATCAAAGGAGTGAAAACAGCCAACGAGCGTTTTGCAGGTGCAGAAGATACTTATTGCATTGAAGCTTTAATGCAGGATGGAAAAGCATTGCAAGCAGGTACATCCCATTTCTTAGGACAAAACTTTGCGAAAGCTTTTGATGTTAAATTTAGCGATCAGCATAATAAGCAAGAATATGTTTGGGCTACTAGTTGGGGCGTGAGCACAAGATTAATTGGCGGCCTAGTAATGACACATAGCGATGATGAAGGTTTAGTATTGCCTCCACGCATTGCACCTATTCAAGTAGTCATTGTTCCAATTTATAAAGGAGAAGAACAAAAGCAAGTATTAGATGAGAAAGTAGGAGAGCTAGTAAAATCCTTTAAGGCAGCGGGGATAAGAGTAAAATATGATAATTCAGATCATGCTAGACCAGGATGGAAATTTGCAGAGTATGAATTAAAAGGGGTGCCTATTAGAATAGCCATTGGGGCACGTGATTTGGAAAACAAACAAGTAGAATTAGCGCGTCGTGATACCAAAGAAAAATCTGCTGTAGCAATGGAAGGCTTAACGCAAACGGTAGAAAATTTATTAGTAGAAATACAAACTAATTTATTTGAGCGTGCTAAAAAATACCGTGAAGAACATATTACCAAGGCCGATACTTGGGAGGAATTTTTGAATATTTTGGACAACAAAACTGGTTTTGTTTTAGCACATTGGGATGGTACTGCTGAAACAGAAGATAAAATCAAAGAATTAGCTAAGGCCACCATTCGTTGCATTCCATTGGACAATCCATTAGAAAATGGAAAATGTATTTTAACTGGTAACGCCTCTACGCAACGTGTTTTATTTGCAAGAGCCTACTAAGTCTTCATTGGCATGAAACAAAAACCCATTCTAAAAGTTTTGATTCCTTATTTAGAAGGAAAAGTGTTGCTGATAGACAAGCCCTTGCGTTGGACCTCTTTTGACATTGTAAAAAAAGTAAGAGGACTTACCCGAATTTTAAAGGTAGGGCATGCAGGTACCTTAGACCCACTGGCCACAGGCCTGTTGATTGTTTGCACAGGAAGCTTTACCAAACAAATTGACAATTACATGGGCATGCCAAAAGAATATATTGGATCCATGGTCTTAGGTGCCACTACGCCCACTTATGACTTAGAATCTGAGCCAGAAAATTTTACTTCCATTGCAGATTTGACAAAGGAGCAGATTGTCAATGCCACAATTCCTTTCATTGGAGACATTTTACAAATGCCACCTCAACATTCTGCTATTAAAAAAGACGGAAAAAGATTATATGAATCTGCCAGAAAAGGGATTGAAGTGAAAGTAGATCCTCGAAAAGTAAATATTGCCAATTTCGAAATTACTAAAATTGATTTACCCACCATTGAGTTTAAAGTGGTTTGTTCTACGGGTACTTATATTAGAAGTTTGGTGAAAGATTTCGGAGACGCACTTAAAGTGGGCGCCTACATGAGTAGTTTAAGACGCACAAAAATTGGTGAATATGAAGTGGACAAGGCTATACAATGGCAGGACTTACAAGTTGAAATAGAAGCTTTAATTGCTGGATCGGACGGTGCCATGAATCAAGCAGAAGAAAAAATTTAAAAAGGCAGTCCAATTCCAAATTGCCAAGCATAATTGTTAACGGTCAATCCATTGGGTTTTGCATCGGCCCATTTGAAATGAGACAAATCCATCCATCCATTGTTGCTTAGTCTGGTAGGGTCTTTCATTTTTAAAGCGTAATCTACACGAATGATAAAATAATTAAAATCAAACCTAATTCCAGAACCTATTCCAATGGCCAAGTCTTTATAAAGCTTGTCTAGTTTGAATCCAGAGGCTGGGTCAATACTTGATTCGTGGGTATTCCAAATATTTCCAATATCCGTAAATACGGCGGAACTAATTTTATAGGAACCTATTTGCAAAATGGGGAATCGAAATTCTATATTGGTCTCTAATTGAACATCCCCAAAACGATCAAAGTTTTGACTTTTTGTACTGGTGTCGTAAAATTGTGAGCTGCCTAATCCTAATTGCCTCAATCCCCATGCACGCATACTATAAGGTCCACCAGCAGTGAATTGTTTGAAAAATGGAAGTTGTCCTTTTAAGCCAGGATCATTACTGTAATTGTTCCCCCAGCCGCCCATCAAACGCCAAGCCAATTCGGTATAAGTGAATTTGTATAATTTTCTTAATTCAATTTCTGCTTTAATGTACCTGTAAATATGTTTTTGAATGTCTGAAGATAAGCCGAGCAATCCGCCCGCTTCTTCAATGCCCATTCTAAAATAATTGTTTTGATTCGGATGATTCAAGGAAGGGCCGGAACGCAGAAAACTAAGTGTTTGACTGATTACATTTCCTTGGTTAAAGGAAGACCTTAAAAAAGGGTTTAATAATAATAAGCTGTCTAATTTTTCAAATTTTTTTATGTGGTATAATTCGATGTTAAGGGGACGGTATGTCCAGGTAATGTCGGAACCATTTTTATTTTTCTTTGTTTCATAACCCCAATTAGTGGTGAAGGAAGCTAACTGGTAATAATTCAATCTGTCTATATAAGCCCCATTTAAAGAGAAATTAGTTCTTGTGCTATTGAGGTAATTGCTTTGTCTTGGCCTAAAAGGAATCAGCAAGTTGGGGAAACTATAGGTATGGCCCACATTAAAAAGTAAGGTTTGTGTTAAGTTATCATTGCCATTGTTGACATTTAATTCAATACCCGTTCTCAAATTAGTAATGGAAGGGATGGATTTTTTTTGAACGTTCTTGTCTCTATAGGTAAGGCTGGTGGACAAGCCAAGAAGGTTGCCTGACACCAATTCGGAATTATTTTTACTGCCTTCTAAATCAAAACTAAAACTATGTCTTAAGGCAGGCACTAAAAAATAATGCAAATAGATACTGTCCTTTTGGAGACTAGTCCTCCCATCAATTTGTTGCCAAGCACCAAGACTACTAAAATTATTTAAAGTTTGGTAGTAGAGTTTTTCATTAAATAAGTCTCCTTTTTTAATGAAAGATTGTTGTTCAAACAATATCGACTTAAATTTTGGATAGTTAAATTGATGCACGGTGTTTTCAAAGCTTTCTTGACGCGCTAAATTTTTAATTAATATACTGTCCGGATTGTCCGCTAATTTTAAATCACTATAAAATATTTGTTGTCCAACTGGGTAAACCTTGGTGGTGCTTGAATCGGTATTGCGTAATTGAAAACTGATTTTCCAACTAGGGCTTTCATTTTCTTTTTGCTTTGCAGTGCTAATTTGATTGATTTGCGCTAAGGGGTCAAGTTTCAATTGCATCAATTGCTGATTGAGCGTATCTACTTCAGCAAATATTTTTTCTTTAGTGAAAAAATAATATCCATTAGCTCTAAACAATTCAACCAGTCGGTCTAACTCGTTGTTAATGGATTCGTTAGAAAAGGCCATTCCCTTTTTAATATAGGCCTCCGTTTGATGCTGGTTGGCAATGTACTGAAGGGCTTTGTCTGTTAATTGATAAACGACCGTATCGATGATTGTTTTTTTGTTCAGTTTGATTTCCATGGTCAAGTAGGTTCTCCATTCCTCTTTCACTGTATCCACTTTAACAATAGGGTTTAAAACAGGATGACTATAACCCTTGGTGGACAAATAGGCCTCCATAAACTGAAGCGTGCGCGGTAATTTACTAGCATCGTAGAGGCTAGGTTGAACAATTGTATTAAAAACACCAAACTGTCTGATGCGCTTCACTTTTAAGCTATCATCCCAGTAATTGTCTATATCGGAAAGAATTTCCTGCAGTTCTTTTTTGCTTTCAGCATCTTTGATGACTACTTTGTTGTCGAAAACAAAGGCCATTTGCTTTGGATAGTCATGAACCGTTGCTTTTTTGATGTCTGCGCATGCATTTAATAAAAATAAAAGGCCCAGTAGGTAAAATCTTGCGAAGAAACTAATATTTTTAAGCCTCCGTAAATGCATGTCCATGATCAATAATAGTGAGCTCAAATATATTCAATCTTTTGCCCATAAAAAACATTGGGCAGAAGAATCTGCATTTATCGTAGAAGGGCCTAAAATGCTACAAGAGCTTTTAAGGAGCGATTGGACCATAAAAAAGATCTACGCCACATCAGATTGGATTCGTAGCCAAGGGGTATTGCCAGTGCCCGTGGTGGAGATTGATGAAATTATGCTCAAAAGAATGAGTCAGATGCCCTCGCCACATCAAGTGATTGCCTTGGTGGAAAAACAATCTTTCTTAAAGCCATTACCCTACGAGCAAACATTGACCCTTTTGTTAGATGGCATTCAGGATCCAGGCAATTTGGGCACCATTATTAGAACTGCCGATTGGTTTGGGATACTACAAATCTTAGTGTCTGAGGATACCGCAGGATTTTACCATCCCAAAGTACTGCAAAGTACGATGGGAAGTTGCTTTCGAGTAAGGGTAGAGACCGTTAATATAGAAGAAGTATTGGCGGCAAATAGATTGAAAGTATATGGGGCTGTTTTAAATGGGCATTCGATGTACGAAACAAAAATTGAATCCAGTGGTTTTTTAATTATTGGCAATGAGTCTAAAGGAATAAGCAGTGCATTAAGTAAATACATTACAGATCCTATAAAAATTCCAAAATTTGGGCATGCAGAGTCTTTAAATGCAGCAGTAGCCGCTGGGATTATTCTAGCTCATTGGAAAGCTTAATCAAATTTTATGGCTTTGGCAGGAGCTATTTTTTTAATCCATAAAGTGGGGATTAAAAAAGATACATAACTTATAATGGCCGTACCCAATAAAACCAAAATGATTTGATAAGCATTGAATTCGATGGGCAATGTTTTTATAAAGTAAGCCGATTCGTCTAATTGAATCCATCCAAATTGTTTTTGCAAATAGCAAAGTCCAAGCCCAAGGATGCTCCCCATACCAATGCCCATCCAACAAATAAAACTAGCTTGGTAAAGAAAGATTTGTCTAATAAAGCCAGGGGTGGCGCCTAAGGCAGTCAGGGTGCCGATCATGGGTATGCGCTCTAACATTAAGATAAATAGACAGGTAAGTAAATTCACAATGGCAATGAGCAACATAATGGTAATAGTCACATTCCGATTGACTGTTTGAACGCCAATCCAATCAAATATTTGAGGATAATAATCTTTGGTGGTAGTGGCCACCCAGTTGGGGGGCATTTGTGTTTGTACTTGATCGTTGACTTGATCAATATTCGCATTTTTTTCAAGCAAAAGAGTATAACCTTCTATTTCATTGGGATGATGGTTGAGCTGTTGAAGTAATTTAAGGTCCACCAAGATATATTGCTTGTCATAATCTTCAATACCAGAATGGTAAATACCTACCACTTTCAATTTTCTTTGCTGCACCTCTCCTATATTTAAAAAATATAATCTCACCGTAGCGTCTAATGTAATATTTAATGTTTTGGTTAAGTGATCAGATAAAACCACTTCACTTACCATACTATCATTACTGCTTTGAATATTTCTTCCTTCAATAATAAAAGGAATTGGTGCATTTGCAACTATGCCTCTTGCAACTACGCCTTCAATATCTTGCTCATAAGACAGCACAGTGGATTGATTTAAAAAAGGATAGATGCTTTCTACGGAGGGTATTTTAACTAAGCGCGCTTTTAGGGAGTCATTTTTTTCTAAAGGCATACCATTCACAGAGGCAATTCTAAGCTGCCCCCAAAAAGCATATACTTTATTGCTCACTGTTTGTTGAAAGCCATTCACAATGGATAAAGTAATGAGGATGGCGGCAACACTGATGGCGGTAGCTGCAATAGACAAGCGAACGATGAATCGGGTATAGTTTTTTTGTTTTTGAAAACTTATTCGTTTGGCTATTTCAAAGGCATTCAAAATGGAGGCTAATTTTTATCAAATCTAGTTTTTTCTGTTTAAAAATTAGGATTAAATGGGTAGTTTCGTAGTACCTCAATGATGGATCTATGTTTCCTAAGATTTTTCTCTTTTTAGGTTTAATGGTGCTTTGTCTTGCTAAGGGCCACGCACAAAAGAATCCAGACAAAATATATGATTCTAGCATTCATAGTATTTTGATTCATCCACTCAATAAGCCATTGGCCATGCCGGTGGTCGTTTTAAATGAGGGCAGCCCGTTGCAGGTAAGTTTTGATGATTTCAAAGCCGATTACCAAGATTACAATTATGCTATAGAGTTAATGAATGCCGATTGGACCCCCTCCATCCTAAGTAGCTTTGATTATGTAAAAGGATTCAATCAGATTAAGATCAATAGTTTTTCGGTCTCATCCATGGCCAGCCAACATTATTATCATTATCAATTTAGTTTTCCCAATGTTAATTGCAAGCCCACTAAGTCGGGTAATTATATTTTAAAAGTGTTCAAAAATGGGAATGCCAATGAACTTATTTTTACCCAACGTTTTTATGTGGTAGAAGATCAAGTTGGGATTGCGGCTCAAGTGCAGGAGCCCTTTGATGGAAACATTTCAAAAACACATCAAAAAATTTCGGTGCAATTAGACCTCAAACAAATTTACTCTTTACAACCAGAACAATTGCAATTGGAAGTAATTCAAAATTATAGGTACAGCGATGCCATTAAAATTTCCGAGCCTAATTTTATCAGAGGCAATATTTTAGAATACAATAAAGAGGATCAATTGATATTTCCATCAGGGAAAGAAGCCAGGTGGCTCGATTTGCAAAGCATGCAATTGGTTTCCGATCGAATTAGTAGGTTTCAAAAAGTACAAAACCAAAATTATGTTTTTTTAAAACCAGATATTACTCGAAATGAGCTGGCTTATTACAGTTTTAATGACTTAAATGGGAACTACCTCATATCTAATACAGATGCGCTTCAAAGCGAAAATCAAAATGATTATGCCCATGTAGTATTTACTTATCTGCCTAAAGATCATCTGCCATTAGTGGGACAAAACTTATATTTGTCTGGGGCTTTCACCAATAATGAGTTAAATAGAAATGCCGAAATGGTATTTGATCCCAAGCTTGGATTGTACCAAAAGACTTTGATTTTAAAACAAGGCTATTATAGTTACAATTATATTTTAAGAGACCGACTAGACCCCAATTCCTTAGATGATTTTACTGAAACCGAGGGCAATCACTGGGAAACCGAAAACAATTATTCTATTTTAGTGTATTACCGTGCGCCGGGCACGCTATATGATTCCTTATTAGGTTTTTCTAGCATCAATTCCAAGCAAAGCTGGTAGCAGAGCGGCTTTCAGCGGCCTTTTTTTAGTAGCTTTTTTTGTGCTACATTTGCACCGGCAGGTCTTGCACGACCAGCTCCTGTTGAAACTCCCCAGGGCAGGAATGCAGCAAGGATAGACGGTTGAGCGGTGCGATGTAAGTAGCCTGCCACTTTTTAAAACTATAACTTATGAAATTTTTTGTAGACACGGGCAATTTAGCCCAGATCAAAGAAGCGAATGATTTAGGCATTTTGGATGGGGTAACCACCAATCCTAGTTTAATGGCACAAGTTGGGGTAAAAGGGGAGGCCGCTATTGCAGCCCACTATAAAGCCATTTGCGAATTGGTTGATGGAGACATTAGTGCTGAAGTATTATCAACTGATTTTGCTACCATGGTGGAAGAAGGTAAAAAATTAGCTGCTATTCATAAAAATATTGTGGTGAAAGTACCCATGATTAAAGATGGTATCAAAGCCATCAAGTGGTTTACCGACAATGGAATTCGTACCAATTGCACTTTAATTTTTTCAGCAGGTCAAGCCATTTTAGCTGCCAAGGCAGGCGCTACTTATGTTTCTCCTTTTATTGGAAGAATAGATGATAGCTCTTGGGATGGGATGGAATTGATTGCGCAAATTAGACATATCTATGATGTGCAAGGATTTGATACACAAATCTTAGCTGCTTCTATTCGCAATGCTTTACATATAGTAAAAGCAGCAGAAGCTGGAGCCGATGTTTGTACTTGTCCTTTAGATTCAATTTTAGGATTGTTAAAACATCCTTTAACCGATATAGGCTTGGCCAAGTTCCTAGAAGATGCCAAGAAGATGTAATTATTTTATAAGCTTCTTTAAAGTATAAAGGCTAATAAAATCCACATTAATAATTTTAGAAAGGCCCTCCAAATTTCGGAGGGTCTTTTTTTTTGCTTATATTTATTCTATTAATAAGATTGCGATGAAGAAATTGATAAAAATATTTTTATGGTCGGCATTGACCTTCTTGGTGCTTTTATTTGCTGCAGGTAGTTTGCTGGTGTATAAAATAAAAAATGGTTTTCCTGTTTCCTATGAAACGCAGGCGCCTACAATAAATTTTCCTGCTGGACAAACTGATGTATTGTTGTTTTCAAAATCAACAGGGTATCGACATGCTACATCCATTGATGCAGGTAAAAGAGTTTTTGATAGCTTGGCTAAGAAAAACAATTGGTTTGTGTATAGTACGGAAGAAGGCGGTGTGTTTAATCAAGAACAGTTGGCAAAATTCAATGTGGTAGTTTTTAACAATTCTACTGGTCGTGTTTTGAATGATGAACAAGAGCGAGCCTTAGAAAATTATGTGGAGCAAGGAGGCCGATTGATGGGTATTCATGGTGCAGGGGACGATTCTCATCATTGGGACTGGTACGAACATAATTTATTAGGGTCGAAATTTTCGCATCATCCAATTGCAGCACATTTGCAAAAAACAGCCGTGGTATTGAATGAAGTACCAGACAGTGCTATATCTTCTGGACTAGCTAAAACTTGGGAAAGTACGGATGAGTGGTATGTCTTTTTTGAAAACCCCCGTGCTAAAGGTTTTCATGTGTTGTTTAATATAGATGGATCTGCCATCAATCCAAGCGGCAATATATTTTTTGTAAAAGATAAAAATTTTGGAATGGGTAAAGATCATCCAGTGGCCTGGTATAAAAATATGGGCAAGGGAACTACATTTTATACCTCTATGGGTCATGATGAAACTATATGGGGGCATGAGCCATTCAATAAAATGATAGAAAACGCGGTGAATTGGAAATCTGCTTTACCTTAATGCAAGGAAGTAGTTTTATTGATGCTTCAATGCTTCGCGCAGTTTTTAGAATCTCATAAAAAATTAAGATTCGAAAAACCTTAACAATGTTTAAGCGCTTCGCGCAGTTTTTAGAATCTCATAAAAAATTAAGATTCGAAAAACCTTAACAATGTTTAAGCGCTTCGCGCAGTTTTTAGAATCTCAAAAAAAATTAAGATTCGAAAAACCTTAACAATGTTTAAGCGCTTCGCGCTTAGATAAATTAGATAAAGATGGGTGGTCCTTTACAAATTGGATTACCCATTTTTTATTCGAGTAGGCATAGGCGCGAAGTGCCCATCCAATGGCTTTGCGGATAAAAAAGTCTTCTTCCAACGTGCAGTTTTCAATATACTTAGTAAGTAGTTGCGTGTCGGTTTTATCCTTGTACATGAGTTGAAATAAAATACTCATTCTTTGCAGCCATTTGTTGCTTGACTTATTCCATTTAGATGTAGTGGGCTTTATATATTCAGGGAATTGTAAAAAGAATTTTCCAATGACATGTGAGTTAGTGCTGTCCACCGAGTCCCACCAACTATGATGTGTAATCATCCAATCCATTAAGGGA
The DNA here is from genome assembly GCA_026391155.1 of Bacteroidota bacterium. Taxonomy (GTDB): domain Bacteria; phylum Bacteroidota; class Bacteroidia; order Chitinophagales; family Chitinophagaceae; genus Sediminibacterium. Next base: position 79,409 of record JAPLEP010000020.1, read on the forward strand.
ATGGTTTGCTTTGACCATAATTTTTTATGATAGCCCAAAAGCTCAATAGCAAAATAATGTATTTCTCTTTGGGGTGCGGCAAAGCATTCCTTAATAAGTGCTGTTAATTCTTTATGCGTGCTAATGGGGTTTGCTTTATAAAACTCCTTGCATAATTTTCTTCTAATAGGTGTTTTAATTCCGTAGAATTCAAATTGATGAAGCAAATAAGCTTTGGCTCCTTTAGCTACTGTAGCGTTTTTATGGGCTGCAAAAACTTTTTGAATGGCTATCAAGTGCGGGTGCGCCATATTAGGTTTAGATTTCAATAATTTTACCTTGGGCAAAGCTTGCTCTTGCAGCTTCTAAGATGCGAATAATGTCTGTACCATGTTTTGCTGAAGTAGGCACGGGTTCGTTATGGTTAATGGCATTAGCCATTTTTTCATAAAAGGTTCCGTAATTACCTGCAAGGCTAGGAATTACTTCAGTACTTATTTTACCTTCGGTGTCGGTGCTTAATATGCCCCATTTTTCTTTGGCTTCCACGCCCCAATTTTGGGTATTGGGTTTTTTACCTGCGAGTAAATCGTCTTCTTGTATATCCGCTCTTTGTTTAATAAAGCAACCCTTGCTGCCATAAATTTTATAAGCAGGTAATTGTTGCATATACACCATGCCACTGGTTAATAAAATTCTGTGCGTAGGGTAGTAAAGTAATAAAGTAAAATAATCATCTACCTTACCTACTTTTCTAGTGGTTCTTATATCTGCAAAAACAGAACTTGGCATACCGCTTAATAGTATAGCTTGGTCTACCAAGTGTGGGCCTAAATCAAATAATACACCCGAGCCTGGGGTATTGGTTTCCTTATGCACTTTAGGGCTTAAGGTGGTTCTATATCTTTCAAAAGATATTTGTAGGTCTAAAAATGTTCCAATTTTATCTTCAGCAATTATTTTTTGAAGCGTTAAAAAATCGGCGTCGTATCTTCTGTTATGGTATACTGCTAATTTTAAATTTAATTTTTGTGCTAAGGCATCTAATTCTTCTGCTTCTTTAACTGTTACAGTAAAAGCCTTTTCAGTAACTACATGTTTGCCTGCAAGTAAAGCTTGCTTGGTATATTCGTAATGGGTATCGTTAGGGGTATTCACTACCACTAAATGAATAGTTGGGTCGTTTAAAATTTCCTCATAGCTACTGAAGGATTTTGTATTTGGGTAAATAGCTTGAATATTTTTTTGAGACCTCTCCCAACAACCCACTAAGTTAAAATGAGGATTAGTATCAATAAAAGGAGCATGGAATAATTTTCCACTCATGCCAAAAGAAACCAATGCGGTGTTTATCATGTATTAAAGATAAAAAAAATCCCTCTAAGTACTTAGAGGGATTTTTAAAATCATAAGAGGGATAAATTATAGGCTTTAAATTTCATTAAAGCCTATAATTTACTACCCTGAAACTTGTTTTCTTATGATATTAAGTGCACCACCTGCTTTAAACCACTCAATTTGTTGTTGGTTATAAGTATGGTTGGCTTCTATAGTATCTGTAGTGCCGTCTTTGTGCGTTAATACCAAGCTTAAAGGCTTGCCTGCAGTAAACTGCGTTAATCCATTTACATCAATGGTATCGTCTTCTAAAATTTTATCGTAATCGGCTTTGTTAGCAAATGTTAATGCCAACATACCTTGCTTTTTCAAGTTGGTTTCGTGGATACGGGCAAATGATTTAGTCAATACCACTCTAACACCTAAATGTCTTGGCTCCATCGCTGCGTGCTCACGAGAACTTCCTTCTCCATAGTTTTCATCACCTACTACTATGGTTCCCACACCTGCTGCTTTGTAAGCTCTTTGTGTATTTGGAACAGTATCGTAATTGCCATTGATTTGACTTTTAACGTTGTCTGTTTTTTCATTGAAGAAATTTACAGCACCTATTAATAAGTTATTAGAAATATTATCTAAGTGGCCACGGAATTTTAACCAAGGTCCTGCCATAGAAATATGGTCGGTGGTACATTTTCCTTTGGCCTTAATTAATAATTTCAACGATTTTAAATCGGTTCCTTCCCATGCTGCAAATGGGTCTAATAATTGTAAACGCTTAGATGTTGGATCTACTGCAATAGTTACTTTAGAACCATCTTCTGCTGGTGCTTGGTAGCCTGCATCTTCCACGGCAAAACCTTTCAGTGGTAATTCATCACCAGTAGGGGCGTCTAATTTTACTTGTTCGCCTTTATTATTAGTAAGTGTATCTGTTAATGGATTAAAATTTAAATCACCTGCTATGGCAAGTGCTGTAATTAATTCAGGAGAACCTACGAAGGCAAAGGTATTCGGGTTACCATCGGCACGCTTTGCAAAGTTTCTATTGAAAGAATGTACAATGGTATTTTTTTCTTTTTTCTCTGCACCCACACGCTCCCACATTCCAATACAAGGTCCGCATGCATTCGCAAATACTTTGGCACCAATTTGACTAAACACTTCTAAGAAACCATCTCTTTCAATGGTATATCTTACTTGCTCAGAACCTGGTGTAATTAAGTATTCAGATTTCATGGTTAATCCCTTGGCAGAAACTTGTTTGGCTAAACTTACCGCACGGCTAATATCTTCATAAGAAGAGTTGGTACAGCTTCCAATTAAACCCACTTCAATTTTGGTAGGCCATCCGTTGGCAGCAGCAGCTTCTTTCATTTTAGAAATAGGCGGTGCTAAATCTGGCGTGAAAGGTCCGTTTAAATGCGGCTCCAAGGTATTTAAATCAATTTCGATCACTTCGTCAAAATATTTTTCTGGGTTGGCATATACTTCAGGGTCTGCAGTTAAATGCGCAGCAACTGTATCGGCTAAGCTAGCCACATCGGCACGACCTGTAGATTGCAAATAACGGCTCATGCTTGCATCATATCCAAAAGTAGAAGTAGTAGCACCAATTTCTGCACCCATATTACAAATAGTTCCTTTACCAGTGCAACTCATATTTGTAGCACCTTCTCCAAAATATTCAACGATTGCACCTGTTCCACCTTTTACAGTTAAGATACCTGCTACTTTTAAGATCACATCTTTAGGCGCTGTCCATCCGTTTAATTTTCCAGTTAATTTAATACCAATTAATTTAGGCCATTTTAATTCCCATGGTAATCCAGCCATTACATCACAAGCATCTGCTCCACCAACACCAATAGCAATCATACCTAATCCACCTGCATTTACAGTATGAGAATCGGTACCTATCATTAAACCACCTGGGAAGGCATAGTTTTCTAAAACCACTTGGTGAATAATACCTGCACCTGGTTTCCAAAATCCTAAACCATATTTATTAGAAACAGAGGCCAAGAAATCATATACTTCTTTACTGTCTGCAGTGGCTACTTGTAAATCTTGTTTGGCTTCTACTTTAGCAGAAATCAAATGGTCACAATGTACCGTACTAGGTACTGCTACTTTAGGACGGCCTGCTTGCATAAATTGCAAAAGGGCCATTTGTGCTGTAGCATCTTGCATCGCCACACGGTCTGGTCCAAAATCAACATAAGAACCACCTCTTTCAAAGCTTTCTAATTTCTGATCACTATGTAAATGGGAAAACAATATTTTCTCTGATAAAGTCAATGGGCGACCTAACAATTTACGAGCCGCTTCCACTTTTGCTGGCATTGCAGCATACACTTTTTTGATCATTTCGATATCAAAAGCCATAGGTATAGATTTTGTTGTTAAAAACTGCTGCAAAGGTAAGCCAAATTTGATCCCGGTTGAAGCAAAAAATACAGATTATATCCACTTTTTTTGATAGATTTGATCATCAATTAAACCACCCATCATGCAAAAAATGAGAGATTTTTTGGAATTACATGCTTTTGGCGTTTGTAATGCTATTGGCGAAAGATTGGGTATTGCCAGCACTAAAATCAGGCTTTGGTTTATTTATATCTCCTTCTTAACTTTTGGCTCACCCGTTATTGTCTATATGATTTTGGCTTTCATTAGAAGTATCAAAAATTATATCTTACTAGCCAAGCGCAATCCACTGAAGTACTAGGGGTATTTCTAATTTCATCGCAGTATGAAGTTATTTATACATCGCAGTATATAGTTATCTACACATCGCAGTATATAGTTATCTACACATCGCAGTATATAGTTATCTACACATCGCAGTTTCTACGAAACTGCTCTTCTAAGCCTTACTAATTTCTCTAACAAAGGTGCTAATTTGTCTAAGGGTAACATATTGGCCCCATCGCTTTTAGCTTGGGCTGGATTGGGATGTGTTTCTATAAATAGACCATCTGCGCCTGTGGCAATGGCTGCCTTCGCAATGGTTTCTATTAATTGAGGATTGCCTCCAGTAACACCACTAGTTTGATTGGGTTGTTGTAAGGAATGCGTACAATCCATAATAACGGGCACACCGTTTTCTGCCATGGCAGGAATATTTCGATAGTCGACTACCAAGTCTTGGTAGCCAAATGTATTACCGCGTTCTGTTAGCATTACTTTATCGTTTCCTGCTAATCTTATTTTATCTACTGCAAATTTCATCGAAGCGCCGCTTAAGAATTGACCTTTTTTTACATTCACAATTTTACCGGTAGCTGCTGCAGCTAAAAGCAAATCGGTTTGTCTGCATAAGAAAGCAGGGATTTGTAAAATATCAATGTAGGCAGCTGCAATGGCTGCTTCGTCATGTGCATGAATATCGGAAGTGGTTGGTACTTTAAAATGAGTTCCTACTTTTTTGATGAGTTCCATGCCGGTATCATCACCAATGCCTGTAAATGAATTGGCACTTGTTCTGTTTGCTTTTCTATAACTGGCTTTAAAAATATAAGCAATGCCTAAGTTTTTGCATAGGGTAGAAACCTTATCACCAATCTCCATCACCAAGTCCTCATTCTCTACTACGCAAGGGCCAGCAATTAAAAAAAAGTTATTGGCATCGTAAGATTGCGTCTTACATAAATCTTGTAAATAAGTAGGAATCATATGCTTTAGTTTTCGCTTACAAAGGTAACGAAAACTAGGGCATTAAAAACGTATACCTACAGTTAAACCAAGCCCTCTAAAACCAGCCCAAGGCCCTGACATATCAGCAGTTCCTCCATTGGCATTGACGGTAGATTTTAATTTGAAAGGATCTGCTTTAATTTGATCTAATCCTTCTTTTAAAGAGGACTGAGCTAGATCAGGTAAAGGAGTGGTAGAAGTAAATTTCAACACCCCAGAGGAAGTTCCATAACTTCCACCTGAGATCCATAAATCTAAAACCACTTTGGTTAGAATTTGGTATTGTACACCAAAATAAGCACCCACTGCATTGGCGCTAATGTTACCATTAAAAGTGCCTACGCTTTCTGTATTTGATGATGCTGGATCTGCTTTATAGTTAATAGGCACAGACAAATCAAAATTGGATCTTCTTATATAGGGGGCAATATAAAATCCAGACATTTTTTGCAAGCCTAAATAAAATCTAGCTTCCAATGTCATTGCGGTATTCCCAATTTGGAAGTCATCTAAATTGATATCCGAACTGTTGGTATAACTATCCAGATAACTCTTGATGGTTGATTTAAAAGGCAAAGTAGATTTAGGCATCATGCGATAACTCAATGATACAGACATAAAATGATTCAAACTTCTTTCATAGGTAAGATTGTAATTATTCAAAATGTCAGAAGATAGATTGGTTTTAATGATATTTTTTCCGCCAATCAAACTTTGCGATTTAGCTTGAACAGCTATTATCACCAATAAAGCCATTAAAATTTTTTTCATAAAATTATTTTTAATTGTTTTTTAATTTTTTGTAAAATAGGTCTGCAACAGTTCTTTTATCTAAGACTGCTAATGTATTGTCTCTTACTTCAATAAGTACTTTGTTGATGCTGCATTTTTTTTCATTGCAATCGGCACATTTTTGATAAAAATTTAAACTTACGCAAGGCAGCATTGCTATTGGGCCTTCGATGATTCTGAATATGCCTGATAGTTTTATTTTTTCAGGGGGTATGGCAAAAAGATAACCCCCATGCTTTCCTTTCCTGCTATCTAAAAAACCAGCTTTTTTTAATTCCAATAAAATGTTTTCAAGAAATTTTATGGGAATATTTTTTTTGGTTGCAATTTCCGCAATAAGAATAGGGGTAGCGTCTTGATGCTCTACCATATAGGCCAGCGCTTGCAGGGCATATTGCGTTTTTTTTGATAACATATAAAAACAAACCTATTTTATGATTGAAAGGTAGTAGATTAAAGCCCTAAAACCTGTTTCATCGTAAAGATACCTCTTTTTTTATTGGCAAATTCCGCTGCCATTAACGCCCCAGAAGCAAAGCCCTTTCTGGTATGGGCAGTATGTATGATGTCGATACGATCAATGGCCGATGCATAGCTCACTGTATGGGTGCCAGGTGCAGGATCCATTCTCTCTGAATGGATAATTAAATCGGAGGCAGTGGCAGAAGCAGCGTTCACCCACTTATTTTTTCTGCCTATTTTTTCTAATATTTGTTCGGCTAAACTGATGGCTGTTCCACTTGGTGCATCTTTCTTTTCTGTATGGTGCAATTCGATCATAGATACATCATAGTCTGCATAGGGTTCCATCAATAAAGCAAGTTGTTTGTTTAATTCAAAAAACAAATTCACGCCAATGCTATAATTGCTAGAATAGATTAAGCAACCTTGGTGTTGGTTCACTAAGGCAGTCATTTGATCCCATTTTTCTAACCAACCTGTAGAGCCACTTATTACAGGAACGCCCCATTCAATACATTTGGTAATATTTTCAAAGGCGCTATGTGGTCCAGTAAATTCTATGGCTACTTCGGCATCTTGAAGACGGCTTTTTGTAAATTCTTGGGCATTACTAACGTCAATTTTTAAAACAATTTCATGACCTTTTGCTAAAGCAATTTCTTCGATGGCCTTGCCCATTTTACCATATCCAATAAGTGCAATTTTCATACCGATTGATTTTATTATTTTGTAGAACTCCCTTTTAAATTAAATTGTAATGACAATCCAGACTGTTGTTGATAAGGTTGTACATAGGGGACTAGCTTAAATGATAAATTATTGTTGATATCAAACTCTTTCAAGTGTCCTGAAACAGTGGCATCTACAATATTCACGCCCCAGGCTAAAATGAAATACATAATGGAATAGTCTCTATCTTTTCTAAATATATTTCTATAACTCTGCAAGGTGCCCAAACTTAAATTGGTCAACCTAGGGTCCATTTTTGGGACATCGGAAGCATCTCCATTACTTTCTTTAAATCTTGCTTCATAAGCAAATTTCATTCGCTGATACCAATCAGTATTGTAGGCGTATGTATAGGCAGGGATGGCCAAAACACCATAGACCAAAGGGATCTTCCAATATTGTTTGTTGTAGGCTTGGCCCCAACCGGGAATCATGGCCGATCTTTTGGTGGCTCTACCAGGGATGTGGTGAACTAGGGTGTCTGCAATTTTAAGGTAGGCAGAATCTTGGCTCCAGGCAGTTTGCTGAAAAAATAAAATCAGCATAAATAATAATAATTGCCTCATCCTGTAAATTCCTTTATGATAAAAAATGCGTACTAGCTGATGCTTAATTGCATTGCTTCTAAAATTTTATTTAAACCGTTTAAGTCTGAATATTCGATGGTGATTTTGCCGCTGCCATTTTTTTGGTGTTGCAATATGACCTTGGTAGAAAGATGACTGGTTAATTTGTCCTCTAGTTTTTTATAGACCGGAGAAAGTTGATTTTTATTGGTGCCTATATTAGCAAGGCTAGGCATCAATTTTCCTGCCTGATTCATTTTTCTTATCAAGTCCTCAGTTTGGCGAACAGTCAAACCCTTTTCAGTGATTTCTTTAAATAAAAACAATTGCTTGTCCACTTCTTTTCCTATCAACATCTTGGCCAAGCTTACACTTAAACTACCATTGCGCACTGCGGCTTGAATATTGGGAGGAAGTTCTAATAGTCGGATGTAGTTAGAAATAGTAGATCGGTCTTTACCCATTCTTTCTGCCACTTTTTCTTGGGTATAATTTAAATCTTCCATCATGCGTTGATAACTTAACGCAATCTCTATTTCATTTAAATCTTCTCTTTGCAAATTCTCCAACAAGGCCAATTCCAATAATTCTTGGTCATTGCCCATGCGCACATAAGCAGGTAAATCAGTCAAGCCAGCTATTTTTGCTGCTCTAAAACGGCGTTCCCCTGCAATCAACTGATACTTACCATTGGTCAATTGAGCCACCGTAATGGGTTGTATTAAGTCGTGTATTTGAATTGAGCTGGCTAATTCTTTTAAAGTTTTTTCGTCAAAATCTTTTCTTGGATTCTTTGGGTTGACTACAATGTCTTGTAAGGCAATACGATTGCTTGCTACTGCTTTCTCTTTTATTGCAGCTGGGGCATTGACTGCAGGATTTTTATAATCTGTATCAATGCTTTGCAATAGGGAGCGAAGTCCTTTGCCAATGAGGTCTTTATTGGGTGTGCTCTTGCTCATAGTTAATCAATTATACGCTCGGCATTACTCATATTGGTCATGCCATTTTTTTGTAAAATTTCTTTTGCTAAATTTAAATAGTTAACAGTGCCTTTGGAATCAGCATCATATAAAATAACTGGCTTGCCCACACTTGGGGCTTCGCTCAATCTGGTATTTCTATGGATGATGGTTGCAAAAACCATTTCGTCAAAATGTTTTCTTACTTCACTAACCACTTGATTGCTTAAACGCAATCTTCCATCATACATGGTCATCAATATGCCTTCAATTTGTAATTCCGGATTCAACCTGCTTTGTACAATCTTAATGGTGTTTAATAATTTACCCAATCCTTCTAAGGCAAAAAATTCGCATTGAACAGGTACGATGACACTATCCGATGCCACCAATGCATTGACGGTGATTAATCCCAAAGAAGGCAAGCAGTCAATGATGATAAAATCATATTGATCTTTAATGGGGATCAATAATTCTTTTAATACATTTTCTCTGTTGGGCAAATTCACTAATTCAATTTCTGCCCCTACTAAATCTATATGAGAAGGAATGACATCTAAATGTGGAATTTCTGATTTTAATATGATATCCGCTAAGGGCGTTTGATTGATCATACCGTCATACAAACTGGTGGTAATATTGTGTAAATCGAAACCTACACCGGTCGTACTATTGGCTTGAGGATCGGCGTCAATGAGCAAGGTTTTAAATTCTAAAACAGCCAAACTTGCCGCAATATTGATGGCAGAAGTTGTTTTACCAACACCTCCTTTTTGATTCGCTATTCCTATTATTCTTGCCATAAAATGGGTATCCTTAATTTCTGCCAAAAATAAGGGATAAATGGTAACAATTTGGGATTAAATTGGCTATTAATGAGGCTTTTGGCCCTAATTTTGCGTTTTAAATAATTCTATGCGAAGTCCTCTTTTTCTTTTCATCCTAGTAACGGTATTGATACTCATTGACTTTTATATTTACGCTGTTTTAAAGACCTTGCTTCAGTCCGCAAGCATCGGGACTAGAACCTTTATCGGCATTCTTTATTGGGCCTTATGTGTGCTAAGTGTAAGCTCATTTTTGTTGTTTCCTTTTATTGTGAACCCTTATTTTAAGCAATATATTTTTTCCATCGGTATTGGCTGGGTTTTGACCCAGCTTTTCATGGTCCTATTTTTCTTAGTTGATGATCTTCGCAGAGGCGCTTTTTGGACCATGGGGCAGGTGGCTTCCGCGGCGGGTGCTAAATTTTTAAATACAGAAAAAGGCATTCCCAGATCTACTTTTTTGAGCTGGTTAGGGGTAGGACTTTCCTCCACTTTATTTTTATCCTTGTTGTATGGATTTGGCAATAAATACAAATACAATTTAACCAAGAAGAAAATTGCCTTGAATGGATTGCCTCCTGCATTTAAAGGATTTAAAATTATACATATCAGTGATATTCATAGTGGAAGTTTGAAAGACCATCAAGCAGTACTAAAAGGAATTGAGCTGATTCAAAAACAAAATGCCGATTTGATTTTATTTACGGGAGACTTAGTCAATGACAGGGCCACAGAAATGAAAGATTGGATGGAAGTATTTAGTCAAATCAAAGCACCTCATGGGGTATTCAGTACTTTAGGCAATCATGATTATGGAGATTATGTTCAATGGGAGACTGCAGAAGCAAAAAAACAAAATCTTGAAGATTTAAAAACAGTGCATTCGGTTTTGGGATGGAAATTACTCATGAATGAAAATGTTTTGATTCAACAACAAGAAGCCTCCATTCGCTTGGTGGGTATAGAAAATTGGGGAGCTAAAGCAAGATTTCCCAAATATGGCAAGATGGAATTGGCCATGCAGGGGGTAGAGGAGAAGGAAGTAATTATTTTAATGAGCCATGACCCTAGCCATTGGGAAGCTGAAATCATTCCTAAATATTCAGCGATTGATTTGATGTTGTCTGGCCATACCCATGGGATGCAGTTTGGTTTAGAAAATCCTTATTTTAAATGGAGTCCAGTACAATGGGTCTACAAACAATGGGCGGGCTTATACCAAGTTCAAGAACAGCAATTGTATGTCAATAGAGGCTTTGGTTTTTTAGGCTATCCTGGAAGAGTAGGGATATTGCCCGAAATAACTTTAATTGAATTGGTCTAGTTATTTAGATTTATTTTTGTACTGAAATTAAATTCATGGTATGAGAAAATTATTCATTGTATTCATAAGTCTATTGGTCTTGAAAGCCCAGGCGCAAGATAAATTTGCCTTAGGTATCAAAGTAGGGCAAAACTTTTCTAGTGTAAACAATGTGAATGTGGATCATAATTCGGCTTCCTATCATTTAGGGGCGACTGCAGTAATTGGCATAGCGCCTATGTTTAGTATTGTGCCTGAAGTAATATTAACACAGACTAAATTGGAATCCAATCCAAGTCCTTTGGAATTGCTTGGAGATAAATATTTAAAACCAGAAACCTATCATTTAAATTATGTCGCTATTCCTGTATTGGCCCAATACAGACCATTTAAAAGCTTGTTGTTTCAGGCAGGTCCTCAATACAGCATCTTGCTAGATCAGAAAAAAGACGGAACAGAAGTGGCTAGAACTGCATTCAGTAGTGGAGAGTTTGCTATCGTAGGCGGTGCAAAACTAGACCTAGGTGGATTCTCGTTATATGGCAGATATGTGATCGGTATGAACAATATTGGATCCGCTAATCAACTTTCTAACAATTTGCAAGACCAAAGCACATGGAAAACACGCCAATGGCAGTTAGGCATTGGGCTAAGTTTATTTAATTTTTAGTTGTGCTTTTATAGAGGCTATGTTTAATTCAGTTGCTTTTAAAATTGCATTTTGTTCCTTGATAAAGCCATTGTCATTGATATCTCCCACCACGGCAATCATTTCTGCTTCATTTTCGTAGACCATCTTTCTAAATGGATTGCTATAGTCCTTGGCCCTAGTTTTTTGAATGCGCTCAGTGATGTCTGTTTTTATTTTCAAATATTCATCTAACCAAATTCCCACTTGCTTTAAACCAACCGTAGCTATTTTTTTCTTGGTAATTATTTCAAGTACCATCAAAGCATGATTCTTTCTTTTGTCTAAGTATTTGCTTGAAGAGACTTCGTAGAATTCATGTATTTGATCCCAGCTTTCAATGCTGTCGTTTTTTATTTTATTTAATAAGGCCTTGACAGATTTTTCTGGAATCAATTGTCCGCCCACATTCACCCAGCTAGCTTCGGAATAATTAACAACTAAATTGTTTATTTGACTTAAACTAGCCTTGCCTTCTTTTTTATTGATATGGGCGATCAATGCTTCCATGCCATAGAGAAAGATCATTTTTTCAAACATATGGTAAGCATCATAACACTTGATCAACCTGGTTTTACGTTTGCTATTTTCAAACGAACTTGCATAGACCGATAAATCATCAATTGCTGTTTTTGTTTTAGTAGCCAATAGGTTTTCACCTAATGCGAGGTATTGATCATTAGTTAATGCCTTGCTTCTTTTGTTGCCATCGTGATAGGCCTTGGCCACTTCCATGGCGATAATTTTTCTAGATTGAATCAGTTCATTCACCGAATCAGGCGCTAAATATTCGTATTCAAACAGAGGCGTTTTTTGAGCCCTTTTATCTCTGTCTACATATTTCCATGCGTTTCTTGCCAAAGCATAAAAGTTATATAAAAACCAATAACCTGGCATGACAATTAATTCATCTTTTAAAGGATCGTTGCTGATCAAAGAAAAAGGAATAGGGATATTCAATTCATAATTGTAATCTCCTTTATTGAGTAATGCAAAGCTTGCAAAAATAGAATTGTGTTTTACGCTTACACATAAGCCTGGCCAAAAACCTCTTCCCATAATCACTTCTCCATCCGCACCGCGGCTATTGTGGTTAGAACCCAAGGTAGCACCTGCGGCAATATTGCTCTGTCCCATCACCAGTGCAGCGCATAAAAAGGAATTATTGTGGTGTTGTTCGTGCGCAGGAAAAATCAAGGAGTTTAATACTTCACAGCAAGAAATGGTGGCATTAGGGCCTAAAAATGAATTGATCAATCTTGCACCATATTTTAGCTGGGAATGATCTGATAAAATAAACCTAACTGCTTTGATGCCATAAAATATTCTACAACCAAAACCAATCACCCCATTCACTAATTCGCAACCTTCTCCAATTTGAGTGCGACCTTCTGGTGATGAATTGATGGTTACATTTTTTATTTTATTGGCACCCTTTAAATAAGCATCCGAACCAATCCAAACATCTTTGATGATTTTACAATTTTTAATAACGGTGCGGTCGCCCACTTTTCCGTAGTAGCCTAATTTATTGTCAAATCTTTTTTCAGTTAGGCTGATGAATTTTTTTTGCAAAACATCATCCTGTCTATTTCTTGTCCATAAAAAAGCATCTCCGGCAGTCATTCCATTAAAGGGCAATACTTTTCGCCCTGTGTTTTCATTGCAAAGTTCCATCCAGATTCTTACCGATTCTGCTTCCCCTTTTTTAAGGATGCCATTGCCAAATTTTGAATGATTGGTCGTGACAATTTCATTGACATTGGTGATGATTACCTCGTTGCCAATAATATAGTGCGATAAATAATTGACATTGTGAATGGCTACATTATTACCAAAATCGGCGCTAATGATGGTGGAATTGTAAATACCCACAGGCACGACTAGGTCACTAAAACATAAACAATTGGCTTCTAAGTCACCAATACGCACTAGTCCAAAGAAAGAACAATTTTTAACCAGCTCTGGGTTAAAGGCATTAGACACTAATAGCTTGGTCCAATCGTCACTGGTATTGCCATTGCGCACCAATATTTCTATCTCCAAAGAAGTCAAACCTCTATGTTTAATATTGCTTCTGTTTTGCTGATTGCGCAAATAGTATTCGTCTTTTCCCTTAGGTAATTCTTTAATAAAACCATAGCCCAATTGTTGAACGGGCATTTTCTTTATGATGTTCATAAAACAAAGGTAATATTACCTATTTGGTTTTGGACTACTAAAACGTCTTTTTTGACCCCCATTGTTCATGGCCTTGGACCTGGCATGTCCAGAATTGCCTCTACCTTGTTGTTTGGCTTCCTTGATGGGATTAAAATTGGTCATGGGGAAGGGGTGATTTTCAATCACAGGAATTTTTTTAACGATCAATTTTTCTATGTCTTTCAAGAAGGCTCTTTCTTCAGCATCACAAAAGGATATGGCTGTTCCATTAGCACCTGCACGACCTGTTCTACCAATACGGTGTACATAGGTTTCTGGAATATTAGGAATTTCATAATTCACTACATAGGCCAATTCATCTACATCAATGCCTCTAGCAGCAATATCGGTGGCTACTAATACACGTGTCGTTTGCGCTTTAAAATTGGTCAATGCTCTTTGACGTGCATTTTGTGCTTTATTGCCATGGATGGCTTCTGCTTTAATGTTGTTCTTGGTAAGTAAGTTCACTACTTTGTCTGCACCATGTTTGGTTCTTGTAAAAACTAAGGCTGTTTTAATGGCCGTGTTTTTTAGAATTTCAATCAGCAGTGGATTTTTATTTACTTTATCTACAAAGTAAACAGATTGTTCAATAATATCAACCGTAGAGGAAACAGGGGTAACACTTACTTTCAATGGATGAAATAATATAGTATTGGCTAAATTGACAATTTCTGGAGGCATGGTCGCTGAAAAGAAAAGCGATTGTCTTTTTTTAGGAAGCACGGCCAATAATTTTTTAACATCATGCACAAAGCCCATGTCCAACATTCTATCTGCTTCATCCAATACAAATATTTCTACTTCTCTGATGTTTAAATATCCTTGGTTCATCAAATCCAATAATCTTCCTGGGGTAGCAATCACCACATCCACACCATTTTTTAAAGCGGTTACTTGTGGACCTTGTCCAACTCCACCAAAAATTACGGTACAGTTTAAACCGGTATGTCTTCCGTAAGCGTTAAAACTTTCTCCAATTTGTATGGCTAGTTCTCTGGTAGGAGTAACAATTAAGCTTCTGATTTTTTTTCTTTTTTCTGCAGTTTTATTTTTAACTAATAACTGTAAAATGGGAAGGGTAAAAGCAGCAGTTTTACCAGTACCCGTTTGGGCACAACCCAATAAGTCTTTTCCTTGTAAAACAATGGGAATGGATTCGGCTTGAATGGGGGTGGGGGTAGTATAGCCTTCTTCTTGAATGGCTTTTAATAGGGGCTCTATAAGACCTAGGGTCTGAAAATTCGTGTTCATAATAGGCTGCAAGGTAGTGCATTTAAATTTGGGCACTATTTTGACTCAAAATAAGAATGGGCAGTTACCTTATTCATCTTTATAAGGTAACTGCCCATTCAAGTATAAAAAACTATTTATTTTTTACTCGCCGCCCAAAGATCCATCTTGGCTTCAAAAACATTTAAAGGCAAAGAGCCATCTTTAAGCACTTCAGTATGAAATTCTGCTACATTGAATTTGCTGCCTAATTCATTTTCGTACTTTGTTCTTAAGGCTCTAATTTTCATGGCACCCACTTTATAGCCCAAGGCTTGACCTGGGTTACTCATATATCTTTCAATTTCGGCAGTGGCGCCTTGTTCACTAATGGGTTCGTTGTCCATCATATATTTAATCGCTTCTTCTCTGCTCATGTTTTTAGTATGAATGGCTACATCCACCACCAAACGAATGGCACGGTGAATTTCATCACCCAGGGCACCAAAATATTGGTAAGGGTCTTTGTACAAGCCCAATTCTTTACCAAGTGATTCACAATACAAGGCCCAGCCTTCTACATAGGCATTGTGGCCACCATATCTTCTAAAGTTAGGAAGTAGTGTATTTTCTTGTGTTAAGGAAATTTGATAATGATGACCAGGGATGGCTTCATGTAGGAACAAAGATTCCATACCTGAAGTGGTATTAAATTTAGTTGCATCTAAAATAGGCACATAAAAAATACCCGGTCTTTTGCCGTCTGCTGAACCTGAATTATATTCTGCACTGGCAGAAGCGGCTCTAAAATCTTCTGTTTGTCTAATTTCAAAAGGTGTTTTAGGGGCATTCTCGAATAATTTAATCAAGTTAGGTTGCATTCTTTGGTGAATGTTTTCAAAGGCGGCCAAAACTTCTTTAGGATCATGATAAGGAGTGAATTTTTTATCTGCACTTAAATTAGCAAAGAATGATTTTAAATCACCTTTGAAGCCCACTAGGTTTTGTATACTGTCCATGGCTTTTCTAATTCTAGCCACTTCGCTTAATCCAGTTTGATAAATATCTTCAGGTGTTCTATTGGTGGTGGTTTGTTGCTTTACTTGAAAAGCATACATTTCAACGCCTCCTGGTAATGAAGACAATCCTGAACTAGTTCTAGTTTTTGGTAAGTATTCGTTTTGTAAAAAATCGGCCAATTTTTTGTAAGTAGGAACAATTACAGTAAGAATGGAGGCTTCATATTCCTTGGTCAATCTTTCTTTATCGGCGGCAGAAAAACTAGTAGGCAATAAATTAATGGGTCCGTAGAATAAACTTTTTTTAGCATCGGTCACTACCATGCTTTGCATTTGCGGGATCATTTTGATCACCAATGATTTTGGAAATACCACTCCTGCCTTCATGCCTAATTTGAAATTTCCAATGGCGGTGTCCGCCCATACAGAAAATGCACTTACTCTTTTTAACCAATCCTCATAATCTTTTACTTTTTTGAAGGGTTGTGCACCGGTGCCTGAGCCAAATTGAGCAATAATTAAGGGCAAGGAATTCATTTGATTGAAGGGTAGGTATTCAAAATGAAATTTGCTACCCTCTAAATTTATTTCCAATTGATCTTTTAAAACATCAAAAGAAAGTTGATCATTGGCGCTTAAACTAGTACGGTCGTAATTTTTTAAACTATCTAAAAAACGTTGATTGAATTTTTTATATTCTTCCATTAAGGCTATAGCGCCATCATTGGGAAGTAAGTCATTGTATCTTTCGTCACCAATTACGGTGGCATTCAGAGGACTTTGTTTCAATGCTTCTTGATAATACAGTTCGGTGAGTGCTGCAAAGCTTTTGTTGGCTTCGGTATTACTACTTGGGCCATTTTGCTGGCAAGCCAATAGGGTGCTTGTTAATAATAAAGCAAATACAATTTTTTTCATTTTACTTGGTTTTGGTAAAAATAAGCAAAATTGTAGGATTAAAAAGCTTGGAACTATTCAAAAAATCAACCCTTCCCTACTATTCCACCGTAACACTTTTAGCTAGATTGCGCGGCTTATCAACATCAATGCCTTTGGCCACGCCTACATAATAACTTAGTAGTTGCATGGGCACTACGCTTAATAAAGGGGCAATGACTTCGTCAATATCTGGAACAAACATGATGTTTTCTGACATGGTAGGTAGTACTTGATCTCCGATACTTGCCACCGCTATAATTTGCCCTTTTCTGGCCTTGATTTCTTGTATATTGGAAACCACTTTATCGTAATAAACATCCTTGGTGGCAATAAATACAACAGGCAAGGTTTCATCTACTAAGGCAATGGGGCCATGTTTCATTTCGGCCGCAGGATAGCCTTCGGCATGGATATAAGTAATCTCTTTTAATTTTAAAGCACCTTCTAAGGCTATAGGAAAATTGTAGCCTCGGCCTAAATATAAAAAGTCTTTGGCGTCTTTAAATTTTAAAGCAATTTTTTGTATCACCGATGTATCTGCTAAAATTTCTTTTACTTTTTCAGGCACTGATGCCAATTCATTCACTAAATGTAAATATCTATCATTGCTAATACTTCCTTTGGCCTTGGCCATTTTAAGTGCAATCATGGCTAGTACCGTCAATTGTCCTGTGAAAGCCTTGGTACTGGCTACACCAATTTCTGGGCCTGCATGGGTGTAGGCGCCTGCATGACTTAATCTAGCAATACTGCTGCCCACTGCATTCACAATACCAAATATAAATGCCCCTTTTTCTTTGGCACTTTCTAAAGCCACCAAGGTGTCTGCTGTTTCTCCACTTTGTGAAATAGCAATAATTACATCACCGGGATGAATCACTGGATTGCGGTACCTAAATTCAGAAGCATATTCCACTTCAACAGGAATACGACAAAGTTCTTCAATCAAATATTCTGCATATAAACCTGCATGCCAACTGGTGCCGCAGGCTACTATAATTATTCTGGATGCTTTAGTTAGTGCTTCGATATGATTGTCTACTCCCGCCATCACTATTTGTTCTTGTTCTACCAATAATCTTCCTCTCAAACAATCATAAATGGTTTCCGGTTGTTCAAAAATTTCTTTGAGCATGAAATGATCATAGCCGCCTTTTTCAATGGCAGCAAGTTCCATGTCCAATTTTTGAATGAAGGGGGTTTGCTTTTCATTGCCTAAATTCTTTAAAATAAGCTCATCTTTTTTTACAATCGCAATTTCATAATCATTTACATACACGACTTCTTTGGTGTATTCAATAATAGGAGAGGCGTCGCTGGCTAAAAAATGTTCGTTCTTACCAATGCCTATCACCAAGGGGCTTCCCTTGCGCGCTGCAATAATAGTTTCTGGATCATCTTGGTCAATCAATAAAATACAATAAGCGCCAACAATTCTTTTTAAGGCAATTCTCAAGGCTTCTTCTAAACTACTTTTATTGTTGTCTTGAATGTCTTGAATAAAATTTAATAAAACTTCCGTATCGGTATCGCTTTTAAAAGTATAGCCTTTGGATAACAATTCTTTTTTTATGGCCGCATAGTTTTCTATGATGCCATTGTGTAACATGGCTAGTCGTCCATTATTAGATAAATGAGGATGCGCATTTCTATCAGAAGGTTCTCCATGGGTCGCCCAACGGGTATGACCTATCGCAATATGGGAATGTAAATTTTTACCAATGACTGCTTCTTCTAATTCAGCTACTTTACCTTTTTTCTTATGTACTTGTAATTTTCCATCTTGAATGATGGCCACCCCAGTGCTGTCATAACCACGGTATTCTAAACGTCTTAAACCTTTAATAACGATAGGGTAAGCTTCTCTATTTCCAATGTATCCTACAATGCCACACATATTATATAATTTGAATGATTATTCGATTATTTATGCGAAATTAGACTTTAATATTTTAATGAATGTTAGCATTGCAAAATTTTGATTTTAATCAGGATTATTCCTTAGAAAATGAAAGGGTCTTATTAAGGCCCTTGGCCATCAGTGACCTGCCTTTTCTAGAAAAATATGTACTAGAAGAACCTGATTTATGGCAGTTTTCCTTGGTGGCCATCAAGGATAAAACAGATCTAGAAAAATACATTCTTGATGCCATCGAGGCAAGGAATCAAAAAATAGCCTATCCCTTTATTGTATTTGATCAATTATCCCAAACCTATGTAGGGGTAACCCGTTTTTATGATATACAATTAGCTTTTGCTACCACCCAATTGGGTTATACCTGGTACAGCAAAAAAGTATGGGGTACTGGATTGAATCGGGCTTGTAAATTTTTATTATTAGAATTTGCTTTTGAAAAAATGGGTTTTGAAAGAGTAGAATTTAGGGCTGATAACAATAATAAAAGAAGTATTGCCGCTATGCAAAAAATTGGCTGTACAGTAGAAGGTGTATTAAGAAATCATTTACCCATGCCCAACGGAAAAAGACGAGACTCGATTGTACTAAGTATTTTAAAAGAAGAATGGACGACAAAAGTAAAATTTAACTTAGCAGCACAACTATAGTAAAGTGCCCTGTAGGAACAAGTAAGCCAAGCTAAAATAAATAAGTATAGCTGTTACATCTACTAAAGTAGCAACGAATGGGGCAGAGGATACAGCTGGATCCGCACCTAATCTTTTAAGTACAATGGGTAACATTGATCCAGTAATGGTTCCCCAAATCACTACGCCTAAAATAGTAAATCCAATAGTTATGCCAATTAGAAACCAATGAACACCATAAAATCCTGGAACAATCATATGCCAGATAGCCACTCTAAAAAATCCAAGTATACCTAATAAAACGCCTAATAAAAAGCCGCCAATGATTTCTCTTCGTAAAATTTTCCACCAATCTGCAATGGTGATTTCTCCGACAGCGATTGCTTGAATGATTAGTGTAGATGATTGTGATCCAGAATTGCCACCTGTAGATAAAATCAATGGAATGAAACTAGCCAGTACTAATACTTTTGCTAATTCGTCTTCGAAATAGCCCATGGCAGTGGCAGTGAATAATTCTCCAATAAATAAAACCACCAACCAAGTAATTCTTTTTTTGAAAAGTTTAAATATTGAAATGTCTAAGTAAGGCTCATTCAAAGCTTCCATACCTCCCATTTTTTGCATATCCTCGCTAAACTCTTCATTCGTTACCCATAAGATATCATCAATGGTTACAATACCTAATAAAACATCGTTATCATCTACAACAGGAATGGCCGTGCGGTTATTCATTTTAAATACCTGACTGGCATGTTCCTGATCATCATATACATTCAACGCAACAAAACGGCCATCAATAATTTCTGAAATAATATCATCTGGTTTGGCCAATAATAAATCTCTAATTCTGATGTCATCAATTAAACCGCCTTTTTCATCAATGATATAAATAACATCAATGGTTTCAGAATTCTTACCATACTTGCGGATGTTATCTAAAACTTGGGCCACTGTATAATGAGGGTATACATAGACATAATCGGGCGTCATTAAACGGCCCACACTATCCTCAGGATAACCTAATAGTGATAAAGTTATTTTTCTTTCTTCTGGGTCCAACAATTTAATCAAGTCTCTAATGGCCGCCTTCGGTAATTCTTCTAAGAAGTCGGTACGGTCATCTGGAGGAAGTTCATTCAGAATTTTGGCTGTTTTACGTGCTGGCAATTCCTTAATGATATCTTTTTGCTGATTGATATCTAATATCTTAAATACACTTACAGCTCTGTGCACAGTCATGTTGTCAATAATAGTAGCCTCATTTTCTGGGAACTCATTGACTAGTTCCACTACATCGCTAATATTTTGTTCATCTAGAAATTCTTTTAATAGATGCATGTCACCCTTGGACAAGATGTCCAAGAAAACTTCGGGTAAATTAATTTCTGGTGTTTCTAATTCAGCTGACATGGGTGCAAGTTAAGAAAAATACTAAAGGATGCCTTATATTTATAGCATGATTCTTCCATTTCTAACCATTGCTCCATCGCCCAATAGGGGTCGTGGGGTTTATACAACAGCGCCCATTGCAGCGAATACGGTGATTGAAATTGCACCAGTCATTGTGGTGGACAAAATCCAAAGAGTAAAATTAGAAGAGACTTTATTGTATGATTATATTTTTGAATGGGGGGAAGACCATCAAAGTGCTGCCATTGGCTTAGGCTATATATCGATTTACAATCATGCCATTGAGCCTAATTGTAGGTACGATATGGATTATGAGTCACAAATTATCAGCATCAAAACCATTAAATCAATTGAGGTGGGGGAAGAATTATTTATCAATTACAATGCGGATGGGGCAGAGGAAAAACCAGTATGGTTTGAGCTACATTAATTTTTCAGTGCGCTTATTGGCCTAGTAAAACAATAAGCAAACGGGCATGGATACTTTGATCGAATTGCCTGTATAAATTAAATCGCCATTGAGCGGATTGCGTTTAAATACCACAATATTATCTGTGTTTTGATTGGCTACTAAGACCCAATAGCCATCTGGACTAATGGTAAAATTTCGAGGGGCCTTGCCTTGTGTGGGATAATAAGCAATATGTTTTTCATCCAATTTACCATTTTTTAATACTGGCAATTTTACAATATTATTTTCTGTACCTCTGTTGGTGGCATACAAGAATAAACCATCAGGAGACATATGAATATCCGCGCTTCCATGATCCTCTTTTGAATTGGCTGGATGAATGTAAATTCTTTGAATAAAACTAGCCATGCCTTTAGAGAAACTATAAACACTAATGCTTCCAGTTAACTCTTCAATTAGGTAAATAAATTTGCCATTGCTAGAAAACGCCAAATGACGGGGTCCTGCACCTGGAGTGGTGGTGATGTTTTTATTTTTTAGTAGATCTAATGGTGGGCCATTTTTAATTTGGTAGGGATAAATTGCTACTTGATCCATGCCTAAATCAGGGGTCAATAAATATTTTCCATCAGGAGAAAAAAACAAGCCATGCACATGTGCTTTTTCTTGACGATCCTTATTGATGCTACTTCCACTGTGTTGAATAAATTGTTGCGGATTGGATAAACGACCATCTGCGAATCGGTGATAGCTTGTAATACTGCCACCTGTATAATTGGCTACAAATAAATTTTGTTGATCAGGGCTAAGGCTAATATAACATGGGTCAGCTCCTTTGCTGTCTTTATTTTGTATTAATTTAAGTTCATTGTTGTTTAAAGTATATACACTAACAGATCCCGTTGCGGTTTCATTGACAGCATATACATTTTGTTTGTCTTTGGAGATAGTTAAAAAAGAGGGGTTCTTGGAACTATCTGTATGGCTTATTTCAATAGCCTTGCCAGTAGCAGTATCAAATTGAAATAAGTAAATGCCCTTACTTCCTTTTTGGGTATAAGTGCCTACAATTAAATTTGCATTTTGTGCTTCCGCATTTAATTGTAGCAAAAGCAACAATAGTGCGGTAGATAATTTTAATTTAAACATACCTAATTTTTACTGATATACTCTTACATAATCCACCAACATTCGAACTGGGAAAATGCTGTTGTCGATGGTACTGCCCGCCATATTTCCGCCAATGGCTAAATTTAAAAGTAAAAATTGAGGAACCACAAATGGGTAGTAGTCGGTGTTTTTGCCATCACTGTTCACCGTTAGATAAAGCACATCGTCTACATAATAATTTAAGGCTGCCTTGCTCCAATCTAATTTATAGACATGAAAAGAATCTGTGACATTGGCGATAACGGCTTTGTTGGTTTTTTGTGTGCCAATTGTCCAGTTGTATAATTTAGAATGCGCAGCCCAATTGATTTCGTTTAAATTTTTCCCAACATGCTCCATAATATCTATCTCGCCACAAGCGGGCCAACCCACCTGTTGTATATTGCTACCTAACATCCATATGGCAGGCCAAGTGCCAATGCCCTTAGGTAGTTTTGCTCTAATTTCAAAACGGCCATAAGTCCAATCAAATTTTCCTTGGGTTAACATTCTAGCCGAAGTATAATTTCTTCCGCCCAAACTTTCTTTTCTTGCTTCAATCACTAAATTGCCGTTCTCAATTCTAGCATTGCTATCGCTATTGGTATAATATTCTAGTTCATTGTTGCCCCATCCACCCTCTCCATTGCCAATATTGTAATTCCATTTGGTAGTATCAGGATGGCCTCCTGTATTGAATTCATCCGACCATACCAACTTCTTAGCCGTATCAGTGACTACTGGAGGAATAGTTGGAGGGGGAGTAGGAATTTCAGCTACTACTTTTGGTGCCTCTTTTTGAGCACAAAAGGTCAAGGACATTACAGTTAAGAGTAAGGATAAAGGTAGAATGCGCATAATAGCAATGGTTGGTTGTTTAAATTCGGCTGTTTAGTAGAGCAATTTAATCAAAATATTTCTTTTTTGTTGGGTAATTTATAAAAGGGTTGTAAATTTGCGCCATGACATTAAATAACCATACACATCATTTTCATTTGCGCTGCAAAGGGTAAGCTATGGGTGTAGGTATCTAACTATATTTAACCAAAGGGCTTACTAACAAGTAAGCCCTTTTTAGTGGGTATAGTTTCGAGTCAAAATAATAAATAAATAGAAATAAAAATAAGATGCGTTTAAAATTAGCCATTCAAAAATCAGGACGTTTGCACGATGATTCGATCGCCTTGTTGAAAGAATCAGGGATTGACATAGGCAATGGGGTAAACAAACTAAAAGCAGAGGCCACCAATTTTCCTTTGGAGCTTTTCTTTTTAAGAGACGATGATATTCCGCAATATGTAGAAGATGGGGTAGCCGATATTGGCTTTGTAGGGGAGAATGTGGTCTATGAAAAAGCAAAAAAAGTAGAAGTGGCCTATGCGCTGGGTTTTGGAAAGTGCAGGCTTAGTTTTGCGCTTAGAAAAAATGAAAATTTTACAGGCCCTCAATTTTTAGCGGGCAAAAAAATTGCCACCAGTTATCCTGTCTTGGTGCAGGCCTATTTAAATAAAAACAAGGTGCAAGCCGAGATTCATGAAATTAGTGGCAGTGTAGAAATAGCCCCTGGTATTGGACTTGCCGATATTATTTGTGATTTGGTCAGCAGCGGATCTACTTTATTTATGAATGGATTAAAAGAGGCAGAAACTATTTTAGATTCACAAGCGGTACTCATTAAAAGAACGGCATTGGAACCAACCCAGGCAGCCATCTTAGAAAAATTATTATTCAGAATTGAATCGGTTAAAAAAGCAAAGCGTAACAAATATGTTTTGTTAAATGCACCCAACGATCGTTTAGAAAGAATTATTGCGCTCTTGCCTGGAATGAAAAGTCCAACCGTTATAGCATTGGCTACCCCGGGCTGGAGCAGTGTGCATAGTGTGATTGCTGAAACTGATTTTTGGGAAATTATTGAAAAATTAAAAATGGCAGGTGCAGAAGGAATTTTAGTAGTGCCTATCGAAAAAATGATTTTATGATGCAAGTTTATAATGAACCAGCGGTAAAAGAATGGCCAAATTTATTGGCAAGACCTGCTATGGATACAAGTCAACTGTATGCAAAACTGCAGCCCATAATTGATGAAGTTAAAGCCGATGGAGACAAGGCAATAAAAAAAATCACTAAAGACTTTGATCAGGTTGCGCTGCAACAATTAGAATTGGATGAAAAAAAAATTGCTGCGGCTGAAAAAGAATTAAGCCCTAGTTTAAAAACGGCCATACAATTGGCTAAAGTAAACATTGAAATATTTCATCAAAGTCAAATTCAAAAAGTAGAAAGAATTGAAACTATGCCAGGGGTTTGGTGTTGGAGAAAATCGGTGGGCATTGAAAAAGTAGGTATTTATATTCCTGGGGGAACAGCCCCTTTATTCTCCACTGTATTAATGTTGGGTGTGCCAGCAAAAATGGCGGGTTGCAAAGAAATTATTTTATGTTCTCCTCCCAATGCAGCAGCAAGTATTCATCCAGCTATCCTTTATGCAGCCTCCATAGTAGGGATCACTCGTATATTTAGCATTGGAGGCGTGCAAGCAATTGCGGCCATGGCTTTTGGCACTGAAACTATTCCTAAAGTGAATAAAATATTTGGACCAGGTAATCAATATGTCACCGCGGCAAAACAATTGGTTCAACAAGCAGGCGTTGCCATTGATCTACCCGCAGGTCCTAGTGAGGTTTGTGTTTGGGCAGATGAATCCTGCATTCCTTCCTTTGTTGCTGCAGATTTATTATCACAAGCAGAACATGGAGCAGACAGTCAAGTTCTACTGATTACTAATTCCATTTCCATAGCAGAAGCCGTTCAGAAAGAAATTGATCAACAATTGATCCTATTGCCAAGAAAAGAGATGGCTGCTAAGGCATTAGAAAATTCAAAACTCATTGTATTAAAAAATCCAGAAGATGCCATTGCATGTATTAATGAATACGCTCCAGAGCATTTAATTTTGTCCATTGAAAATGCAGCACAAATGGCAGATAAAATAATTAATGCAGGCTCCATTTTTATAGGCAACTATTCTCCAGAATCAGTAGGTGATTATGCCAGTGGTACCAATCATACCTTGCCTACGAATGGCTTTGCAAAAGCCTATAGCGGAGTGAGTATCGATAGTTTTGTAAAAAAGATAACTTTTCAACAACTAACAGAAAGAGGACTAACTAATATTGCGTCTACCGTAATGGAGATGGCTGCTGCCGAAGGTTTACAAGCGCATAGCAAAGCAGTGGAACTAAGAGTGAATTGGATAAAATCTAAATTGTAAGACTATGAATTTTGACCTTAAAAAATTAGTAAGGCCCAATATTGAAATTTTGAAGGCTTATTCTTCTGCTAAAGAGGAATATACTGGGGATGCCAAAATCTTATTGGATGCCAATGAAAATAGTTTAGGCTCTCCATTGACCAAATGGTATAATCGCTATCCCGATCCCTATCAAAAAAAGGTAAAAGAAAAGTTGGCCTTTATCAAACAAATTAAGGCAGAACAAATTTTTATAGGCAATGGAAGTGATGAATGTATTGATGTTTTGTATCGAACTTTTTGTGAACCAGGCAAAGACAATATTATTATTTGCCCACCTACTTATCCCATGTTTGAAGTAAGTGCCAGTATTAATAATATAGCCATACAAGTTGCTCCCTTATTGCCCAATTTTCAATTGAATGTTGCGCATATAGAACAATTGGTGAATGCACAAACTAAAATCATTTGGATTTGTTCGCCCAATAATCCCACTGGAAATTCGATAGATCGCATAGACATTGAAACCATATTGAATCATTTCAATGGTTTAGTGGTGATAGATGAGGCCTATATTAATTTCTCTACCCAAAAATCATTTGCGCAATCCTTAATTGATTATCCCAATTTAGTGGTCCTCCAAACTTTAAGCAAAGCCTGGGGATTGGCAGGACTAAGAGTAGGCATGTGCTTTGCAGATGAATCTATTATTCAATACATGAATAAGGTAAAACCCCCTTACAATATCAATATGGTTTCACAGGAATTGGCTTTGACTGCCTTAGAAGAAGTAGGACAAGTCAATGACATGATTCAACATTTGGTAGACATGCGTAATGCACTCGCGGAAGTAATTGCGGGTATGCCTTATGTGCAAGAAGTGTATCCTTCTGATGCCAATTTTTTGTTAGTTAAAATTCCTAAAGCAAGCCAATTGTACCAATATTTATTAACCAAGGGTATTGTGGTAAGAGATAGGTCCAGCTTGGAAAATTGTGCAGATAGTTTAAGAATTACAATAGGGAATGAGCAAGAAAATACACAATTGGTAGATGCCATGGCGCAGTGGATAGATTTAAGTTTCCCTAATGGTGCCGTTTAAGTTTATTTACTTAATTTACACACTCAACTTATTTTAAATAAATAGTATATATTATGAAAAGATTGATTCAATTATTTAGTGTTGCTTTTTTAGCTTTTTCAATGCCTGTTTTAGCACAAGAAAATGCAGGTTTAACATTGCCTGAAGGATTTAAGGCTAGTTGGTTTGCTAAAAATATTGGCAGCCCAAGACATATTGCCATCACAAAGTCAGGCGTTGTTTTTGCAAAATTAAATAATCCTAATAAAGAGGGTAATTCGATTCTAAGATTAGAAGATGCCAACAATGATGGTGTGGCTGAAAAAATAAATGGCTGGGCGAAATACGAAGTAACTGGTATTTATGTAAAAGGAAATAGTTTATATGCTAGTTCTAATGAAGCCATTTTTAAATATGAATTAAATAGTAAAGATGAAGTGGTGAATCCATTAACACCAGTTACCATTGTTAGTGGATTGATTGACAGAAGACAACATAACTCAAAGTCTATAACTTTTGATAAAGGCAATAATATATATGTAAACATAGGTGCCTATTCTAATGCATGTCAAGAAAAAGATAGAATGCAAGGTTCTCAGGGAATGATGCCTTGTCCTATTTTAGATTCTGCTGGTGGTATTTGGAAATTTGATGGTACTAAAGAAAACCAAACTTACAAAGATGGAAAGCGTTATGCAACTGGACTTAGAAATGTGATTGGATTAGATTGGAATACATCAACCGATCAATTATTTGTGGCACAACATGGACGTGATCAATTAAATAGTTTTTATCCTAATTTATACACAGATGCGCAAAATGCCGAATTACCTGCAGAAACATTTTATGCCATCAATGAAGGAGACAATGCTGGTTGGCCTTATGTTTATTATGACCCTAGTCAACATAAAAAAATAGTTTCTCCTGAGTATGGTGGAGATAGCAAGAAAGAAGGATCTAGTGAATTTAAAGATCCAGCAGTTGCTTTTCCTGCGCATATGGCACCAATGGCTGTGCTATTTTATACAGGCAATCAATTTCCTGCTAAATATAAAAATGGAGCATTTATAAGTTTTCATGGCTCATGGAATAGAGCGCCATTGCCTCAGGAAGGCTTTTTTGTCGCCTTTGTTCCTTTTAAAGATGGCAAAGCAACAGGAGAATGGGAAATTTTTGCTAACGGATTCGCAGGCACAGAAAATGGAGCTAAAGTAACCAATACCAGCAAAGCCAAAGCAAGACCATGTGGTTTAGCACTAGGCCCTGATGGTTCTATTTATGTAAGTGATGATGCAAAAGGTGCTATTTTTAAAATTAGTTATGTGAAATAAATGAAAAATAAAGTGCAAATAAATAGGAGAGAAATTATTTTAAAGGGAGGTGTTCAACTAGGATTTTTTATTATTTTATTGTTAGTTACGCCATTGCTCAAAGCACAGAATTTAATTAATGGGAAAAAGCTTTATGAAACCAGGTGTTTAGTATGTCATCAAGCAGATGGGGGAGGTGTGCCCAATATGAATGCGCCGCTGGATGGTTCAAGCAATCTGAATGGTAAAGACATTGCCAAACTGGTTAAAATAATAAAGTATGGCTATGACGAACGCATTGCATTAGACGGCATGTATTATAGCAATGCCATGACTGCCAATCCCGATTTTACCGATCAGCAAATTGCAGATGTATTAACTTATATAAGAACCAGTTGGTCCAATAAAGCAAGTAAAATAACCCTTGCCCAAGTGAAAGCGGCGAGCAGTAAGCATAAAATTAGTGCCAAGAAGTAAACAAAGACAATCCAAGATGCGACCAATTTTATTTATAGACAGAGATGGGGTGATATTACAAGAGCCCAAAAACGATTTTCAAATAGACTCCCTTGAAAAAACAAGTTTTGTTCCAGGAGCCATTTCTTATTTACAAAAGATTGCAGTGGAACTAGGTTATTTTAAAGTAATGGTCACCAATCAAGACGGACTGGGTACTGTGGCTTATCCTACGGAACAATTTGAACCATATCAGCAGTTGATGTTGAGAACCTTAGCAGGAGAAGGTTTTATTTTTGATGAAATTCATATCGACAAAACTTTTGCAAAAGACAATGCCCCTTCACGTAAGCCTGGCATCGGTCTTGTCCAACATCTAATGAACAATAAAGATTTTGATCTAGCCAACTCCTATGTGATTGGAGATCGTTGGAGCGATATAGCGTTAGCAAAAAACTTAGGTTGTAAAGCCATTTATTTTAATACAGAAAATCATAGTCTAACTAAAGATCAAGAAAATGATTTATGCAATAGCATTGCATTCGAAGCCAATAGCTGGTCGGCTATTTATTCTTTTTTAAAATTGGGTTTACGTAAGGTTACACATGAACGAAATACCAAGGAAACAAAAATCGCCATCGATTTAAATATGGATGGTAAAGGCAATGCATCCATTCATACAGGCCTTGGATTTTTTGATCATATGTTGGAACAGATTGCAAGACATGGTTCCATTGATTTAGCCATACAATGCACTGGTGATTTGCATATTGATGAACACCATACCATTGAAGATGTTGGGATTGCTTTGGGAGAAGCATTTGCAAAAGGGCTATTGGATAAAAGAGGAATGGAAAGATATGGTTATGCTTTGCCCATGGATGAAGCAGAAGCGAAAGTATTAATAGATTTTGGAGGACGTAATTGGATCGTTTGGGATGCAAGCTTTACAAGAGAAAAAGTAGGGGAGATGCCTACCGAGATGTTTTTTCATTTCTTCAAATCATTCAGTGATGCAGCCAAATGCAATTT
Organism: Bacteroidota bacterium; assembly: GCA_026391155.1. Lineage (GTDB taxonomy): Bacteria > Bacteroidota > Bacteroidia > Chitinophagales > Chitinophagaceae > Sediminibacterium. The sequence continues at coordinate 108,779 of JAPLEP010000020.1, forward strand.
GAATATTAGTTGTCAAGGGGAGAATGAACACCATAAAATAGAGGCCATTTTTAAAGCCTTTGCGAAGGCCATTAAAATGGCGGTGCGTCGCAATCCAGACAGCGATCAATTGCCTAGTACCAAGGGGGTTTTATAGGCCCTAACAGCCGATAGCTTCAGGCCTAGGTTTATTTGGTAGAAAAATCAGATTGCCTTAAATTTGCGCTAGAATGAAACAAACAAAATATGGTGGTGGCATACAAAATCCGTTAGGGTATTGTAGTGACATAACTATGTTGTCAAAATATACATCAACCCTAACAGCAATGTTGGGGTTTATTTTTTTAACGAAAGACCGAAGAAGAATAAGATGCAAAAAATTACGATGACCACTACTGTCACCAAAATGTTGGCAGACACTTATACACCCGTAGGTATTTATCTACGCTTGAGGGATCGATTTAGGGATACTATTTTATTAGAGAGCACCGACTCACATGCTTCTGAAAATAGCTATTCCTTTATTGGGGTCAATGCCATTGGGGGAATTGAAATTTCTTCTTTCAATGAAATTGAATACAAGTATCCCAATCAAGAGCCAGAAAAAGAAGTCATCGAAAATGTGCATGCTGCACCCGATCGCATTTGGTCCTATATGCAACAATACGAAATGACTGGCACTGAAATTAAAGAAGCCAAATTTGCACAAGGCTTATATGGTTATACCGCTTACGATGCCATTCCGTTTTTTGACACCATTCAATTTAAAGAAGGGGAACCATTGATTCCATTGATGCGTTATCGATTGTATCAGTATGTGATTGCGTTTAATCATTTTAAGGATGAAATATTTATTTGTGAAAATAATTTAGCAGGTATTAGCTCGGAACTTGAAGCCTTGGTCTCTTATATTAAAAGTAAAGATGTGCCTCAGTATCCATTTACTTTACAAGGCGAGGAAAGTTCTAATCTAAGCGATGAACAGTACCGTGCATCTGTAAAAAAAGGGATACAACATTGCCTACGTGGCGATGTATTTCAGATTGTACTCAGCAGACGCTTTCAACAAAGTTTCCAAGGAGATGAATTTAATGTATACCGTACTTTAAGAAATATCAATCCATCTCCCTATTTATTTTTCTTTGATTATGGAGATTATAAATTAATGGGATCCTCCCCTGAAGCCCAAATTATTATTAAAAATAGTAAGGCCATCGTGCATCCTATTGCAGGTACTTTTAAACGCAGTGGTGATGAGGCCACAGATACATTGATGACGCAGAAATTATTGGATGATCCAAAAGAAAATGCAGAGCATGTAATGTTGGTAGATTTGGCAAGAAATGATTTAAGTCGTGTATGTACAGAAGTGCGCGTAAAACAATACCGTCAAGTACATTATTATAGTCATGTAATTCATTTGGTGAGTGAGGTAGAAGGCAAAGTAGCGCAAGGGTCTAATCCTTTTCAATTGGTATCCAAAACATTTCCAGCAGGCACTTTAAGTGGCGCGCCTAAGTTTAAAGCCATGCAATTGATTGATGCCATTGAGCCTACCAAGCGTTCTTATTATGGAGGCTGTATTGGTTTTGTAGGATTTGATGGTTCTTGCAATCAGGCCATCATGATACGTACTTTTTTAAGCAAGCAAAATACACTTACTTATCAAGCAGGCGCAGGCGTGGTGGCGGCCAGTGTGCCAGAAAATGAATTACAGGAAGTGAATAACAAGCTGAATGCTTTAAAGACAGCCATGTTGTTGGCAGAAAAAATTCATCAATAACCATGAAAACAGAAAAAATGAAAATATTGGTATTTGACAATTATGATTCCTTCACTTACAATTTAGTGCAATTGATCAAAGAGATAGCACCAAAAGCAACGGTAGAAGTTTTTCGTAATGATGAAATAGCTTTAGAACAAATAAAGGACTATGATAAAATATTATTGTCTCCTGGTCCAGGTATTCCTTCCGAATCGGGCTTGTTGTTGCCTTTAATAAAAGAATATGCAGCAACTAAATCTATCTTTGGTGTTTGCCTAGGGCAACAAGCCATTGGGGAAAGTTTCGGAGCTAAGCTAAGCAACTTAGCAAAAGTTTACCATGGCATTGCAACGCCGGTTCAAGTAATTGCAAAATCGGATTTGTTTGAAGGAATGCCTTCTAGCTTTGAAGTGGGCCGCTACCATAGCTGGGTGGTGGATGAAAAAAATTTTCCTGCTGACTTGGTCATTACTTCCAAGGATGACCAAGGCTATATCATGTCCTTGGAGCATAGAACTTATGATGTAAAAGGCGTGCAATTCCATCCCGAAAGTGTTTTGACACCTGATGGCGCAAAAATTATAGCTAACTGGTTAAATAAATAGACATGAAAAAATTATTACAATATTTATTTGAACATAAAACCTTAACGCGCGAACAAGCCAAAGAAGTGCTGGTTCAAATTTCTCAAGGCGTATACAATGAACATGAGATCACTTCTTTTGTGACTGTATTTTTAATGCGCAGTATTACCATCGACGAATTGATGGGCTTTAGAGATGCTTTATTGTCTTTAGCTGTAAAAATAAACATTGGCGTAGAAAATACCATTGACATTGTAGGTACTGGAGGCGATGGCAAAGACACTTTTAACATTTCCACACTAGCTTGTTTTATAGTAGCGGGTGCAGGGCAACCTGTAGTGAAGCATGGCAATTATGGTGCCTCTAGTGTAAGTGGGGCTTCCAATGTAATGGAACAATTGGGTTATGTGTTTAAAAATGAACAAGCTGCTTTATCTAAAGAAGTAAAAGAAGCAGGCATTTGTTTCTTACATGCGCCATTGTTTCACCCTGCATTAAAAACGGTAGGGCCTATCAGAAGAAATATCGGGGTACGTACTTTTTTTAATATGCTTGGCCCCATTGTGAATCCTGCACAACCAAAATATCAATTGATTGGTGTGTACAATTTAGAAATGGCCAGAATTTACAATTATGTATTACAAGGTTTGGGTAAAGATTTCACCTTGATTCATAGCTTGGATGGTTATGATGAAATTGCTTTAACTACCGATACCAAGGTTATTACCAATAAAGGCGAATATATTATGACACCTTATCAATTGGGTAAGAAAAAAGTGTTTAGTGAAGAATTGCATGGAGGCAAGACAGTAGAAGAAGCAGCTGATATATTTAGAAACATTATTCAAGGCAAGGGTACTTGGTCTCAAAATGCAGTAGTCCTATCTAATGCAGCCATGGCCTTATTTGTCACTGGCAAGTATGAAAATTATGATTTGGCTTTTCAGGCAGCTGTAAAAAGTTTAGAATCGGGAGCAGCCCATGATTGTTTACAAAAATTAATTGCTTTACAATGAGCACGAATATTTTAGCAACCATTGTTGCGCATAAATTTACTGAACTCGCTGCAAGAAAGCAGGCGATAAGTTTGGCGCAATTGGAAGCCATGCCTTTATTCAATCAACCATGTCATTCCTTGCGTGCCAATTTATTGGATCCTTCAAAAACAAATATCATTGCCGAGTTTAAAAGAAAGTCTCCCTCCAAAGGCATCATCAATGCTACTGCTTCTGTAGAAGCAGTAACCAATGCCTATACCCATTTTGGTGCAGCAGGTATATCTGTATTGACAGATAATGAATTTTTTGGGGGTAGTTTAGCCGATTTAAGCATCGCTGTAAAAAACCAAGCCCCCATTTTAAGAAAAGAATTTATCATAGACGAATTCCAAATCATCGAAGCCAAGGCCTATGGCGCTGCTGTCATTTTATTGATTGCAAGTTGCTTGAGCCCAGCAGTCACTGAATTATTAGCCGGTACAGCAAAGGAATTAGGCATGGAGGTTTTATTAGAGATTCACGACGAAACAGAACTAGATCATATTTGTGATGAAATAGATTTTGTAGGCATCAACAACAGAAGTTTGAAATCTTTTGAAGTAAATATTGAGCATTCCTTAAAATTAAGAAGTCAGTTGCCATCAAATAAACTGAGTATTGCCGAAAGTGGTATTTATGATGTAGCCACTTATCAATTATTAAAGCAAGAAGGCTTTGATGGATTTTTAATGGGCGAATATTTTATGAAACAAGCCAATCCTGCAGAGGCTTTTGAGGCATTTGCAATGGCTATAAAATCCGAGTCCAATGCAGGTTAAAGTATGTGGCATCACTCAAATAGCGCAAGCCCAAGCATTGGATGCGATGGGGCTAAATTTTATTGGATTTATTTTTTACCCTGCTTCGAAAAGGTATGTATTGACCAATTTAACATTGGCAGATATAGCAGCATTTAAACCAAGTAATGCAAAAAAAGTGGGGGTATTTGTGAATGAAACAATAGTGCAGGTGACCAAAACGGTAAAAGAAGCAGGTTTAGATTTAGTGCAATTGCATGGGGATGAATCGGTAGACTATTGTGCTGCTTTAAATAAGTTGGTGCCAGTAATAAAAGTATTTAGAGTAGGCAAGGCCTTGCCTGATTATGCAGGTTATGCCAATGCAGCTACTTATTATTTATTTGATACAGACAGTGCTTTGTATGGGGGTACTGGGCAACATTTTAATTGGGAGTTGATTAAAAATGAAAATTTTAATCTGCCTTATTTTTTAAGTGGAGGTATTGGTCCCAACGATATTCATGGTATAGAAGTGATGTGTAAAACCAAGGCAGGAAAAAATTTAGAAGTGATTGATATCAACAGCCAGTTTGAAAATAGCCCAGGCATAAAAAATTTAGAAAAAATTAAAACATTTATAGATGCAATCGTTTAACAAAGACAACAATTATCAAAATCCAACCGATCAGGGGTATTATGGTGCTTTTGGTGGTGCTTATATTCCTGAAATGTTGTACGGCAATGTGGAAACATTAAAAACACAGTATTTGCAAATTATGCAAGACCCTGCTTTTCAAGCCGAGTTTCAGGCATTATTGACCGACTATGTAGGCCGACCCACACCTCTGTTTTTAGCAGAACGTTTGAGCAAAGAAATTGGTGCTACTATTTATTTAAAAAGAGAAGATTTATGTCATACAGGGGCGCATAAGATCAATAATACAGTTGGCCAAATTTTATTGGCCCAACGTTTAGGGAAGAAAAAAATAATTGCGGAAACAGGCGCAGGTCAACATGGGGTTGCTACGGCAACTGTATGTGCGTTGAAGGGAATGGAATGTGTGGTGTACATGGGCGAAAAAGACATTGAGCGTCAAGCGCCCAATGTAGCACGAATGAAAATGTTGGGCGCTACCGTAATTCCTGCGACTAGTGGAAGTAAAACATTAAAAGATGCTACCAATGAAGCCATTCGTGCTTGGATCAACGAACCTAACGAAACGCACTATATTATTGGCAGTGTAGTTGGTCCACATCCTTATCCGGATATGGTAGCGCGTTTTCAAAGTGTGATTAGCGAAGAAATTAGAAAACAATTAAAAGATAAAACTGGCTCTGAATTACCTACCCATGTAGTGGCTTGTGTAGGGGGTGGTAGCAATGCAGCGGGTGCTTTTTATCATTTTTTAAATGAGCCCTCTGTGGAATTAGTAGCAGTTGAAGCGGCAGGGCATGGGGTATATTCTGGCCTAAGTGCAGCGACTACGCAATTGGGTACCCATGGAATTTTACATGGAAGCAAAAGTATTGTGATGCAAACAGCGGATGGACAAGTAGTAGAACCCCATAGTATATCAGCTGGTTTGGATTATCCAGGGATTGGTCCTTTGCATGCCTTTTTATACGAAAGCAAAAGAGGTAGTTTTTTAAGTGCCACCGATGAAGAAGCCTTGGCTTCGGCTTTTCATCTTTCAAAAATCGAAGGCATCATACCTGCCTTAGAAACGGCCCATGCATTTTCGGTCCTGCCTAAATTGAATTTAAAGTCAAGCGATGTGGTGGTGGTTTGTTTAAGTGGAAGAGGTGATAAAGATTTAGCCACTTATATGCAATATTTATAAAGTGAAAAAGAATTGAATTATGTCAAGTTTAGAAAAATTATTTAAGGAAAAATCCAATCGGGTGTTAAATGTGTATTGTACAGCAGGTTATCCTAAATTAGAAAGTACCCTTGAAGTAATGGCTAGCTTGCAAGCCAATGGGGCCAATATCATTGAATTAGGTATGCCCTACAGTGATCCTTTGGCAGATGGGGAAGTAATACAAACCAGTAGCCTTCATGCCTTGACCAATGGCATGACATTGAATGTATTGTTTGAACAATTGGTAAACATGAGAAAGGACATCCATATCCCGGTAATATTAATGGGTTATATGAATCCTATTTTACAATATGGTTTTGAAAAGTTTTGTAAAAAAGCAAAAGAAGTTGGTATTGATGGGTTGATTTTACCCGATTTGCCTTTGTTTGAATTTGAACAATTCTATGGAAAAATTATTAAAGATAATGACTTAGATTTTATTTTTTTAGTCACGCCCGAAACCCCTGTGGACAGAATTAAAAAACTAGACAGCTTAAGTGCTGGGTTTTTATATGCGGTAAGTTCCTCTGCTACCACAGGCAAGGACAAAGATTTTTCTAAAGTGGCCACTTATTTGAAAAATTTGCAATCCATGCAATTAAAAAATCCCATCCTTGTTGGTTTTGGCATTAAAGACAAAGCCACCTTTGATGCGGCCACTGAATTTACAGCAGGGGCGATTATTGGATCTGCCTATATTCAAGTATTGTCCAAGGGGGGCAATATTGAAGCCAATACCAAGCAATTTTTAAATGGAGTACTAGGTATTTAATCATCAAATGTAATGAAAACAGTCATCTTAAAATACAATGCAGGCAATATCCAATCGGTGGTTTATGCTTTGGAAAGAATTGGTGCCACTGCCTTGGTCACGGATGATGCTGTTGAAATTCAATCTGCTGATAAAGTAATTTTTCCTGGCGTTGGAGAAGCGAGTTCGGCCATGCAGTATTTAAAAGAACGAGGTTTAGATGTTTTGATTAAAAATCTAACACAACCAGTCTTAGGTATTTGTTTAGGCATGCAATTGTTGTGCGCGCATTCCGAAGAAAATAATACTACTTGTTTAGGAATTTTTGAAGCGCAAGTAAAACAATTCAATACCAACGACGCTGCAATTAAAGTACCACAAATAGGTTGGAATACGATTACTGATTTGAAGACCCCTTTATTTAAAGACATTGCAGAAAATAGTTTCGCCTATTTTGTGCATGGCTACTTTGCTGCATTGGGAAAGCATACCATTGCCACCACCAATTATGTAGAAGATTATAGTAGTGCATTACATAAAGATAATTTTTATGGGGTGCAATTTCATCCAGAAAAATCGGCGCTTATTGGGGAGCAAATTCTTCAAAATTTCTTATCACTATAATTATACAATCAAACAATTCAAAACATTCAATGCAAATTATACCCGCTATCGATATTATTGAAGGCAAATGTGTTCGTTTAACCGAGGGCGATTATGCGCAAAAGAAAATCTATAATGAAGATCCATTGGAAGTAGCCAAGGCCTTTGAAGGTATTGGTCTAATGCGTTTGCATTTGGTAGATTTGGATGGGGCAAAATCAGGACAGGTAGTGAATTGGAAGGTGCTGGAAAAAATCGCCAATCAAACCCAATTGAAAATTGATTTTGGGGGTGGTATTAAAACTGAAGCCATTTTAAAAACAGTCTTGGACACAGGCGCCACCTATGCTACCATTGGAAGTTTGGCAGTAAAAAGTCCCGAAATTTTTCAAGAATGGATAGCTAGATTTGGGGCCAAAGTGTTTATGTTGGGGGCAGATGTGTTGGACGAAAAAATTGCCATTGGGGGTTGGTTGGAAAAAACTGATATATCTGTATTTGATTTTATGAAATTATACATGGGTAAAGGAGTCAAACAAATTTTCTGTACCGATATTAAAAAAGATGGAAAACTACAAGGTCCATCGATTGATTTGTATCAAAAAATATTGGAACAATTTCCCGATTTACGATTAATTGCAAGTGGTGGAGTAAGTTCTTTAGATGATTTAATTGAATTGGAAGAAATTGGATGCAGCGCAGCCATTGTGGGTAAGGCCATCTATGAAAATAAAATTACCATTTCTGAATTAGCCAATTTCAATTAAGAATATGTTCACCAAACGCATCATACCTTGTTTAGACATCAAAGATGGCCGTACCGTAAAAGGGGTCAACTTTGAGCAGTTGCGTGACGCTGGTGATCCCATTGAACTTGGGGCTTTGTATGCGCAAGCAGGGGCGGATGAATTGGTTTTCTTAGACATTACTGCAACCATTGAAAAACGTAAAACATTAAGTGCGCTCGTCAATAAAATTGCTCATAAAATTAATATCCCATTTACCGTTGGTGGGGGCATAAAGACTGAAGAAGATGTAAGTGTTTTATTACAAAATGGGGCCGATAAGATATCCATCAATACGGCTGCATTTGTAGATCCTTCATTGATCAACCGTTTTGCAAAAAATTTTGGTAGTCAATGCGTAGTCTTAGCCATTGACACCAAATTAGAAGCAGATGGAAACTGGTATGTCTATTTAAATGGGGGCAGAGAAAAAACAAATACCTTAACCACTCACTGGGCCAAGCAAGCAGTGGACTTAGGAGTGGGTGAAATATTATTAACTTCCATGAATCATGATGGTACCAAGCAGGGTTTTGCCTTGGACATTACTTCAATTTTATCTTCGACCTTGCCTGTGCCTATTATTGCCTCAGGTGGGGGTGGGGTTTCGGAACATTTTTATGATGTATTTACCAAGGGTAAAGCGGATGCAGCGCTGGCTGCAAGTATCTTTCATTACAAAGAATTGGCCATCCCTGATTTAAAAAACTATCTGCATCAAAAAGGAATCCCGGTTAGAGTTTAAATACATGTATATTTAATATAATATAAATACAATTCAATAGTTAATTCAATGAATATCAATTTTACAAAATACGCAGATGGTTTAGTGCCCGCTATTGTGCAGGATGAGCAAACCAAAACAGTATTGATGCTTGGTTTTATGAATCAAGCAGCAGTGGATGCTACTATGAAGGAGGGTAAAGTCACTTTTTTTAGCCGCAGTAAAAATAGGTTGTGGACCAAGGGGGAAGAGAGTGGTAACTTTTTAGCCTACGTTGAAATGCAGGTAGATTGTGACAAGGATACTTTATTAATACAAGCCAACCCTATGGGTCCAGTCTGCCATACTGGAAAGGATACCTGTTGGGGCGAAGACAATAGTGAAAGCCATACTAGTTTTTTAATTGAATTAGAACAAATCATTACACAAAGAAAAACAGCCGCACCAGAAAGCTCCTATGTCGCTAGCTTATTTGCCAAAGGAATCAATAAAATTGCTCAAAAACTAGGAGAGGAGGCCGTAGAAATGGTCATAGAGTCAAAGGACCAGAACAATAAGCTGTTTTTGGAGGAATCGGCAGATTTGTTGTTTCACTATTTAATCCTCCTACAGGCCAAAGGCTTTAAAATGGAGGATGTGGCAAAAGTTCTGGAACTAAGGCATAAGCCCTTAATATAAAATCTTATATTTGATCCGAAGTTTCAAAAAAAATAATTCAAAAAAATAATATGAATTCTAACGTAAAAAAAATAATGGTGGCCAGCTTTTTTGTCTTGGCCTCTATCACCATGCAGGCTCAATCCTTGCAAATTACCGCCAATTTACAAAATGTACCAGATAAGACTGAAGTGGGTTTATTAGATGGTATGGCCAATAAAGAAATAGCTACTGCAACAGCTGTTGGTGGAAAATTTGTCTTAACTACAAAAACTGAAAATGTTGGTGTATATGTAATTACTTTCAAAGGGATAAAAATTCAGATACCCATTTTTGTGGGTAATGATCAGTTGACTATGGAAGGGGATGTACAAAAACTAAATGAAATGGTCTACCAAGGTTCTCCAAGTCAGGAATTGTATCAGTCCTTTATGAAAACTTTGGATCCTAAAATGATTCTTTATTTCAATAAACTAAATGTTGTTCAAACTGAAAAAGACTTAGCGAAAAAAGATTCATTGAATAAATTGGCTGAATTAGAAGCCAAGAACATCATTGATGAATATGTATCCTTGAGTAAAAAATACAGTGAATCTCCAGTCACTACTTTTTTCTTATTTCAATTTGCTAATATTTTCCCAAGCATAAAAGAGTCTTTACCTGATTATTATGCACAATTGCAAGGAGCAGCCAAAAAAGGACCATTTGCATCCGTTATAGAAAAATCAATACAAACCATTGGCATAGGTAAGATGGGCAGTCTAATGCCAGACTTTAAACAAAATGATGTTAATGGCAAGTCGGTAAGCTTATCTTCTTTTAGAGGTAAATATGTGCTGATTGATTTTTGGGCAAGTTGGTGTGGTCCTTGTCGCGCAGAAAATCCTAATGTGGTTAAAACCTTTAATACTTTCAAGGATAGAAACTTTACAGTATTAGGTGTATCCTTGGATCAGGACAAAACAAGATGGTTGGAGGCTATTAAAAAAGATGGGTTGGCTTGGACCCATGTAAGTGATTTAAAATATTGGAACAATGAAGTAGCGGTTCAGTTTGGCATTCAAAGTATACCCGCTAGCTTCTTAATTGATCCTAATGGAATTGTGATTGGAAGAGATTTAAGAGGAGATGATTTAACCAGAGCATTAAGTAATTTGATAAAATAAAATCATTCGAAATATTTTAAGAAGCCCGCTGAATTTCAGTGGGCTTTTTTATGCGTATAAATACGCTAAAATTGAGTTATTGATTAAGCTATTTTCATTTTTAAATTAATAAATATGAAAAAAAATCAAATCAACAAATCAATCATTCCCTTGTGCTTGTTTTTTTTATTTGTCTTAAATGCATGTAAGAAAGAACATGAAGTCCCAAATTTTACAGATGCAAATCTTAGCATTAAAAGTTTAGACAAGAAAATACCAGTTGTCGAAAGCACTAAAATGGTTACTGCTGGTGACCCTCAAGTCCAAGACTTACTAAATTCCAACAACATTTTGGAAACTGGGCTTAGCCTTGAAAACGTTATTTTTTATAAAATAAAATTTAAAGGGCTAAGTTCACTTGCAGGTATTCACATTGTATTACAGCATACAGATTCATTAAGCAAGGACTTATTTTATGTCGTAGACCTGAATACAAAAACAGATTTAGCTGTGGTCAGAGAAAAAATCGGTTTTAATAAAACAAATTATGGCCGGATTATTTTTAAAGAACCCAATGGTCGGGAATATGCAAATAATTATTTCAATAACCAAAAAATTATTGCTGATCCATTGGCTAATATAGAAAATAGTCTAAATAAATTTGCCGTAACAAACCAAAAAAATATAAAATCCAATCTAGCATGGAGTTGCACAAGCGCTCAATTCAATTCGTATTATCAAGAAGCAAAAAATACTTGCGAAAACGATTGGCTTTGCGATTTTGCATGTAATTTTAATCCATGTGCAATAAGCTATGTAGCTTATGCGGTGGGTAGATGTAGTGGAGCAATTAAATAATCATTTTAAAGTAATATTTTATGAAATTATCATTTAACAGATTAAGCCCATTAGCTGGATATTTAATAGGGATGGCTTTAATTTTAATCAGTGTTTTTTTGAAAGGCTTAAACAAGCTTGAAATAATTCAAGTTTATTTAATAGTTTTCGGGTTGATTATACAGTTGTTTGCTGTGATTGCCTTTTTCAAAAATCGTAAATCAGCAAAAGCAATCGAATAATTAAAATCATTTATTAAAAAAAGCCTCCCGATTTATCGAGAGGCTTTTTTTATGCGTAGTATTTTTTTAGGAATTTACTTTATAAATTTTTTCGCTAGCCAACTCTCAGAGATTGGTTGAAGCCAATCTTTTTCCATGGAGGCTTTATTGGCTACTAAATTATTAAAGTACAAAGTATCTTTTGTCAATAAGCCATTTTCTAAAGCATAGCCCACTTGTGCAAGAGGTATAGTTTGCACGCGGTCTTTGACCAAGAAGGCCAATAATTCTCGATTAAACATCTGCACCCCTGTCAATTTTTCTATTTCCTTGATCACATGCACAGAGCTATCGGTACTGCATCCACCCACGCCCGTTTGGCTTTCATCGGCCATGAGTATAATAAATTGACCATAAATAATGGTCGCAAATCCTTTAACTGGGGCGCCATGGCTTTTCCAATTATCGGTAAATAATTCCAATGTTTCTTCTGCTTGAAATAATTCCCCTAACGCAAAAGTTCTATTGCTTTGGTAAATCCATACTTTGGATAATGGATGAAAATTTTCTGGCAATATGGTTTTTAAATCAACAATCATTTTAATTTAATTTTATTGAATGGCTTTGGCTATAATTTCTGCGATGTCTAAAACTTCGGTAGTTATTTCCTCATTTCTATTTTTGATGCCATCTGTTAACATTGTATTACAGAAAGGACAGGCGCTGGCAACAAAGTCGGACTTGGTTTCAATGGCTTCATCCGCTCTTTCCATATTCACTCTTTTATCTCCTTTCTCTTCTTCTTTAAACATTTGCGCTCCCCCTGCACCACAGCATAAACCTTTAGACTTACATCTTTTCATTTCTTTTAATTCCATATCTAAACTTTCCAAGACCTTTCTAGGGGCTTCATAAATTTCATTGGCCCTGCCTAAATAACAACTATCGTGGTAAGTAATTGATTTACCCTTCCACTCATTGCTATCGGTGAATTTAATCTTGCCTTGTTCTATGAGTTCTTGTAAAAATTGAGTGTGGTGTATCACTTCATAGTTTCCTCCTAAAACAGGATACTCATTTTTTAATACATTAAAGCAGTGTGGGCAGGTAGTCACAATTTTTTTAATAGAGTAGCCATTCAAAATTTGTATGTTTTGATAAGCCATCATTTGAAACATAAATTCATTGCCTGCCCTTCTTGCAGGATCGCCGGTACAAGCTTCCTCTTTGCCTAAAATAGCATAGTTAACCCCTGCTTTATCAAGTATGGTGGCGAAGGCCTTGGTTATTTTTTGCGCTCTTTGATCAAAACTTCCTGCACAACCCACCCAAAACAATACTTCGGGGGTTTGTCCGCTTGCCATCATCTCAGCCATTGTACTTACTTTCATGACTTTATTGTTTAAACTTGTTTTGTCCAGGCGTCTCTATCGTCTGGGGCAAATTTCCAAGGTGCAAAATTATTTTCAATATTACTAAACATGCTATTCCACTCCTGTGGTGCATTACTTTCTTCCATTACTAGTGACCTACGCAGTTCCATAATAATATCTAAAGGAGAAATACTCACTGGACATTCT
>JAPLEP010000004.1:0-4625 GCA_026391155.1 Bacteroidota bacterium
TGGAGCACAATTAAATAATTGAAAACCGTTTTGGTTCTCTTAACCACCTTTTCATCTCGACTTGCATATTGTCTCTTGAATACCCATTTCTTGTACCCCTTAATAAAGTCAATTTTCCGCAGCTCCGAAAACGGCAGTCCAGTCAATTTCAATTCCTCATTAACATATTTCTTGAGGGAATTTAATACAGTGGTATATTTTAACTTCGTCCCTTCGTTAGTGTAATTCTTTTCCAAATAATCAGTAGCGAACTCAATAAAGCAATCTCTATTGGTTCTCACCGCCTTTTTGTTGGCACCCAAGAAATCCGACTTGTGTTGGTTTAAGATATAATTATATTTTTCATGGTCGATCTCCATATTAGGTCTAACCTTTTGTTTTTTATCGTCCCACAGCTTTAATGGTATAGTGATTTTAAGAGTGTCTCGACTTATAGGGGTTCGGTCGTCATATACAGCTTTATAGATAGTCCCCATCTTGGGATTACTTTTTGATTTTCTTATGAAAAAAAATTGATACATTTTACTTTTTTCTAATTGTGAATAGATCATCTGCGCTCGTTGTTTTGCTCACGCCAATACTTACCCTTACACTTTGTCTTGCAAGTCGCTTTAGCGCGTAATACCTTTTAAAACCTTTTACAATCATCAAATCCTTATTGACTATTAGTTGGTCATCAATCTCACCTGCCGTTATTTTGTCTGCAATATTCAAAATCTCTCTTAATTTAAATGATGGCATCATCTTTGGTAGTTTCAGTTTATCCAACGGCACTTCCATCTCATTGTCTTGCAACAAACGATGAAGCAACACATTGGTTTCCTGCGTGTCTCCAGTAATAATATGATTGCCGTACTGATCCATTTACTTGATTGGGGGAGCAGTATGTCTAGCTAAATTAGTTGTGATTAGTACTAGCAACTGCTCGGGAATAAAAATGGCGGTGCCGGAACACCGCCATTGGTTTGATGATTAAATTGGTTTATTGATTTTTTTAGCTACTCGAATTCTTCTTCCAACAGAACTCTTTGAGGTGCTAATATTACCTGGGTCGGTAATTTTAACAGAAACTGACTTGCCAACCTTCGCACTCATCACGGCACCTACCTTGGTTTTGACTTTGTTAAAGGTTTTCTTGTCTGAAGAGTAGCCAATGTATCGTCTATTCAATAAAGTAGATACTTGAGCAACATCGTGCTTCATAGATAAATCAACAACTAAATCACCTGGCCTTGTTGTTAATTTGATTGGCAAGAACGCAGCAGGATTATCAAACGCATACTTTGACCCATCTTCCTTTGAGAAATCCTTACCCTTTGGAAGGTTACTGGATTTAATAAAGTTTTGGTATAGCTCACCATCAAGATAGTTAGAGCAAGTTTTATAGGCGTATGATTTTTCATCAATGCCCTTGAGATCACCTTCGTTAATTAATAACTTTGGAATAGTATAGCTTACAGCGTTTTTTCTTACAAACCAAAGCATCATATCTACGCCATCAACAAGTTGATGTACCGCCTCCTTTGATGTCAAAGATTTACGAGTAATGTAAATCGTTTGCTTGTAAAATAAATCGTTCTCCTTCTCGATTGCCTTTATAACAAGATTAGACATTTGTTGAGCATATCCACTGCCGTCATAATACTCGCTTAATGAAACAAATACATTCCCTCTTTTATTTAATCTAGTAGTAATAAAATTCTTGATTAAAAAAGAATGCTTTGTGGAGTAATCTCTCAACCTTTTAATTAATGGCTCTGTATCTTTACCCTTTGCTTCAAAATCCTTAGGCATAGGATCAATATGGTAAAATAAAGTTTTTATCTCTTCGTCCTTTAATTTCAACAACAGATCCTCCTTTTCACCATTAAAAATTTCAACCTTCTGCTCACTTTCAGGAAGAATAAATGAACCCTCATAAGGCTTCTTCAATAGTTCAGCGTTCTCAATTTTTTGTAAAGCAGTTTTAGGATTTAAATACAACATCTTTACATCTTTAAGAATTTCTGAATACTCTGCATTATTAATTTCCATAATCTGTTTAAGAACGCCTACGGCAACATTCTTCTCCAGCAACCAATACGCCATCGGGAACCCCTCAACATCTTTTTTCAAAATCCATTCGACATCACGAATTGTTTTGTCGTCTTTAAAACGACAACCAGTTCGCTTTCTGATTTCGTCATAACGATTGTACGCTACCAGTGTTGTAGCTTTTTGGCCCTGTTTGAAACCAAATGTCTCAAATGAAACCACCAAGTCGGTGCGTTTGTCCCTCCAAGTTTTTTCACGAGCATGGTTTAATGCCACACGATTTTCAACCGTTGCGTCTAACTCTGAAATAATAACCGGAACCTCTTCCCAACCGAGATCAACTGCCACTTTTAATCTTCTGTAGCAATCAATAGGTATTCCATCTTTAGACAAAGTACCAGCCACCAACCAACCATTTGCTTTTAATTCGGCTTCCATATCTTTAAGGTTGCCTAGCTCATAAAGAGCTGCTAAGTCCGTGGGAATTAATTTTTCTAATTCCGGGCTTCTTATTTTAAATTTCATATAATTTTTAAATACAAATTTTTGTCGCACCGAAATTAAATTCCATATTTTTTAAAATGGTTTGCCATTCTTTATATTCAAATAAATCAACGGCAGCCAAGTTTTTTGTTTCATCCAAATTAACGATAATACCAAATGATGCCCCTCCGTTATTTGCAATGCATTGATGATATTTTGTTGTGCATAAAAAATTTAATACCAACATCGAAAAGTCATGATTTGGAGGTAATTGCTTTTCCATGTGCATTACAATATCACCACCCCATATGCAATTTAAAATTTCTAATTGCTGACGTTTTCTTACCACATTATATATTGGTAAGAACTCTTCATTGTCTGTTTCAAAGGCAATGAAACTATCTACTCCGGAATTGGTTTTAACTTTAACCATTACTCCGATTGTGTTTGTTTTTCCCATGTTTAAATTTTTAATGGGTGAATAATTAGATACTAATGCATTTGCAGATTTTCTTTCCGCTTTAGCTTCTCTTCTTGCTGCCTTTGCAGCGATCGTGTTTCTTACTGACATAACTGTTTTTTTATGGTCGTACATTTAATAAATTGGCGTTTCTTTGAATTACAGAATATTCCCAAGTGTCATAATCTGTAGCGGAAAATATTACATAATCATAATTATCATGGACGGGTTCAATGATAAATCCAAGTGCAGTGTTAGGTTTAGAATTAAAAACTGCCTCAAACAAATGAAGCGATACTAGATAATGCATTCCAATCGTAAAAAAATATTCATCAATGGGAGCATTGGTTAGAAACAAATTCATCAAAATACTATGCATTTCTTTTCGATAGACGTCAGCACCTGCAGGATGATTCTTTACGTGTTCGTATGTCCTAGTAAATCGATCCAAGTCAGTTGAATAATCAAACGTTCGACTACTAGCTTTTGGATGGTTCATGATAAAGGATATTCCAATTCTAATATCCTTTGGATTTTTTGTGGCGCTGCCACTGTTGTTTATTTTTCCCATTTTATTATTTTTTAGGGGTGAATAATATTTTTTCTTTTTGCAGCTATTATTGAATTGTTGTCCGGTGCAGGACATAAGTAATTTTTTATACATAGAATAAATGGATAAATGTTTCATAAAAAAATAGGTTTTACTTTTTTCTAATTTTATTTTTTAACTCGTTTAAACCAGTAAGATTGAAATTGTGATGCACATACATCCAATCTATAATTTTAGATTTTGCTTGCTTTAAAAATTCTTCGTTTTTTGTAACCTCTTCTAATGTTTTACACTTGTACTCTTCTAATGTCCCAACATAGGTTCTAACATCAGTTGTATCATTTAGAGCATCGTAGAACTTTGATCTACCTACTATATAAGTGTAATCCTCTTTCCCTTTTATCTTAAATAAAGAGTATCTGGTAGTATTCTCATTGTAATTTACTAACACCTTGAGCTGCATGATATGCTTTTCTAATTCTGATAGTAAATTTAATGATGGTAAAATTTTATTATACTGTTCCAAATACAACTCTTTTGCAAGTTGAAGAGAATTGTGCGCATCTAATCTTTTTTGGTCGTCTATGTTCTCTTCATCAAACTTCTCTTCGTAATCATAAATTTCTTTTCTAATTTCATCTTCAGAAACTTCAGGCTCATTGATAAACTGTTCTACCTTACTTTTAGTTTTGGTAGTTTCTAAAATATCTTTAAAGACCCCTGATTTTTTAAACTGTTTCTTATTCATAATGTATATTTCTAGGCAAAGATATGCATGTTTATCCATTTATGCAAATATTTAATGGATAAATTTTAGACCTTCCGGATTATTCCTTTTAGTGGGTATACAAAGTGTGCTGCATCGTGTGCTGCAAAACCCCATTTACCTACACACTTACTACACACTTTTAAGTATTAATATATTGTTAATCAATTAGTTATGAATAAAACGGGGATTAGGTGTTTCCTAAACACTAGATCCAAGTTCGATTCTTGGCGAGACCACAAAGCCTCAACACGAAGTGTTGGGGCTTCTTCATTTTGAGACAATGTCCCGTCCTGAAATAGCGATACACAAAACAATCGTTATGGAAGAGA
>JAPLEP010000026.1:0-75625 GCA_026391155.1 Bacteroidota bacterium
TTTGCATATCGGTTAAGGTCAACATTAAATCAAAAGCATTTCCTTTTAATAATGCATCGATATGATTATAGGTACTTGCACCAATATTGTATTTTTTATTCTGCGCCTCTGCCCTATCTTGTTTAATATCACAAAGACTTACTATTTTAACCAAGGGAGAACTTTGTAAATGAACAATATATCTATTGCTTACACTTCCGCAACCAATAATGGCTACTCTAATTATTTTTTCTTCCTCTTTAGCGAATAATTCTATACTACTTAATAATAAAGCAGCACTGGCCATAGATGTTTTTTGTAAAAAGGCAGCTCTTGTTAATGAATCACTCATTTTTGAAAAATTGAATAATAAATTTAAATAATTCTTTTGGAAATACTTGTATTTTGTAATTGACCGTTTGAATTAATTCCTTCTATTAAAACAACCCCTGGTTTTTTTCCTTTTTCAAAACTACCCATGCCTTTTTCCATTTGTAAGGCACGTGCTCCATTGATGGTAGCCCAGCCCAGCATTTCAGCCAAAGGAATAGAAGGACTATGTTTTTGAATGGTTTTTAATTCATCTAATATATTTAAAGACCAATTACTAGCATAGCTATCGGTACCTATGACTATCTCAGCACCACTTGCACGCAATAATTCAATAGGTGGCATGGTTTGCTCAATGTACTGGTTCGCATTGGGACATAAACACCAAAAACTATTGGGCATTTGTTTTTGAACGGCTTTAATATCTGCTGCACTAGAAAAACTATTGTGTACCAAAATACTTCTTGCTGCTTTTTTAAAATAAGGTAGCACCGATTGTAAACTACTGAGTCCAGTGGCTTCAAAAAAATCAAGTGACACCTTTGTTCTTTCATACATACCTAAAAAGGAACCCGATTTTTTTTCAAAGAATTCATTTTCATCCATCGTTTCTTGATTGTGCATCGTAATTGTATGCGCACCAAAATAATTGGATAGTAATTTCCATAAATTAAAACTTACCGAATAAGGGGCATGGGGCACTAGTGAAGCACGAACACAGTTTTGTTCAAATGCTTCTTGTATTTTCAAGCCCGCATTTATTTTATCATCAGCACGTGTTGGATCCAAATCGTATAATTCAACAAAACTATAATAAGCAATTTTGTGTTTTTGTTTTATACTAAGTGTATCAAGTGTATTGCAAATATCTCCTACCGCTACAATTCCATTTTTATACATTTCATCTTCTGCCGCAAGGATGGACTCTTGAATAATTGTATCTTCTACTTTTCGCAAACCCACAATTTGTTTTACAAATTCTTGTAATCCTGTATGCGCAGGTATCATTCCTTTCATATGCGACAATTCCAAATGGCAATGGGCATTGATAAAACCAGGTGAAAGTATGCCCTCGAAATTTTGCACTTCATCTCCTGCATCTTCTATTCCTACCAAGGCTTCAATGGTCCCATCCTTTTGGGTGATTAAAACCAGCTGGTCCTCCAAAAGCTCGGTTCCTGTAAAAATTTGAGTGGCTTGAAATTTTTGATACATATATATAATGACATCCTTTTTCTAAGAATCTGCTTAAAAATAGGCTAGAATTGCCAAAAACTGGTTAATGCAGGCTCAAAACTTTGGTCTTATGGGCTGCCATCTATTTATAACTATTTGATTTTCAGCACCTATTTAGTATCAAATATTTAATGATACAAAATTATTATTGATAATCAATTAGTTACAATGACAGGATGAAAAAACAATCCCCAAATTCTTGGGAAAACCCAAAATCCTCTCGTACCTTCGCCCTCCCTTATAAAACAGGGATATTTTATGGCTGTCGGGATAGCGCGGCCTCATTAAAAAACAAGAATTATGAGTAAACTACATTTCACCACGAAGCACGCCAACGCGGCTACTGTTCAACATGGCTGGTACATTGTTGATGGTACTAATCAAACCGTAGGACGTATTGCTTCAAAAATCGCAGCTGTTCTACGTGGTAAGAACAAAGCTTATTACACTCCGCACGTTGATTGTGGAGATTATGTAATCATCATTAATGCAGAAAAAGTAAAATTGACTGGAAATAAATTCCACGATAAACTTTATTTAAACTATTCTGGTTACCCAGGTGGTAAAAAAGAAGAAGCTGCTGAAGATTTAATCAAGCGTCGTCCAGAAGTAATTATGGAAAGAGCGGTTAAAGGTATGTTGCCTAAAAATCGTTTGGGACGTAAGATGGTTAAGAAATTGTTTGTGTATGCTGGTGATAAACATCCTCATACTGCACAACAACCAAAAGAATTTAAATTTTAATTAATTCCAAATATAAATAAATGGAAAAGCAAACAAATGCAGTAGGTCGTCGTAAGGAAGCAGTAACACGCGTCTTTGTTAGTAAGGGTAGTGGAAATATTACCGTGAACAATAAAGATTACAAACACTATTTCCCTTTAGTGTATTTACAAAATCAAGTAGAAGCTCCTTTAAAGACTACCGATTTAATGGGTAAATACGATATCATCATCAACGCTCAAGGCGGTGGTTTAAAAGGACAAGCAGAAGCAGCCAAATTAGGTATTGCTCGTGTATTAATTGAATTGAATCCTGAATTGCGTCCTGCTTTAAAAGCAGCTGGACAATTAACGCGTGACCCTCGTAGTGTTGAGCGTAAGAAATTCGGTCATAAGAAAGCACGTAGAAGCTTCCAGTTCAGTAAACGTTAATCCAACAATTTTAACATTAATTCATTACAACAAATTATACACATGGAAAATAACACTTCATTACAACAGCAATTACTGGAGGCCGGCGTTCACTTTGGTCACCTTAAAAAGAAGTGGAACCCTAAGATGTTGCCTTATATTTTCGCAGAAAAAAAAGGTATTCACATCATTGACTTAAATAAAACAGTCGATCATTTACAAGAAACAGCTGCTGCTTTAAAGCAAATTGCTAAAAGCGGTAAGAAAATTATGTTTGTTGCTACTAAGAAACAAGCAAAAGAAATTGTAAGTGAATGTGCTAAAAAAGTAAACATGCCTTACGCTACAGAGCGTTGGTTAGGTGGTATGTTGACTAACTTCAACACGGTTCGTAAGAGCGTGAAGAAAATGCAAAGCATTGAAAAAATGTTAGCAGACGGTAGTGCAGACAGCTTGACTAAAAAAGAACGTTTAACTTTAGGTCGTGACAAAGATAAAATGGAAAAAGTATTAGGCGGTATCGCTCAATTGGGTCGTTTACCAGCCGCTTTATTCTTAGTAGACATAGGACATGAGCACATTGCATTGGCAGAAGCAAAGCGTTTAGGCATCCAAACATTTGGTATGGTAGATACCAACTGCGATCCTAACAAAGTAGATTTTTCTATTCCTGCAAATGATGATGCAACAAAATCCATTGCTATTATTACCAACTATATTACTGCAGCTATTGCAGAAGGTTTAGCAGAGCGTCAAGCTTCTAAAGATGACGAAAGCGAATCTGAAGAAGGCAACAATGAAAACGAAGCAAAAGCAAAACGCATGGAAGCAGAAGCTAATGCAGAAGGTGGAAGAGGCAAGCGTGGTGCTGGTGCAGCTCCAACTGCTCCTGGTGCACCTAAGCGTCGTATTCAAAGTACACGTCGCCCAGCAGGTAAATAATTAATTATCCAATTGGGTTATTGGTGTTCTACGAATGCCAATGACCCAATTGTTTTTAATTGAACTACTTGATCTTTAAAAACAATTTCAAATTTATTTTTAAATTATAATATTATGAGTACAATAACAGCTGCTGACATTAATAAATTACGTCAAGCAACAGGTGCTGGTATGATGGATTGCAGAAAAGCATTAACAGAAACAAACAATGATTTTGAAGCAGCGATAGATTGGTTACGTAAGCAAGGACAAAAAGTAGCCGCTAAGCGTAGTGACCGTGAAGCAAAAGAAGGGGTGATTATTGCACAAACTTCTGCCGATCATAAAACAGGTTTTGTAGTTTGTATTTCTTGTGAAACAGATTTCGTTTCTAAGAATGCAGAATTCGTAGCCTTTGCTCAAGTGATTGCAGATGCTGCAGTAGCGAACAATGTGAAATCTGCTGCTGAATTAAATGAAGTAAGCGTGAATGGCACTAAAGTGTCCGACATGATTAATGATAAATTAGCCTCTATTGGTGAAAAAATTGGGGTAGCTAAATTTGAAAGAGTAGACGCACCTTATGTTGCTTCTTATATTCATGGTGCCTACAGAATGGGTGTATTGGTAGGTTTAAGTTCAGAAGCTGCAGAAGTAGGTAAAGACTTAGCCATGCAAATTGCGGCAATGAATCCAGTAGCGGTAGATCCTGAATCAGTACCTGCTGAAACAGTGGCTCGTGAGCGTGCCATTATTATCGATACCATGAAAGAAGATCCTAAAATGGCCGGCAAACCAGAAGAAATGATTGCTAAGATTGCAGAAGGTAAAATCAATGCTTTCTTTAAAGAGCAAACCTTACTAGCACAAGCCTTTGTAAAAGATGGTGGCAAAACAGTAGGTGAGTATGTGAAATCGGTTGACAGCGCATTAGTAGTGACTGAATTCAAGCGTGTGGCTTTGGGTTAAGATTAAAAAATTCAAAAAATTTAATTTTTTAATCTACCCACTCTTATGATTTTTTCAAAGCACCCCATAAACGGGCGCTTTGAGGAGTAAATACCTTAAGATCTAATGAAATATACAGGGTCCCCCCGAGTAATCGGGGGGACCCTTTTTTGTTGCCCCAAAATTCTTATCTTGCAAGTACAAAATATGTAGAACTATGTTGCCAAAATACAAGCGTGTATTATTGAAATTATCAGGAGAGGCATTATTAGGAAA
The DNA here is from genome assembly GCA_026391155.1 of Bacteroidota bacterium. Lineage (GTDB taxonomy): Bacteria > Bacteroidota > Bacteroidia > Chitinophagales > Chitinophagaceae > Sediminibacterium. The sequence continues at coordinate 4,824 of JAPLEP010000026.1, forward strand.
TCAAAAAACCGGAGACCCCTTTGATCCTAAAATTATTGAACAATATGCCAATGAAATTAAGCAAGTAGTTGAACTAGGGGTGCAAGCGAGCACATGGAGATTATATGGGAATGCTAGCCACTGTAATTAATGCAATGGCCATTCAAGCCATGTTGGAAAAAATAGGCGTGTATACAAGATTACAATCTGCTATTGTAATGGAACAAGTTGCAGAACCTTATATTCGTCGTAAAGCATTGCGTCATTTAGAAAAAGGGCGTGTAGTTATATTTGGAGCAGGTACAGGTAATCCTTATTTCACTACCGATACCGCAGGATCGTTGCGTGCGATTGAAATGAAGGCAGATGTTATTTTAAAAGGAACGCGTGTAGATGGTGTTTATGATAGTGATCCTGAAAAAAATCCTGCAGCAGTTAAATTTGAAAAAATTAGTTTCCAAGAATGTATATCAAAGAATTTAAAAGTAATGGATACTACTGCATTTACTTTATGCATGGAAAACAAATTACCTATTATTGTATTTGACATGAACCAGCCAGGAAATTTATTAAAAGTAGTGCAGGGCGCTGCCATTGGTACCTTGGTGGGATAGTAAAGTTTGCGCTTTCACCACTGATGTAATTTTTTCGAGTTTTGGTATTGGCTCACTTAATTTTATAGTATGCAAAAGTCCATTTATATATTTTTACTCCTTTGTTTTTCATTGCTAATTAACGCAAATGCACAAAATGCGATTAGCCTAAATGAGGCCATCAAAACAGCGATTCAAAATAGTTACGATATTCAATTGGTGGAGAATAATTTAACGATTGCCAAAAACAATAATGATTATGGTGTGGCGGGCGGACTACCCACAGTTTCAGCTACTGCCAATAATAATAAATCATTATCCACCATTGAACAAAAATTTGCCGATCCAACGCGTAATACGACTAAAACAGGAGTAGACGGGAACACATTATCAGCTGGGCTTACAGCTTCAGTGATCATTTTTAATGGGTATAGAATTATGGCTTTTAAGGATCGTTTAGCCATGATTGAAAAGCAAAATGGTTTTTTATTGCAATCGCAAATGCAAAATACCACGGCGCAAGTAATGCAACAGTATTACAATGTAGTGCGTCAACAAGCCTATTTAAAAACCATAGAAAAATCAATCGAAACAAGTCGAGAAAGAGTAGACATTGTTAAAACAAGACAACAAATTGGGGTGGCCAATCAAACCGATATTTTACAATCTAATATAGATTTAAATGCATTATTACAAGCCAAGCAAAATCAATTATTAATTATTGCACAAGCCAAAACAGATTTAGCTAGAACTATTAATAATAAAGATGATGTTAGCTCCTCCATTGTCATTAATGATACGATTGTGATCGATAATCAATTAAGTTTTGATAAAGGAGCTACTAGCATTTCCTTAGGCTTAAACAACAACCCTCAATTAGCTGCTTTAAGTACACAGATAAAAATAAATCAACAGTTAGAAAAAGAAACCAAGGCCTTAATGTATCCTACACTAAGAGCAAGTACGGGTTATAATTTAAGTAGCAGTAGTTCTGCTGCTGGCTTTAGTTTATTAAATGAAAACTATGGTCCATTTTTAGGCGTCAACCTATCTATTCCTATATATACCGGAGGTGCAGCTAAAAAAACTTTAACAAATGCAAGAATCAATTCAAAAAATGCCGAACTGCAAACACAAAGTTTAAGTAAGGATATTTATACGAATGCTTATAAAACTTTTGATGCCTATAAAAATAGCATCGAACAATTGCCCATTGAAACGGATAATTATAGCATGGCGGCATCATTACTAGGCTTAGTCATGCAAAAATATCAATTGGGGCAAGCCACCATGGTAGATGTAAAACAAGCGCAACAAAGTTTTGAAAATGCTGGCTTTAGATTAGTAAGTTTAAAGTACACCGCAAAAGTGGCAGAGATTGAATTAAAACGTATTTCGAATCAATTGAAATTTTAAAGACTAGATGCAGTCAAAGCTTCCCCATATTGGCACTAGTATTTTTACAGTCATGAGCCAATTGGCGGTAAAGCATAATGCCATCAATTTAGGCCAGGGCTTTCCCGATTTTCCCATGAGTGAAGCACTTATAGATTGTGTGACAACAGCCATGAAAGCTGGCGGGAATCAATATGCGCATACCAATGGGGCGCCTATATTAAGAGAAAGATTGGCAGAAAAAATTAATTTCTTATACCAAACTACCATCCACCCTGAAACCGAAATAACGGTTACACCGGGAGGCACGTATGCTATATTTTCTGCTTTTTCTACCATCATTCAACCAGGCGATGAAGTCATCATTTTTGAACCTGCTTATGATAGTTATATTCCCAATATTACTTTCAATGGAGGTATTGTGGTGCCCATTGCTTTAGAGTTTCCTAATTATAGTATTCCATGGGATAAGGTAAAAGCGGCCATTACTAAAAAGACAAAAGCGATATTAGTGAATACGCCACATAATCCAACAGGCGTAGTAATGACCAAGGAAGATATGCTTCAATTGCAAGATATAGTATTGAGCAATCACTTATACTTGATCAGTGATGAGGTATACGAGCATTTAATTTATGATCAAAAGCAACACGAAACGGTGATGAAATATCCCGATTTATTTGCACGTAGTTTTGTTTGTTTTTCTTTTGGTAAAACTTATCATTGTACAGGATGGAAATTAGGGTATTGTGTGGCTCCTGAAAATTTAATGAAAGAGTACCGAAAAGTACATCAATTCAATGCCTTTAGTTGTGACAGCCCCAAACAATTGGGCATCGCAGCTTATATGGACAATAAAGAAGCTTATTTATCCTTGGGGATTATGTATCAGGCAAAAAGAGATCATTTAAGAAACTTATTAGCGCCAACAAAATTTAAATATATTCCTTCTTCTGGTTCTTATTTTGAATCTTATAGTTATGCGGCCATCTCTAATGAATCTGATAAATTATTCGCTGAAAAATTAGTCAAAGAATATGGAGTGGCCGTGATTCCCATGTCGGCATTTTATCATGATGGCACCGATCATAAAGTGATACGACTTTGTTTTGCTAAAAAAGAGGCTACACTAGATGCGGCGGCGGCCTGTTTACAAAAAATATAATTAAACATAAAAACATTTTATTTTATGTTAGCCATTCGCAGTCAATTTTTGAATCATTTTAATTACGCTCCTTCACTTGCAGTAAAATCGCCTGGGCGCATTAATTTAATTGGAGAACATACCGATTATAACCATGGATTTGTGCTACCTGCAGCCATTGATAAATACATTGAAGTAGCGATAGGCAAAAGAACCGATGGCGCAATACATATGGTGGCATTGGATTTGGGACAAACTATAATTTTACCAATTCACCATCTAGCGCCACATGCTACACCATGGGTGAACTACCTCATTGGGGTAGTACATCAAGTGATAGAAAAAACAAATACTAAAGACGACCTCATTAAAGGTTTTGATATTTGTATACAAGGCAATATTCCTAGTGGAGCAGGCTTGTCTAGTTCTGCAGCCGTGGAATGCGCGGTGATATTTGCACTGAATGAATTGTATCAATTGCAATTAACTAAAATGGAAATGGCCTTAATGGCACAAAAAGCCGAACACGAGTTTGCAGGTGTCAAATGCGGACTGATGGATATGTTTGCCAGTTTGCATGGACAAAAAAACAAAGTAATATTTTTGGACTGTGCTAGCTTAGACTATGCCTATTATCCTTTAGAGTTAAAAGACTATAGTATTGTTTTATTCGATACGCAAATAAAACACGCACTAGCCAGTTCTGAGTATAATACCCGTAGATTAGAATGTGAGCAAGGATTAAAAATAATTCAAGAAAAATATCCTGCTGTAAAAATATTCAGGGATATTAATACAGAGCAAGTTGAAGATTGTTTGGGATCTAATAAGGTTTTAACTGGTGTTAAAATATATCAAAGATGTAAATATGTGGTAGAAGAAATTGAGCGGGTACAATTAGCAGTAAAAGATTTAACTGCTGGGGACATGGAAGCTTTTGGGAAAAAAATGTTTGCCACTCACGAAGGCTTATCAAAATTGTATGATGTGAGTTGTCCCGAATTAGATTTTTTAGTGGAAGCGGTCAAGCAAAATGAACATGTGATTGGTGCAAGAATGATGGGGGGTGGCTTTGGTGGCTGCACCATTAATATCATAAAAAATTCGGAATTGGATCTGATTAGTAAGGAACTAGCTGCTGCCTATTTAAAAAAATACCAAAAGCCATTAGTGGTCTATCCTATAAGTATAGAAGAAGGCACGCATCTACTAGCATAAAAAAACCAGCTTTTTTTGAAAGCTGGTTTTTAATATATTTAAATTTTACTAATTACTTGGTAGAAAAATTATACACCGTTGTTTGGTGATAGGTCTCTCCTGGTTTTAATAAAGTACTAGGAAATCCAGGCTGGTTAGGACTATCAGGGAAATGTTGGGTTTCCAAAGTCAAGGCATAATGCTTATTGTAGACCAAGCCTTTTTTAGTACCTGTTAAAGTACCAGTTAAGAAATTACCAGTATAAAATTGAATGCCAGGTTCTGTAGTCGCTACTGTTAAATAACGCCCACTGATTGGTTCATAGACGGATGCTATTTCTTGCAAGCCATCTGCTTTGTTCAATACCCAGTTATGGTCATAGCCACCTGCTACTTTATCAAGGTCTTGTCCTACTTTTTTTGGTGTAGTAAAATCCATTGGCGTTCCTTTAACATCCAATAGTTCACCTGTTGGAATTAAATTACTATCTACAGGTGTATATTTATTGGCATTCAATTGTACGATATGCTCATAAATATTTGGGGACTTACCAGCAGTTAAATTAAAATAAGCATGATTGGTTAAATTAAGTACGGTGGTCTTATCTGTAGTAGCAGTATATTCAATTTTAATTGAATTGTTTTCAGTTAAAGTATACACTACTTGTACTTTTAAATTTCCTGGATAACCTTCCTCTCCATCTACGCTTAAATAACTCAATTGAATGCTAGAATCTCCAGGTAAAACAACCGCTTCCCATAAAACCTTGTCAAAGCCTTTTAAACCTCCATGCAAGGATTGCCCATTGTTGTTGATGGCCGCTGAATAAGCTACTCCATCTACTTTATAAGCCCCTTTAGCAAGGCGGTTGGCGTATCTTCCAATGATGGCGCCAAAATAAGGATTGCCTTTTTGAACATAACCATCAATAGAATCATAACCTGTAATTACATCACCCAAAGTACCCGCTTTATCCTTTGTAATTATTTTAGTAAGAATGGCGCCATAATTAATGATGCCTACTTGCATGCCAGCGGCATTGGTTAAAGTATACTCTGTTATAGACTTTCCTTCCAAGGTCCCAAAACTTTGAGTGGTCACAGTTGCTGTATCCATAGCATTTTTATTTGTGTTATTAAATGAACAAGCCAAATTGAAAATGGATAAAAAGCAAAATAACGATAAGCTAACTACTAAATATTTTTTCATCATCACTTGTTTTTTATTTTATAAATTAATACCAAGAACCATTAATTGTTTTATCTCCGCCAGCATTGTTGTTGGCCATTCTTCTTTTTTCATTTCTTCTATGTATAAATGTAGTAATAAACATCAAAGGAATAAAAATAAATGTTAATGGAGGAATGCCTAAAATACTAATCCACTTACCACCAAAATGACGGCGCATGGGTCTGCGTAAACGTTCTGCAATGATATACATGGCAGGCACGATAAACAAAGTCATAAAGAAGGCAAAGGCCAAGCCATAAATAATGGTCCAACTTAATGGTTTCCAAAAGGCTACGTTGTCACCGCCAAAGAAAATATGTGGATTTAACTCACTAAATAAAGTCACAAAATTGATGTTAAAACCAATGGCAATTGGTAAGAAACCTAAGATCGCAGCAAGGGCAGTTAACAATACAGGAATAATTCTTGTCTTTCCTGCTTGAATCACTGCCTCTCTTGTTTTATAGCCTCTTGATCTTAATTCATCGGCAAATTCAATCACCAATATGCCATTTTTCACCACAATACCCGCTAGTCCTACAATACCTAAGCCTGTCATTACCCCTGAAACTTTCATGCCAAATATAGAGAAGCCTAATAGTACACCAATAATACTAAATAAAATCTCCGTTAAGATAATCACCGATTTAGAAATAGAGTTAAACTGCAATACCAATGTAAATAAAATTAACATCAATGCAATCACTAAGGCCTTGCCTAAAAACGCAACGGTCTCTAATTGTTGTTCGTTCTCACCAGTTTGTTTAACCGTCACCCCTTCAGAAATACCTTTAAAGTTGCCAATGTATTGCGCAATGACTGCGTTTACAGCAGTAGGGTTAAAGCCTTGATCTAGTTTAACATTGGATCTTAATTGAATTAATCTCTTCTGATTTTTTCTATTGATGCTACCAAAGGTATTGGTGGGTTCTACTTTTACCAATGAGCTAATAGGAATATTTTTGACCATTCCTCCAGCCGCCATATCTCTAAAAGATAAACGCATATTTAAAAGATCTACTAAATTATTTCTTTGCAATTCTTCGTTTCTTAATTGAATCTTATATTCATCCTTGCCATCTTTAATTTTAGAAATTTCTTTACCAAATAAGGCGGTACGAATTTGCATACCTACTTGTGCACTACTTACGCCTTCAATTAAAGCACGATCTCTATCAATGGTTAAAGTTAATTCTGGATTCACTAAATCCACATCCATCTTTAATCCATCAATACCTGGAATTTGTGCAGCGTCTAAATAATTTTTTAAACCCACCGATGTTTTCACTAGTTTATCAAAATCATCTCCTTGTATTTCTATATTCACTGGAGGATCCGTTGGTGGACCATTGGATTCTTGTGTAACCGTAAATTCCGCACCAGGTATACCTTTCATCTCTGCACGAATGGCATCTAAATAAGGAGAGGTTGATTTACCATGACGTTTTTCATATTCCACAAAGTTCACTTGTACACGACCTAATTCAGATCTTGTACTTCTATCGCCACGCATCGGATCTCCGGCACCAACGGCCACATTGGTAATAATACTTTCTACCAGTGGATTCTTTTTATTATTATCCATTTCTAAAGCCTTGGCAACTTTATGTTCTACTATTTTAGTGATAGAATCGGTATAGTTTACTTTGCTGCCCACAGGTAATTTTAAATAAACATATACTTGGTTAGGATCTCCTTTAGGGAAAAATTCAATACCTACTCTGCCAGTACTAATGCTAATGCCAAAAAACACGAAAGAAAATATTAATAAAACAAAAGTGCCTATTAATAATTTAACTGGTCTCCAACCGCCTAAGGCACGACGTAAGATGCGCTCATAGGCCTCCATTAATTTAGGAAGTGTATTGGTCTGAAACTTTTCAATTAAATCGGTAATAAAATATTTATTGGCTACAACCAATATCATAAAGAAGATCAATAAATTTCCTAAGAAAGTAAAGCCCATCAAGTCTAATAAGACTCCAATTCCAATAGGTATCCAGAAACCTTTTTTCTTAAACATGGCCGATTTTGGTTCCTCAGATTTTACTTCTTCGTGGTTCATGAAATCTACTGCAAATACAGGGTTCATGATAAAGGCTACCACTAAGGAAGCAGCTAAGGTGAATATTAACATGGCTGGTAGGTAAATCATAAACTTACCAATAATACCAGGCCAGAATAGTAAAGGAAAGAAAGGCGCTAAAGTGGTAATCGTACCTGCTAATACAGGAACAAATACTTCACCTGCCGCCATTTTAGCAGAAGTAGTAGCGGTTAATTTTCCTTTGCCATGCACAAAAATGCGGTGTGTGTTTTCTATGACCACAATGGCATCATCGACAATAATACCTAGACCAAATAAGAGGGCAAATAAAACCATGAAGTTTAAAGTAATGTGCGAGCCCACTAATAAGTCACCAGCAGGTAACAAAACAAAGGCAACAAACATACTCAAGGGTACCGATAAGGCCACAAAGAAGGCATTGGTCACGCCCATAAAGAACATCAATACCAACAAAACTAAAATAAAGCCAATCACAATAGAGTTCACTAAATCTGTAAATGAACTTTTGGTTCTTATGCTTGTGTCACCTGAAATCACCAAGTTTACATCTTTCGGTAAATCATTGGCTATGGCCTCTTCCACAATTTTTTTCACCGCATCGGTAGTGGCAATTAAGTTTTCGCCATTACGCTTAATAATATTTAAGGTAAGCACATTCTTGCCATTTAAACGTGCAAAGCTTTCGTTATTCTTCACCGTATCTTCAATAGAGGCCACGTCTCTTAAGTAAATTGGGGCACCATTGGCATTGCGTACAATAATATTGGCAATATCATTGGCATTTTTTAATTGACCTTTTAATTGTAGGTTACGGTTCATCGTACCCACTTCTAATAAACCACCCGATAAATCTAAGTTCTCTCTTTGAATGGCAGCGCTGATATCATCAAAAGTGATGCCTGAGCTTTGCATTCTATAGTTATCTACATTAATTTGAAACTCTCTTTCTGGTGCACCCACTAAATCAATTCTATTCACTTGTGAAATGCTTTCTAATTTATCTTTTAAATCATCCGCATATTTTTTTAATTGAACGGGACTGTAGTTACCGCTAATGTTCACATACATAATCGGCATATCACTGATATTTAATTCAATGACCCTAGGCTGTTGTGTTAAGTCTGTAGGTAAATCCGACTTGGCTTTATCTACCGCGTCTTTCACTTTTTGTAAAGCAATCTCAGGTTTTACATCGGTGCTAAACTCAATCGTAATAGCCGAAAAATCTTGTTGAGAGGTAGAAGTGAATTTGCTAATTTTTACACCACTAATACTCTTGATTTGTTTTTCAAGAGGACGAGTGACTAAGTTTTCAATATCCTTAGGGGAATTACCTACATACACTGTTTGCACGAATATATTAGGAATGACTACTTCAGGAAAATTCTCTTTAGGAAGTGTAAGAAATTGATAAATACCCCCTAAGCTAAGAAACAACATCACCAAATAAATGGTGGTCTTATTGGTAATAGCCCAAGAAGTAGGTTTAAACTCTTTGAACTTTTCTTTTATATTTTTTATTGTCGACATAAGAATCTATTAAGCTTTAATTTTTTAATTATTTATCTGAGGTCGTAATATTTTGGCCATCAAATAAAGTTTGATACCCTTCAGTAATTACCTTATCACCTGCAACTAAGCCTGCTAAAATTTCGATATTATTACCATAGTATTGTCCTACGGTTACTGCTTTTTTACGTGCCATTAGTTTTCCATTTTCCATTACCGCTACATAGATAAACTTTCCTTTTTCATCGTTTTGTAACAAATTGATTGGTGCGCTGATGGCATTTTTTTGTTCGTAGTCTTTAATTTTAACTTGTACCAATTGGTTTGGACGGAAATTTTTATCAATAGGTAATTTTGCTTCTACATAAAAACTTCTGCTTAAAGGATCAATTACATTGCCCACCACTGATAATTTTGCACTAATTATTTTTTGAATGTCTGGAAAGTTTAAGCTTGTTTCAGTACCTACTTTTACTTTACCTGCATAATTTTCAGGAATCATGGTCGTTAACTTTAAATGCGCCATGTTTACAATCTTTATTTGACCAGGACCCATGAAAAGTTCACCCACTTTCACATTTACTTCCTCTGCCACACCATCTACATCACTGTAAACACTGGTATAGGCCAATTGATCACGCACCATACCCAATTGTTCTGCTGCTGCTTTTAATTGACTTGCTAAAGCTTCTGCATTGGTTTTAGCAGTCAATAATTGTATTTCACTTCCAATATTTTGATCCCAAAGATTTTTTTGTTTGTCGTATACCGCTTTGGCTAAAGCGGCTTGAGATTTTAAGGTTTCAATATTTTGAGTAGCTGCAGCGGCGCTTTGCTTGATCAATGAATTGTCCAATTGCAAAATCAATTGACCTTTTTTTACTAGATCTCCTCTTTTTACAAATAAGCCTTTTACTTGACCACCACCAGCACGTGGGGTGACAAAGGATACGCTTTCAGATTCTACTTTACCTTGTAGTTCAATATAATGGGTAAAATCTTGATTCACCAGGGGCGTTACTGCCACCAATATGGCCTTCGCTGTTTCTCCACCACCAGCTTTTGCAATTTCTTTTTCTAGTGTGGCAATTTTTACATTCAAGGCCAAACTTTGTTTTTTTAATGAAGCCAAATTTGCTTTTTGACTTTCAATGCTGTTCCCGCCACCACAGGCCATGGTCAACATCATCATCGAACCCAATACTACTTTAGAAAACTTTTTCATTATTTTATTTTTAATATTTATTATTTATTTACGACTTTATAATTTTCCACTGGCTTTTAATAAATCCACTTTAGAGATTAAAGCAGTGTACAAAGCATTCATGAAATTATTTTGAGCACTTACTAAATCGGCCTGAGCTGCAGAAATTTCGGTGTTGGAACCGGTACCTGCTTCAAATTTCTTTTTTGTTTGTTGGTAAACATTCTCCGCCAATTGCATATTTTTCTTTTGAAATTGAACAGTGGCCACCGAAGAAATATAATTTAATTTAGCCTGTGTCATTTCATTGTCAATATTGTTTTTTAAAGCGTCTATTTGATTTTCAATTTGCTTTAATTCAATCTTGGTTCTTTTCACTCTTGCTTCTCTAGCAAAGCCATTGAATAATGGAAGATTCACGTTTAAACTTAATAAAGAGGTGGTAAACCAATTACCGCCTTCAAAAAAATCAAATTTAGTTCGTTGTGCATTTTTAGAATAAGCACCTGAAAAATTTACAGTGGGTAAATAACTCAATTGGTAGCGCTTCACATTGTACTCACTTAATTTTCTTACTGTAGTTAAATATTGGTAATCTTTTCTAATACCATATTGAAAATCGTTCTCCACTAGTACATCGGTACTTAAACTTTGTTCATTGATCACATCTGTCAAAGCCAAGCTGTCCTTGACTGGCATGCCCATCAACATTTTCAAACCCATAAAGCCAATCGCTACACTATTGTTGGCTTTTATTTTTTCCGTTTGTAAATTGTTCAATTGAACACTTACTTTGTCCACGTCTAATTTTTCTGCAAAACCATTTTTGTACATAATTTCTGCATCATGTGACAATTTACTTAAACGATCAATATTGGCATCTAAAATATTTAACTGTGTTTTGCTAGCAGACAATTGATAATATATTTTATAAATATTGGCTTTAATGGCTTCTTCTGTCACTGCTGCATTTTTTCTTTGCATTTCTAAAGAGGTCGCACGTGCTTGCAAGGCAACAAAAACTTGACCATCAAAAAGTAATTGTGAAAAATTTGCACCATAGTTGGCATTGTATTTGGTACCAAATTGTACTGGAATAAAAGTACCAGCAGCTCCACCAAAAAATTGACCAGGTAAAAGTGAGGTTGGAATTTTAGTGTAATCTGTCCCGCCAATATTAGTTCCAATGGTAGGATAAGCAGCTGCAGCTATTTCTCTGTTGGTTTGCATTTGTACTTCAATGGCAAGCAATGCATTTTTTACCTGTACATTGTTTTTTTGTGCGTAATCAACACATTGCTCTAAACTAAAGGCATTGACTACTTTATTGCTTTGTGCTATAGCCTTGCTTGCTATCATTAAACTTAAAAGCGGGATTAAAAACTTTTTCATTGCGGTATATTTATTTTCTTGTTTGTTTTTTTATTTTATATTGTTTCAGCATGGTTAAGCTTATAGGCATCCATTAATTTGTGGCCCTCTAAAGTGGCTACACCATATACAAAATGTTCTATGATTTGTAAATTCACTTTAAGCATATCAAATTTATTCGGATGGAATACTTGAATATTAAATGGAATCAAACTTGTTTCTAATCTGTATTTAGAAAGAATTGTTACATCCAAATCTTTTCTATACAAACCTTCTGCAATGCCTTTTTCTAGGTTGGCACGAATCATAGAAAAAATATAATCGTCTTTATGGTTTTTAATTTTTTCAAAAGCCAAAGGATAATATTTTTCAATCTCAAATAAGGTCAGTGGATTCATTCTACTAAACATTTCCTGAATCACGGTCATTAATAGAAATATTTCATGCACGGCATTGTCTGCGGTTTGCATGCTTTGGTTACAAATCAGGGCATGGTTGGTCAATTCATTTTCTACCACCGAACTCACCAAGGCGTCTTTGTCCTTATAATACTGGTAGATGGTCTTCTTGCTGATGCCCAATTGGTTGGCCAAATCGTCCATAGTGACGTGTTTGACCCCTGTTTGGAACATCAATTCGCGGGCTTTATTGAGAATTCTATCTTGCATAGCTTGATTTGAAGGCGCAAAACTACGGAAACTTATCACGTTTTCAAAGTTTCCAAGCATATTTTTTTATTATTTATGCCGAATGGCAAAATTGTTTGAAATTTGAGCCTTAAACCAATCAAAAATGCCCAATCCTAGGCACCAATTCATCAAACAAAAGATTTTAACCAGCCTTGCCCAGCGTTTTTTTCAGGGGGTGATAGTTTTGGCGCCCATCGGAGTCACCATTTGGGTAGTGGTCAGCTTATTCAATTGGGTAGATAATTTTTTACCGAATGTCTTAAGTGTAATTTTTCCTCAAAAATTTATCGCAGTCAATGGACAAGTGCCTAAGGTTACTGGACTTGGATTTTTGGTGGTGATTGCACTTGTTTTAATTGTAGGTTGGCTGTCCTCTTTATTTTTTATTGAAAGATTGATGTCCATTTTTGATAAACTCTTAGAAAAAACACCTGGCGTAAAAATTATCTATTCTTCAGTAAAAGATTTTTTAGAAGCATTTGCCGGTAATAAGAAAAAATTTGATAAACCAATATTGGTTTGCATAGATGGAGAGGATATTTGGAGAATTGGTTTCATTACTCAAGAAAGCTGTGAACATTTAGGATTAAAAGATCATGTCACAGTTTATGTACCACACTCCTATGCCATTTCTGGAATATCTTTTATTATTCCTTTGTCAAAAACAAGAAAATTACCTAAACAAATCAATGCTGCAGAAGCAATGAAATATGCTATTTCAGGCGGTGTAACTACTGTTGACGAGGCCGAAGTCAATGATTTAAAACCAACTATAAAAAACTAATATTTAATTTATATCACTATAATGCAATTGCACAATTTTAATTCTGGCCCCTCTATTTTACCCAAAGAAGTTTTGGATCAAGCCGCTGCGGCTATTCATAATTTTAATAATACAGGCTTATCAATTTTAGAAATCGGACATCGTACTTCTCATTTTGTGGAAGTGGTTACCGAAGCCCAAGCAATCATTAAAAGATTAATGGGTTTGGACGATGCTTATGAAGTGTTGTTTTTACAAGGTGGCGCTACCATGCAATTCATGCAAGTGCCCATGAATTTATTGGATGAAAATGGATTGGCTGCTATTTGTGATAACGGCGTATGGGGCAATAAAGCAGTCAAAGAAGCAGCTTTATTCGGACCTGTAAAAGTAGTTTCAGATACCGCCGATAAAAAACATACCTATATCAATAAGCAGTTGGATGTACCAGCCAATGCTACTTATTTACACATTACCACTAACAATACAGTAGAGGGAACTCAATGGCATAGCTATCCTCAGAGTTCTGCCTTATTAATTGGAGATATGAGCTCTGATATTTTTTGTAGACCTACTAATTTCAAAGCGTTTGATTTAATCTATGCAGGGGCACAAAAAAATATGGGGGCGGCAGGAGTTACGATGGTGGTGGTTAAAAAAGAAATTCTAGGAAAAATCAATAGAAAAATTCCTGCGATTTTAAATTATCAAAAACATATCGAAGCAGGCTCGCTATTAAATACACCTCCTGTTTTTTCTATATATGTTAGCTTATTAACCTTAAGATGGATCGAAACCCAAGGTGGATTGGCCGCCATGGAAAAACGCAATCTTGAAAAAGCAAATTTATTGTATGCTACCATTGATGCTTTACCGGCCTTTCATTGCCCTATAGCCAAAGAAGATAGAAGTATTATGAATGCAGTTTTCTTTTTAAGCAATCCCGATTTAGAAGCGCCATTTTTGGACTTGTGCAAAAAACAAGGAATGATTGGTGTTAAAGGGTACAGAACCGTTGGCGGCATTAGAGTAAGTATGTACAATGCACTGCCTTTATCTAGTGTGCAAACATTTTGCGACTTGATGAAATCATTCGCTGAAAAAAATTAAATCTTCATAAAAAAGAACGAACTTTGCGCCCATGGCAAAAATCAGTCCCTTTGAAGCAGTACGTCCTCAGCCACAATTAGCAAAACAAGTGGCCAGCAAACCTTACGATGTTTTAAATAGCGCAGAAGCAAAATTAGAGGCAGTAGGCAATGCGTATTCTTTTTTACATATCACAAAAAGTGAAATAGGCTTACCAGAAACTACCGATACACATAGTACAGCAGTGTATGAATTGGCATTGAATAATTTAAATGCTTTTCTACAACGCGATGTCTTGTTTAAAGAATCTAAGCCTTGCTATTATATCTATCAACTGATTATGGATGGGCGTGCACAAACAGGATTGGTTTGTGTGAGTAGTATTGAGGATTACAATAATGACATTATTAAAAAACACGAATTTACTCGACCTGAAAAAGAATTAGATAGAATCAATCATATCAAGACAACAGGTGCGCAAACGGGGAATGTTTTTTTAGCCTATAGAAATCAAGCCAGTATTGATACGATCATTGAGAAGTGGAAGACCACCAAGAACCCAGTTTATGATTTTACCGCCGACGATGGCATACAACATTCAGTTTGGGCAGTGAGTGATGAAGCCACCATTGATCAAATCACGCATTTATTTGCCACTGAAGTGCCTTGCACTTATATTGCCGATGGACATCACCGCGCCGCATCTGCAGCAAAAGTAAAATTGGCATTAAGTGAAGAAGTGGTAAAGCCAGGCGATGAGCTAAAAAAAATATCCGATTATTTTTTAACTACATTATTTCCCTCTAACCAATTGGCCATCTTAGATTACAACCGTGTGGTGAAAGATTTGAATGGCCATAGTGCAGCAGCATTAATGGAAGCATTGTCGAAAGATTTTGATATTGTAGCTGAAGAAAATGCAGTTAAACCAAATGCACTACATCATTTTGGTATGTATTTAAATAAAACTTGGTATCAATTGATCGCTAAAGAAGGAACTTATACCAATGATCCAATTGGTGTATTAGACGTTACTATTTTGTCCAATAATATTTTAGCCAAATATTTAGGTATCCAAGATCAAAGAACCGACAAACGCATCGATTTTGTGGGCGGCATTCGTGGCTTATCTGAATTGGAAAAAAGAGTAGACAGTGGCGAAATGGCCATTGCCTTTAGTTTGTATCCAGTCACGATTGATCAGTTATTTAATATTGCCGATGCAGGCGAAGTGATGCCTCCAAAAAGCACTTGGTTTGAACCCAAATTAAGAGATGGCTTATTGACCCATTTGATATATTAAGCACTTTCAAAATACTTAACCCAGTCTCTCAACAGACTGGGTTTTTTTATAGGCTTATTTCTTTTTTTTATGCTGCTTTCTTAGTATTTTGTTATACAATATTGCTTGACTTATGGAATCTAAAAGACTCTTCGATTGTATCGAACATCAATTAGCACATTTCCCACAAGAGGATATGTTGGCTGTCAAAGAAAATGGACAATGGCGTAAATATGCTACTCAAGAAGTAGCACAAATTGCCAATGAATTAAGTGCTGGATTACTAAGTCTGGGTTTATCTGCCCATAATTTTTCTCCAGAAGGCAGCGATAAAATTGCAGTAATAAGTACTAACCGCCCAGAATGGATATTTGGTGATTTCGCCGCCCAACAATTAGGTATAATTTGGGTGCCTGTGTATCCTACTACGAATCCCTTAGAACTTAGTTTTATATTGAATGATGCCTCTGTTAAATATATGTTCGCAAGCAATCAAGAACTATATGATAAGGTGATGTCTATTAAAGACAAAGTAGATTGTTTAAAAGAGGTTTATACATTTGATCGCATCGCTGGTG
Source organism: Bacteroidota bacterium (assembly GCA_026391155.1). Lineage (GTDB taxonomy): Bacteria > Bacteroidota > Bacteroidia > Chitinophagales > Chitinophagaceae > Sediminibacterium. The sequence goes on from JAPLEP010000026.1 coordinate 20,916, forward strand.
CCAAACATTGGACTGAATTAAGAAAAACTGATGCACAATTGTTAGCGCAAGTAGAACAAATTAAAAAAACCATTCCTGTAGACCAGGTGGCTACTTTTATTTATACTTCAGGTACCACAGGTACGCCTAAGGGGGTGATGTTGTCGCATAGAAATATTTATTTTAATCTAATGATGGGAAAAAAATCATTTCCTTTCAACGATGCACCAGATCAAAAAGTACTCAGCTTTTTACCATTGAATCATATTTTTGAAAAGCTCGCTTCTTATATTTATTTGTATAGTGGTATGAGTATTTATTATGCCGAAAGTCTAGAAACTATTGGCGATAATTTAAAAGAAATTTCACCAGATGGATTCTCTACCGTGCCTAGGCTTTTAGAAAAAATGTTTGAAAAAATAATGATGAAGGGAGAGGAGTTGACAGGTGTAAAAAGAAAATTATTTTTCTGGGCAGTTGCCTTGGGAGAAAAATATGATAATTTAATTCCAGGATCTTGGTGGTACCGAACCCAATTAAAACTAGCCAATAAATTAATATTTGTAAAATGGCGTGAAGCAGTTGGAAGCAATGTAAAGTTCATTGTTACAGGAGGTGCTGCTTGTCAAGTAAAATTATTACGCATTTTTAATGCAGCGCAAATACCTGTGTATGAAGGCTATGGTCCAACAGAGAATAGCCCCATTATTAGTGTGAATCAACGTAACCCAGGTGGCTCTAAATATGGTACCGTAGGCCCTGTGATAGAAGGGGTACAGTATAAGTTAGAAGCAGATGGAGAAATATGTGTAGCGGGTCCAAGTGTAATGTTGGGTTATTATAAGCGTCCCGATTTAACGGCCGAAACTATTATTGATGGTTGGTTGCATACGGGGGATATCGGTGTGGTAGAAGATGGCAAGTATTTAAAAATCACCGATCGCAAAAAAGAATTATTTAAAACCAGTGGTGGTAAATATGTGGCACCTCAGCCTATAGAAAATAAAATGAAGGAGAGCCCTTACATTGAACAAATCATGCTGATTGGTGATAATAGACGCTTTGTAAGTGCCTTAATCGTGCCCTCTTTTGCTAAATTAAAAGAATGGGCCAAGCAACATGGAATAGAATATGTAAGCAATGCAGAAATTATAAAAAATAGTATGGTGCTTATCATGATACAAGATACCATTGATGAGTATAACAAATTGTTCAATCAAGTAGAACAAGTTAAAAAATTTGCTTTAATACCAAGAGAGTGGAATATTGATAACGCAGAAATGACCCCTAAGTTAAGTCTGAAAAGAAAAGTGGTATTGGCGAATTTTGAAAAAGAGATTGAAGCGATGTATGTATAATGGTATTTTATTTTAAAACATTCTTAAATTATAGCATGCTTCAAAAAACTACCTTCTTTTTGTGTTTGGTCTTTTTTTTTAGCTTAACAAGTAATTCCGTTTTTGCTCAATCTACCAATGGCGACCATCCTAATCCATTTTTTAATTCAAAGGGTAAACTCATTATCATAGGAGGAGGAAATATTCCCGATTCTTTATTTAGTTTTTTTTCCAACTATATTGGAGGCAAGGATCAACCTGTGGTGTATATTCCTACTGCCACCACCGACGAAGACTTTATTCAAAAAGGAGAACATCTTTTAAAATTTAGTAGTCGAGGATTTACCAATTTGGCCACCATACATACACGCAATAAAAAAGAGGCCGATGATCCTAAAAATATTGCACTGCTGCGTAATGCGAAGGGCTTGTACTTTGGAGGTGGAGACCAAGATTTAATTGCAGCCGCTTATGGAGGCACAAAATTGTATGCAGAATTTATTGCTTTATTAGATAGAGGCGGTGTGATCATGGGTACCTCTGCAGGCGCCACCATTATGGGCTCTTTGTTGATTGGCGGAGACGCCAGAAAAGATCTGACCAAGCCTTATGCTATTCAACCTGCGTTTTCATTTATGCAAAATACTGCGATTGATCAACATGTACTAGCACGTAATCGTCAATTTGATTTAATCCCTGTGATTGAAAATAATCCCAATACTTTAGGCCTGGGCTTAGATGAATCTACAGCCATGATCGTGGAAGCCGGTAAATTTAAAATATGGGGACTGTCCTATGCTATGTTGTATGATCCTAAGGATTGGGCGGAACAAAAAAAACAATGGGGTCGTGTGGTGAAACCTTTTAAGATGATGTCTTCTGGTGAAACCTATAATTTAGTGACCAGAAAGATTGAGCCTTCCTTAATAGCAACAGACTAAATTTTCCTACTGCTGCAATTCAAATTTTTCTTTGATAATGGTCTGCACATCTTTGCCTTGAATTTTACTTTCCAACCAAGAAATAATGTCTAAGTACATAAATGCCCTGCTCTCTAACTTATTGTGGGCAAGGGGTTCAAGAGTGGCCAATAAATTCGCAAAAGACTTTTTAATCGTGGCTTTATTGGCTAATAAGCTATTGGCTTCTCCGCCGCTTTGAATGGATGTTCTTAAAAAGTTAAATAAAACTTCTTCAACTGTACTTAAGTTTTTCATCTTATACATAAATCGGTACACCGATTTTGATAAGTAGTTTACCACTTCCATATTGCCTAGTTCATAATGTGCAATCAAATGTAGTAGTCGCGCATAACATTGTAAATCGTCTCTTAAGTTTAATTTCCAATTGATAATGCGATTCAAGTAATCAATGGCCTTGGCTGGCTTTCCAGCGCCAAAGTACAAGCAAGCCATTTTATAATAAAATACCAATACACGATGGCTATCTAGGTATAGTTCAATTTCCTTCAACTTCGCTTCCATCGTGGGTATCATGGCAAGTCCTTCGCTAAAACTACCTTCTAAAAAATGCTTGTTGATCTTAGCAATGTATAAGTAAATAAAGCTTTGTATTAAATTATTCTTGTTGTTTAATACAATGGGGGTATTGCTGTAATTCTCTAAAATTAAAATGGTATCATTGAACTTTTGAAAATTTCTTAAATCAAAATGAGCGCTGATTAAATTGTGTAAACCTTTAATGTACACTGCGGTCTCATTTAATTTCATGTTTTCTTCTTGCTCAAATAAGTCTACCCATTTTTGCGCGTACCTATAATGCATTAAAAAATCCTGTGTAATAAAACCATACCAACAATGGCATTGATAACGGTACAAGCGTTCATAAAAACCTTTAGAAGTTTTTACTTGTTCTAAAACAGGCGCCTGCATCAACGTATCTAAAGCAAGCCTGTCTTCATTGTTGCGTGCATGACCATGTTGAATGTACCAACCATACAACTGCAATGATAAATTAGAAACTTTGGCTATTTGTTCTAAACGAATATTGGCTTCATCTATTTCTTCACTTAATTGTTGGGCGCGGTCTTGCATACTTCTTGTAATGTGCAAGGATTCAATCTTTTTTTCTAAAAACAATACTTGTAATAAATAGGTCACCTGATTGTTTTGTTTTGTAAGTGCTTTTATTTTTTCTAATAAACGAAGGCTTTGCAGGTACAAGCCCTTATTGTATAAAATTTTTGCATGGTCCAATTGCTCGTGAATTTGCAAATCGATATTTTCACTTTGCTTTACAATTCTTAAACTCGATAAAATTTGATCGTACAAATGTGCCTTTAAATTGGACAGTTGTTGCTTTTGAATCCCCTCGTTTTTGTGTAACAATTCCTCCTCATCGTACTCCTTCATTTTGTCCAAAGCATCAAAAAGCTGAATGATTTTTAAGTCGGCAGACGCAGAATTACGCTTCACATACAATTTGAAGTTGCGTTTTTCGGCCCTTTCAAGGGATTTGACTAAAATAAATAGGACCTCCGTACTCAGGTTGGGCATCGTAGCTAATTTGTGGTCAAGTTATTGATTATCAATTATTTAATTCAATTCTACTCCTATTACACAATGTAAAATAACTATAAAAAGAATGTGAATTACTTGTGAATTGGGCTAAATTTGAACAATAAACGGGCCATAAGCCCGTTTTTTATCTGTAAAAGGTTCATAATCAATAAGATGCTTGCAAAATGTTTCCGCCAAAAACAAGTCAAAAGGCATGGAATCTGTAACAAAATAAAAGAGTAACGATGAGTCAGCAAAAAAGCCAGAAAGTATTCATTTTTGATACTACGCTAAGAGATGGAGAACAAGTACCAGGTTGTAAACTAAATACCAAAGAAAAATTGGAATTGGCCGTGCGTTTGGAAGAACTGGGCGTGGATATTTTAGAAGCTGGATTTCCTGTTTCAAGTCCCGGCGATTTTGAGTCGGTGAATCAAATTGCTAAAACTTTAAAAAATACAGTGGTCTGTGGTTTGTCCCGTGCGGTACAAAATGATATTGAAGTGGCAGCCGCTGCCTTAAAACCCGCCAAGCGTTTTAGAATACATACTGGCATTGGCACTTCTGATTTACACATCAAATACAAATTTAATACCACCAGAGAAGAAATTATAGAACGTGCAACTGCTGCTGTTAAGTTGGCGCGTAATTTTACAGACGATGTAGAATTTTATGCAGAAGATGCAGGAAGAACAGAGAATGAATTTTTAGCAAGAGTGATAGAGGCCGTGGTAAAAGCAGGAGCGACCACATTAAATATTCCTGATACCACAGGGTATTGTTTGCCTTATCAATACCAAGCCAAAATGGAATACTTATCCAATCACGTAGCAGGGATTGAAAAAGTAATTTTATCCTGTCATTGTCACAACGATTTAGGATTGGCTACGGCTAATTCCATTGCAGGTGTGATGGGAGGTGCAAGACAAATAGAATGTACCATCAACGGACTAGGAGAAAGAGCTGGTAATACAGCGCTTGAAGAAGTAGTGATGGTATTGAATCAACACAAAGATTTAGGTTATTATACTAATATCAATCCAAAATTATTAAACCCCATCAGCCATGAGGTTTCTGAAATTATGAGAATGGCGGTACAACCTAATAAAGCCATTGTAGGTGCCAATGCCTTTTCACATTCATCAGGCATACACCAGGATGGATTTTTAAAAGAAGCACAAACTTATGAGATCATCAATCCAGCAGAAGTAGGTGCGGAAGATAGTAAGATTGTATTAACTGCTCGTAGTGGTCGTAGTGCTTTAGCGCATCGATTACAAAAATTAGGCTATCAATATACAAGAAATGATATTGATATTTTGTATCCAAGTTTTTTACAAATCGCCGATCAAAAGAAAGAAGTAAAAGAGGAAGATTTACAAGCCATGGCAGCAGCGTATAATAAATAAAAGCAAAATAAAAGTTGACAATGGGACATACAATATTTGATAAAATTTGGGATAAGCATGTGGTCAAGATCATTGATGATGGTCCTTCTGTTGTTTATATTGATAAGCATTTGATTCATGAAGTAACCAGTCCACAAGCTTTTACTGGGATTGAAAAAAGAGGTGCTAGGTTATTTAGACCCCAACAAATTGTGGCTACAGCGGATCACAATGTGCCTACCCTGCATCAAGAATTACCAATCAAGGATGCTTTGTCAAAATTTCAAGTAGATACTTTAATAGCTAATTGTACAAAGCATGGTGTTGAATTGTATGGATTAGGACATCCTAACCAAGGCATTGTGCATGTGATTGGACCAGAATTAGGTATTACGCAACCTGGCATGACCATTGTATGTGGCGACAGTCATACTTCTACCCATGGTGCCTTTGGGTCCATTGCTTTTGGTATTGGTACCAGCGAAGTAGAAATGGTTTTTGCAGCACAATGCGTTATGCAAAGCAAACCCAAACTAATGCGCATCAATATTGATGGTGAATTAAAAAAGGGAGTGGTGTCCAAAGACATTATTTTATACATCATTGCGCAAATTTCTGCCAGTGGTGCAACAGGTTATTTTGTAGAATATGCAGGATCGGCCATTCGTGCCTTAAGTATGGAAGCGCGCATGACCATTTGTAATATGAGTATTGAGATGGGTGCGCGAGGCGGTATGATTGCGCCAGATCAAACTACTTTTGATTATATACAAGGAAGATTGTTTGCACCCAAGGGCGCAGACTGGGATAAAAAATTAGCAGCTTGGAAACAATTGTATACGGATGCAGATGCCAAATTTGACTTAGAAATCAATATCAAAGCCGAAGACATCGATCCAATGATTACCTACGGAACCAATCCAGGCATGGGCTTATCCGTGCAAGGAAAATTACCTACCATTGAAAGTTTTACCGATGCCACTGAAAAACAAAATTATGAGAAGGCATTAAAGTATATGGGCTTAACGGCTGGACAAACTTTATTGGGCATGCCTGTACAACATGTGTTCATTGGCTCTTGTACCAATTCTCGTATCGAAGATTTTAGATTGGTCGCAAGTATTATCAAAGGCAAACAAAAACATCCAAGCATTCAAACATTGATTGTTCCTGGCTCACAAGAAGTAGCCAAACAAATCAAACTAGAAGGGTTGGATAAAATATTTGAAGCCGCAGGGGTGGAAATAAGACAAGCAGGATGCAGTGCTTGTTTAGGAATGAACGAAGATAAAATTCCAGCAGGTGAATATTGTATTAGTACCAGCAATAGAAATTTTGAAGGACGACAAGGAGCGGGCGCAAGAACATTACTAGCAAGCCCATTAACAGCAGCTGCTGCTTTGTTGACGGGAAAAATTACGGACATCAGAGAAATTTTAAATTAAAGCAGAGAAATAATTATAGTATGCAATCATTACAAAAAATAACAAGTAGGTTTATTCCGCTACGCATCGAAAATGTAGACACGGATCAAATCATACCTGCGCGTTTTTTAAAAGCGACTACTAAAGATGGTTTTGGAAAAAACTTATTTAGAGATTGGAGATATGAAAATGATGATGAAACAAAACCCAAGGCCGATTTTGTTTTGAATCAAAAAAAATATGCAGGAGAAATCTTAGTGGCGGCTAAAAATTTTGGCTGTGGATCTTCTCGTGAACATGCTGCATGGAGCCTACAGGATTATGGCTTTAAAGTAGTGGTGTCTAGTTTCTTCGCAGACATCTTTAAAAATAATGCCTTGAACAATGGGGTATTGCCTGTAACGGTGACAGATGCTTTTTTACAAGAAATATTTGCTTTAGGTGCCGAAGCTACTTTAAGCATTGACCTAGCAGCACAAAGCATTACCATTGATGCTACAGGGTCTACCCAAAAATTCGAGATCAATGCCTATAAAAAAACATGTTTGTTAAATGGGTATGATGATATTGATTATTTATTAAGTATGAAAGAAGAAATAGAGGCCTACGAAAAAGTAAATCAACAATAATTAGAAAGAATTAATTAGTAAGGATATGCAAAAGAAAATAGCGGTAATATTAGGAGATGGCATTGGACCAGAAGTAACGCAACAATCCATCAAAGTATTAGATACCATCGCCAAACAATTCAACCATGAATTTAGTTATACGCATGCAATGATGGGCGCTTGCGCGATTGATGCAACAGGCAATCCATTGCCCGATGAAACTATCACCATTTGTAAAAGCAGTGATGCTATTTTATTTGGTGCCATTGGAGATCCAAAATATGACAATGATCCTACTGCCAAAGTAAGACCAGAGCAAGGCTTATTAAAATTGAGAAAAGAATTACAATTGTTTGCCAACATTAGACCAGTCACTACTTATGCTGCCTTGCAACATTTGACTCCTTTAAAACCAAAGTATTTAGAAAATGTAGATTTTGTGATTTACAGAGAATTAACGGGAGGCATTTATTTTGGTGCTAAAAGTTTAAGTGAAGATGGTACCGTAGCAAAAGACGATTGTTCTTATTCTGTAGCAGAAATAGAACGCATTACCCATTTAGCATTCAAGCATGCGCAAAAAAGAAGAAAAAAATTAACCTTGGTAGATAAAGCCAATGTTTTAGAAACCTCACGTTTGTGGAGAAAAGTAGTGCAAGCCATTGCAAAAGAATACAGTGATGTTGCGGTAGATTATTTATTTGTAGACAATGCTGCCATGCAAATCATTTTAAATCCAGCACAGTTTGATGTGGTCTTGACCGAAAATTTATTTGGAGATATTATCAGCGATGAGGCCTCAGTACTAGCAGGTTCATTGGGCTTATTGCCTTCTGCATCGGTAGGCAATACTGTGGCTTTGTTTGAACCTATTCATGGTTCTTATCCACAAGCCAAAGGCAAAGACATTGCCAATCCACTGGGCTCTATATTGTCATCGGCCATGTTATTGGATCATTTTGGATTGAACAAAGAAGCCAACTTAGTAAGAGATGCAGCAGCCTGGTGTTTGAATAGTGGCTTTGTGACCAAGGACATTGACCCAATGAATAGTTATACGACCACTGCCATTGGAGATTTGATTTGTGAGTACATCGAAAAACAAGTAACAGGAGAAGGACATGTGCATCATGAAAGATTGCATAAGTCAACCATCATCTAACAAACATTCGTCTTAAGGTTAGGCGATAAAAGGGGTGTAATTTTACCAATGGCTTTTTAAAGAACAAAAAATATGGAACTAAATAAATATTCAAAAACGATCACGCTAGATCCAACACAACCAGCGGCGCAAGCCATGTTTTATGGCATTGGCTTGACGGATGCGGATTTAAACAAAGCACAAGTGGGTGTGGTGAGTATGGGTTATGATGGCAATACTTGTAATATGCATTTGAATGCACTTGCGGATAATATCAAGAAAAGCGTTTGGGCAAATGATTTAGTAGGATTGACTTTTCATACCATTGGCGTGAGTGATGGCATGAGTAATGGAACGGATGGCATGCGTTATTCATTGGTTAGCCGTGATGTAATTGCTGATAGTATTGAAACTGTTTGTGGGGCACAATATTATGATGCACTCATTGCAGTACCAGGATGTGATAAAAATATGCCAGGCTCTTTAATCGCGATGGGTAGATTAAATCGACCAGCAATTATGTTGTATGGTGGAACTATTGCACCAGGACATTACAATGGACAAGATTTAAATATAGTTTCTGCCTTTGAAGCCTTGGGACAAAAAATTGCAGGACAATTGTCTGATGCCGATTTCAAAGGAATTGTGCAACATGCTTGTCCAGGTGCGGGCGCCTGCGGTGGTATGTATACAGCCAATACCATGGCCGCAGCAATTGAAGCCTTGGGAATGAGTTTACCTTATTCTTCTTCTAATCCAGCCTTGAGTGAAGAGAAACAACAAGAATGTAGAGATGCAGGAAAAGCCATTCGTTTATTATTAGAAAAAGACATTAAGCCTCGTGATATTATGACACGCAAAGCATTTGAAAATGCAGTAGCGGTGATCATGGTTTTAGGAGGAAGCACGAATGCAGTACTACATATGATTGCAATGGCTAAAAGTGTGGGTGTGGCATTCACGCAAGATGATTTTCAAATCATCAGCGATAAAATTCCAGTCTTGGCCGATTTCAAGCCCTCAGGAAAATATTTAATGCAGGACTTGCATCAGTATGGTGGTGTGCCTGCAGTGATGAAATATATGTTGGCACAAGGATGGTTGCATGGAGATTGTTTAACAGTCACAGGAAAAACGATTGCTGAAAATTTAGCGACAGCACCAAGTTTAGATTTCGATCAACAAAAAATAATTTATCCTAAAGAAAATCCAATCAAAGCAACGGGCCATTTACAAATTATGTATGGCAATTTAGCAACGGGTGGAAGTGTGGCAAAAATTTCTGGAAAAGAAGGAGATATGTTTACAGGACCAGCCCGTGTATTTGATGGAGAGCATGCACTTATCGAAGGCATCAATTCTAAAAAAATACAAGCGGGTGATGTAGTGGTGATAAAAAATGTAGGACCAGTTGGTGCACCAGGTATGCCTGAAATGTTAAAACCAACTTCCGCCATTATTGGTGCGGGTTTAGGTAAGTCGGTGGCACTGATTACCGATGGAAGATTTAGTGGAGGAACGCACGGATTTGTGGTAGGACATATTACCCCCGAAGCCTACAAAGGTGGATTGATTGGTTTAGTAGAAGATGGAGACATCATTGAATTGAATGTACCCAAAAGAACCATGACTTTAAAAGTAGATGAAACAACGATTGCAAAAAGAAAAGCAGCACAACCAATACCTGTATTAAAAGCAACCAATGGTGTATTATGGAAATATGCACAGTTGGTTAAAGATGCAAGTGAAGGATGTGTAACGGACCAGGCATAAAAAGAAAATTATGGCAACGAAAAAATTAACAGGAGCTCAAGCAGTTTTAGAAGCTTGTATTGCAGAGGGAGCCGAAACTATATTTGGTTATCCAGGTGGAGCCATCATGCCTATCTATGATGCACTCTACGATTACAATGATCAACTAAAACATATTTTAGTAAGACATGAACAAGGCGGCATCCATGCTGGACAAGGCTATGCGCGTACCTCTGGAAAAGTAGGCGTGGTATTTGCTACCAGTGGTCCTGGTGCTACTAATTTAGTAACAGGCTTAGCCGATGCGATGATTGATAGTACACCACTTGTTTGTATCACAGGTCAAGTCTTTGCCCATTTATTAGGCACCGATGCATTTCAGGAGACAGACATTATTAATATTACCATGCCTGTGACCAAATGGAATTATCAAGTGACGGATGCCACAGAAATTCCAGGCATATTGGCTAAAGCATTTTATTTAGCAAGAAGTGGCCGACCTGGTCCTGTACTAATAGATATTACCAAGAATGCACAAATACAATCTTTCGATTATGAAGGGTATACACCATGCAATCATATCAGAAGTTATCGACCTAAACCAGTGATTCGAAAAAATTATATAGATGAAGCAGTGGCTTTAATTAATAGTGCAAAAAAACCATTGGTCATTTTTGGACAAGGCGTGATCTTAGGAAAAGCAGAAAAAGAATTTAAAAAGTTTATAGAAAAGTCTGGGATGCCAGCCGCTTGGACCATCCTAGGTTTGAGTGCCCTACCCACCGATCATCCACAAAATGTGGGCATGTTAGGCATGCATGGAAATTATGGCCCAAATGTATTAACCAATGAGTGTGATGTATTGATCGCTGTGGGTATGCGTTTTGATGATCGTGTCACTGGAAGATTGGACAAGTATGCCAAGCAGGCTAAAATTATTCATTTGGATATTGATCCTTCGGAGATTGATAAAAATGTAAAAGCAACCGTGGGCGTATGGGGTGATTGCAAAGAAACACTACCATTACTTACATTAGGCATTCAACAAAAAGATAGAAGCGAGTGGCTAAAAGTTTTTGCTGATTATACACAGAAAGAATACGATCAGTGCATTAAAGAAGAAATATATCCAACTGGTAAAGAAATGACCATGGGTGAAGTGATTAGAATTGTGAATGAAACCACTAAGGGCAATGCAGTGATGGTGACTGATGTGGGACAGCATCAAATGGTAACATGCAGGTATGCAAAATTTAATGAAACCAGAAGCAATGTTACTTCAGGCGGATTAGGTACGATGGGTTTTGGTTTGCCAGCAGCTATTGGTGCTAAGTTTGGTACACCTGATAGAACGGTAATTGCAGTGATTGGAGATGGCGGCATTCAAATGACCATTCAAGAATTTGGTACTATTATGCAAACTGGGGTAGAAGTAAAAATTATGATTTTAAACAATCAGTTTTTAGGCATGGTGCGTCAGTGGCAGGAACTATTCAATGAAAAACGTTATTCTTTTGTAGACATTCAAAGCCCCGATTATGTGATGGTGGCCAAGGCATACGGCATTGCAGGGGCTAAGGTAGAAGACAGAAAAGATTTAGTCAACGCCATTGAAACTATGTTGGCACATAAAGGGTCCTATATGTTAGAAGTAATGGTTGGAAAAGAGAACAATGTATTCCCAATGGTACCACAGGGTTGCAGTGTATCTGAAATAAGATTAAAATAAAAGAACTCATTATATGGAAACAAATACTGAAAAACAAGAATACACCATCACGGTGTATACCGAAAACCAAGTAGGGTTGTTGAATCGTATTGCCATTATTTTTTCGCGCAGAAAAATAAATGTCGAAAGTTTAAATACCTCTCCTTCAGAAATTGCAGGCATCCATCGTTTTACAATTGTGGTGATGGAGTCACAAGATATTGTCTTAAAAGTAGTAAGACAAATCGAAAAGCAAGTAGAGGTATTGAAAGCTTATTATAATACCAACGATGAAATTGTTTGGCAGGAATTGGCTTTGTATAAAGTATTGTCGGAAGAAATTACCGAAAAAGTAAAAGTAGAAAGACTATTAAGAGAATATGGCGCACGTGCAGTAGCCATCCGTAAAGATTTTATTGTATTTGAAACTACCGGCCATAGAGAGGAAACCAATAAATTAATGAAAGCCTTGGAGCCCTTCGGTTTGGTAGAATTTGTAAGAAGTGCAAGAGTGGCCATCATCAAGGAAAGTAGTGGCTTTCATGAAAAGTTAAAAGACTTTGAAAAAAGAGAACCTAGCGAGGACGTCATTGAAAATGAATACCTAGGCAAGAGAGAAGCGGTATTTACCATGTAATCAAGAATAAAAATAAATTTCAATAACAATCAATTAATTAATAAAACAACACAAATTAAATTTAAACTAAAATGGCAAAATTAAATTTTGGCGGAACAGAAGAAAATGTAGTCACTCGTGAAGAGTTTCCATTAGCAAAAGCACAAGAAGTATTAAAAAATGAAACAATAGCAGTGATTGGCTATGGTGTTCAAGGACCAGGTCAAGCATTGAACCAAAAAGAAAATGGTGTCAATGTCATTGTTGGTCAACGTAAGAATTCTAAAAGTTGGGATAAAGCCATCGCTGATGGATTTGTACCAGGTACTAGTTTATTTGAAATTGAAGAAGCCTTAGAAAAAGGAACTATTATTTGTTATTTATTAAGTGATGCAGCACAAATCGCGATGTGGCCCACCGTTAAAAAACATTTAACACCTGGGAAGGCTTTGTATTTTTCTCATGGCTTTGGTATCACCTTCAATGAACAAACTGGTATCATCCCTCCTTCGGATGTGGATGTGTTCTTAGTAGCCCCTAAAGGTTCTGGAACTTCATTAAGAAGAATGTTTTTACAAGGACGTGGCTTGAATTCTAGTTATGCCATCTTCCAAGATGCCACAGGAAAAGCATGGGATAGAGTGATTGCCTTAGGAATTGCCATTGGATCAGGCTATTTGTTTGAGACCGATTTCAAAAAAGAGGTATTTTCTGATTTAACTGGTGAAAGAGGCACTTTAATGGGCGCAATTCAAGGTATCTTTGCAGCCCAATATGAGGTATTGCGTAAAAACGGACATAGTCCTTCTGAAGCATTCAATGAAACTGTTGAAGAGTTGACACAATCATTGATGCCACTGGTGGCAGAAAATGGAATGGATTGGATGTATGCCAACTGTTCAACCACCGCACAAAGAGGTGCTTTGGATTGGTGGAAAAAATTCCGTGATGCTACTTTACCTGTATTCAGCGATTTATATAAGAGCGTAGCAACTGGACAAGAATCTGCACGTTCTATCGATTTAAACAGTAAAGCAGATTACCGTGAGAAATTAGAAGTTGAATTGGCCGAATTACACAATAGTGAAATGTGGCAGGCTGGAAAAACTGTAAGAAGTTTACGTCCAGAGAATCAACCAGCAAAATAAGCAAGTGGTTTGATAATTATTATTCTAAAAAGAATAATATAAACGAGAAAGAAAATGAGTGAAGTAAAGCATATAAATAAGCCTGCACTGGATATTGAGGGAGCAGCAAAAAGATTGAAGTCGGTGGTGAGTCATACCCCACTTCAATACAATGCCAATTTATCCCGCAAATACCAGTGCAGTGTTTATTTAAAGAGAGAGGACTTACAAATTGTGCGTTCTTACAAAATAAGAGGTGCCTACAATATGATGAGTCAGTTGTCGGCCGAGCAATTGGCCAAAGGCGTGGTCTGTGCCAGTGCGGGCAACCATGCACAGGGCTTTGCTTACAGTTGTAAAAAGTTAGGTGTAAAAGGCGTGGTATTTATGCCCATCCCTTCTCCTCAACAAAAAGTAAATCAAACAAAAATGTTTGGAGCAGAATTTGTGGAGGTAAAATTGGTGGGCGATACTTTTGATGATACAGCGGTGGCTGCAAAAGCCTATACCATTGAACATGGCATGACCTTTGTTCCCCCATTTGATCATCCTTTTATTATTTCAGGTCAGGCTACGGTTGGTGTAGAAATTTTAGAGGACATCAAAACATTAACCGATGCGCCTATTGATTATTTATTCTTGCCAGTAGGCGGGGGCGGATTAACAGCAGGGGTGGGCACTTATTTTAAAACAGTCTCCCCCAAAACAAAAATAATTGGTTTAGAACCTGAAGGCGCACCCAGTATGTTTTGGGCATTAAAATCTGGAGAACCTGTTGAATTAGAAAACATCGACAAGTTTGTAGATGGTGCTGCTGTAAAAAGAGTGGGCGACATTACTTTTAGTTTTTGTAAAGACGTAATAGATGACATGCATTTGGTACCAGAAGGAAAAATATGTACGACTATTTTAGATATGTATAATGAAGAAGCCATTGTGGTAGAACCTGCAGGCGCCATGTCTGTAGCGGCTTTGGATGATTATGCCGAACAAATCAAAGGCAAACATATAGTATGTATAGTGAGTGGAGGCAATAATGATATTGCGCGTATGCAAGAAATAAAAGAACGTTCCTTGACCTATGAAGGACTAAAACATTATTTCTTAATCCGCTTTGCACAAAGGCCAGGTTCATTGAAAGAATTTGTAAATAAAGTATTGGGACCAGAGGATGACATCACCAGGTTTGAATACATACAAAAACATAATAAGGAAGCAGGACCTGCACTTGTGGGATTGGAATTAAAATCAAAAAAAGATTACAATGTCTTAATTGAGAATTTGAAAAAATATCAAATCAATTACGACGAAATTAATAAAGACGATAATATCTACGGATACTTAATATAAAAATGTTTAAATAAGAAAGGGTTATGCAGGTTTTAAAATTTGGAGGAAGTTCGGTTGGAACAGCGGAGGCCATTAATAAAATGGTGGCTATTGTTTTGGAGAGTATTAAAAAAGAACCCACTATTGTAGTGGTATCTGCCATGAGCGGCATCACGGATCAATTGTTGATGTTGGCGCAAACGGCAGCGCAAGGGAATGAAGCTTATAAAACAATTATACAAAGCATTGAGCAAAAGCACTTAGATGTGGTGCGTGCTTTATTGCCCATTCAACAACAAAGTGGTACATTAAGTTTGGTGAAACAACTCACCAATGAGTTAGAAGCCAATTGTGAAGGATTGTTTATGCTAAAAGAATTGTCCATGCGTATGCAGGACAAAATAATAAGTTATGGTGAATTATTGTCTTCTAAAATCATTTCAGCCACCTTTGAATCCAAGGGGGTGAAACAACAATGGGTAGATGCAAGAAATTTAATTAAGACCAATAGTAATTATTTTAATGCAGCGGTAGATAAAGAATTAACTTATACTACGATTCAACAATATTTTGCAACAGCAGAAAATAAATTTGATTTATACTTAGCCCCAGGATTTGTAGCATCTGATGAAAATGGTAATACCACTACTTTAGGTCGTGGAGGTTCTGATTATACAGGAGCCATTTTTGCAGCCGCACTCAATGTAACTGTATTAGAAATTTGGACCGATGTCAGTGGCATGATGACGGCCGATCCGCGCATGGTACAAAACGCCAAAGAGATCCCTGAAATTTCTTATCAGGAAGCCATGGAGTTATCGCATTTTGGTGCCAAGGTTATTTATCCTCCTACCATTCAACCGGTGATGCAACAAAACATCCCTGTTAGAATAAAAAATACTTTTGACCCAGCGCATATAGGTACCATTATCAAGAATGAATCTGCTGCCGACAAAAGTTTTATCAGAGGTATCTCAAGTATCAAAGATATTTGTTTGTTAAGTTTGGAAGGTAGTGGCATGGTGGGTATACCAGGGTTTTCAAAAAGATTATTTGATGCCTTGGCTAAAAAAAATATCAATATTATTTTAATTACACAAAGCTCATCAGAGCATTCTATTTGTGTAGGGGTGAATATGCAGGATGCGCATCAGGCTAAACTAGCCGTGGATGCCGAGTTTGACCAAGAAATCAAAACACATAAAGTAGAACCTTTAATCATAGAAAAAGAAGTTTCCATTTTGGCCTTGGTAGGAGAACAAATGAAAAGCCATCCTGGCGTGAGTGGAAAAATGTTTGGTGTATTAGGACGTAATGGTATCAATGTAAGAGCTATTGCACAGGGTTCTTCAGAAAAAAATATCTCCGCAGTCATTGCTACACAAGATGTGCGCAAGGCCATCAACGTACTACATGAAGAATTTTTTGAAACTTCTTACAAACAAGTCAATGTATATATCGCAGGCGCAGGCAATGTGGGCGGAAAATTAATAGATCAAATCAAAAAGCAGGTACCTTATTTGCAAAAAACATTAAGGTTGCAAATTAATATAGTGGGTATTGCCAATAGTAAAAAACAATTGATCAATATAGAGGGCATCGATTTATCTACCTGGCGTGAACAATTGTCAGCAGCCAAGGCAGGCAATATCACCGATTATGTGCATGCGATACTTGAAAATAATTTACGCAATAGCATCTTTGTAGATGTGACTGCACATGATACCGTAGCAGCAGTGTATACGAATTTATTAGGCAAGGCAGTTTCGGTCATTGCCTGTAATAAAATTGCTTGCTCTTCTCCATATGAGCATTATGCCCAATTAAAATCTTTGGCAAGAGAATACAATGCCTCTTTCTTGTTTGAAACCAATGTGGGCGCCAGTTTACCCATCATTGGTACTTTGAACGATTTAATCAGAAGTGGCGATAGCATCAATAAAATTGAAGCAGTTTTATCAGGTACCTTAAATTTTGTTTTTAACAATTACGCAGGTGGCAGCGATGGAAAATCTTTTGCACAGGTAGTTAAGCAAGCACAGGCCGAAGGCTATACCGAACCAGATCCAAGATTGGATTTAGGAGGTACGGATGTGATGCGTAAAATAATGATACTAGCCCGTGAAGCCGGCTCAAAGATAGAAATGTCAGAGATTGTCAATGATGCTTTTTTACCTATAAGTTGTTTTGATGGCACTGTCGAAGATTTTTACAATGAAATGGAAAAACAAGAAGCACATTTTAAAAAAATCTATGAAGCAGCAGCAGCCAAAGGATGTAAATTAAAATTTGTGGCCAAGTTTGAAACCAATGGTAAAACCACGGCTAAAGTGGGTTTGCAACATATAGAACCAAGTTCTGATTTTTATCATTTATATGGTAAAGACAATTTAGTTTTATTTTATAGTATGCGTTATCCTGAATTACCCTTAGTGGTTAAAGGTGCGGGTGCGGGTGCAGATGTCACTGCATCAGGTGTATTTGCTGATATCATAAGAGCAGCAAGAGTATAAACATAACAATCGAAGCAATGGTTCCTGCAAATCAATGGATAAAAATAAAAGCCCCTGCTACCGTAGCCAATATGGTCTGCGGCTTTGATATATTGGGCTTTGCAGTGAACAATCCCTATGATGAAATGGAAATGAGGTGGATGGAGCGTAATGGCAATGAGCCAAGCATTACCATTATTAATATCGATGCTTATCAACTGCCTACCGATCCAGAAAAAAATGTAGCGGGTGCTGCCTTACATGCTTTATTAGAAGAGTATGAAGCATTAAAAAATGGAGATGCAAAAATAAAATTTGAAATAAAAATAAATAAGCTCATCAAACCCGGCAGTGGAGTGGGTTCTAGTGCAGCTAGTTCTGCAGGCGCGGTGGTGGGTGCCAATTATTTATTAGACAATATTTTTTCCAAAGACGACTTAGTGCGCTTTGCAATGAATGGAGAAAAAATTGCCTCAGGCGTAAAGCATGCCGATAATATTGCGCCCTGTATTTTTGGTGGTGTTACCTTAGTTCGTTCAATTTTTCCTTTAGAAATAGTGGCCCTGCCTTCTCCACAATTACATGTTACTATTGTACATCCACAAATAGAAGTAAGAACTTCCGATGCAAGAAGTATTTTAAGACAACAAGTACAGTTAAAAGATGCCATCAAGCAATGGGGCAATATCGCAGGCTTAGTGGCGGGTTTAATGAAATCGGATTATGATTTAATAGGAAGGTCTTTGGAAGATGTAATAATAGAACCAGTAAGATCTATTTTAATACCCGGTTTTGATGAATTAAAACTGAGATGCAAACAAGCGGGTGCCTTGGGTGGAGGTATTTCAGGATCAGGCCCATCTATCTTCATGTTAAGCAAAACAAAGGAGATTGCTGAGGCAGTAGAAAAAGAAATGAATCAATTGTATGAAAGCATTGGACTACCGCATCATACCTATGTGACCACCATCAATCAAGCGGGCGTTGAAATAACGGAATAATAAAATCACCATGCAGTATTATAGTTTAGGAAAAAATTCCCCAAATGTAGATTTTAGAACTGCTGCCATTACTGGACAGGCGCCTGATAAAGGATTGTACTTTCCATCAACCATTCCCAAATTTACTGCAGCACAAATAGAAAGATTTAAAACCATAGATAAGGCGACACTTGCATTTGAGGTGATGAAACCCTATGTGGCTGGTACTATTGACGATGCTTCATTAAAAGAAATTTGTGCCGAGACCATCCACTTTGATTTTCCTTTAGTGCCTATTACAGAAGATATATTAAGTCTTGAATTGTTTCATGGGCCTACATTGGCTTTTAAAGATGTGGGTGCAAGATTCATGAGTAGGTGCTTGGGTTATTTTTCCAAAGATAAAAAAGCGAATAAAACTACAACTGTACTAGTAGCTACTAGTGGAGATACAGGCGGTGCAGTCGCCAATGGATTTATAGGCGTAGAGGGTGTGAACGTTATTATATTATATCCAAAAGGTAAAGTAAGTCCAATACAAGAATTACAATTAACTACCTGCGGACAAAACATCACGGCTTTAGAAGTGGAAGGAAGTTTCGATGATTGTCAAGCCATCGTCAAAGAAGCCTTTATGGATGCAGCATTGAATGCGCAGTTTAACTTAACATCTGCTAATTCAATCAATGTAGCGCGCTGGTTACCACAGCAATTATATTATTTTTTTGCTTGGCAACAATGGGTAGCGAAATACCAAGACGCTCAAGGGAATTACCCCGCTATGAATATGGTAGTGCCTAGTGGCAATTTTGGTAATATTTGTGCGGGCATGATGGCTAAGGCAAGTGGCTTACCCCTAGGACATTTTATCGCCGCATGCAATGCCAATGATGTAGTCACCAGGTATTTAGCTACTGAAAAATATGAAGTTCGTCAAGCAATAGCAACGGTTTCAAATGCTATGGATGTAGGTAATCCAAGTAATTTTGTGCGCATCATGGAAATACTAGAAAATAATTTCCCTGCTTTAACCAAAGCCTTATCTAGCTATAGCATTGATGATTCGAATACTAAATCAACTATTGCTAGGGTGTATAAAACCAATAACTATACCTTGGATCCACATGGAGCAGTAGCCTTTACTGCAGCTGAAATTTATTTAGCCAATCATCCCCAAGCAAAAACCATTATTTTAGAAACAGCGCATCCAGTAAAATTTCCAGAAGTAGTGGAGGAAGCCATTGGAGAAAAAATTGCCATCCCTGCCTCCGTTGAATTTTTGTTCGACAAAGAAAAAATCTCTATCCCTTTAGCTGCGAATTTTGCAGCCTTTAAAAATTGGATGATCGCTGCTTCTTAATTTAATAACCATACTTTTTCATTTTGTCTTTGATGTATTCTTCTTTCCAATTAAAATCTTCTGGTAAATTAGGTTTAGGTAATTCATCTAAAATTTCAGTAAGTAATTTTCTTTTTGGCTTAGTTATAATTTTAAAATAATCTTCTACCATCTCAGAAACGCTAATCTTTTTCTTAGCTGCCACTTTTTTAACTTCTTTTAAAATATGCTCATCAATAGTTAAATGTAATCTTGCTTTCATAAAATAATATCTAATATTTAATAAAGATAAGAAGTAATTAATTTTCCTTTATTATTTATTGCCTTACAAAGGTAAAAATAAGCAGGTTATAACATTAAAATTTAGATATTTTAATAGGCGCTAAATCTATATTCTTAAAACTTAGCCTTTTTTCTAAGTTCTAGATGTATATAAATAGTATATTTAATCTACAAAATGGTAAATATGAAAAGGGTGATACTGTTATTGGCAATTTTAATGAATGGATTAATATTTAATGAAATCCTGCAGGCGCAAAAACCGGCAACTACCTTACCAGATCGACAAGCTACTTATTGCAATCCCATCAATATCGATTATGGCTATTGCCCTATTCCCAATTTTGTACAAAACGGTAAACACCGCGCCACTGCAGATCCCATCATTGCAGTATATGACCATAAATATTTTTTATTTAGTACCAATCAGTGGGGTTATTGGTGGAGTACTGATATGAAAGATTGGAAATTTATCCCAAGAAAATTTTTAAGATCATGGAATGGAGTGTATGATGAATTATGTGCACCAGCTACGGTGGTGCTTGGAGATAGTTTGTTGGTCATCGGATCTACCTATGCAAAAAACTTTAGTTTATGGTATAGCACCAATCCAACCAAGGACGATTGGCATATCGCAGTGGATAGTTTACAAACAGGTGCATGGGATCCAGATTTATTTTTAGATGATGACAATCGTTTATACATGTACAATGGGTCAAGCAATTTGTACCCTATTTATGGACAAGAGTTAGACCGAAAAACATTTGCACCTATTGGCGAAAGAAAATCTTTGATTCATTTGGAAGATAGCCTACATGGATGGGAGCGTTTTGGAGAACACCAGGACAATACTTTTTTAAAACCATTTATGGAAGGTGCCTGGATGAATAAATCCAAAGGCAAATATTATTTACAGTATGGGGCACCAGGTACTGAGTTCAGTGGCTATGGAGATGGTGTGTATGTGAGCGATCAACCATTAGGTCCTTTTACCTATCAAAAGCACAATCCATTTTCTTATAAGCCGGGTGGCTTTACAAGAGGTGCTGGGCATGGTGCCACTTACCAGGATGTATTCAAACAATGGTGGCATATATCCACTATTACCATTGCAGTTAAAAATAATTTTGAAAGAAGAAACGGAATTTGGCCAGCGCAGATAGATACTGATGGCATTTTATATACCAATACTTCTTACGGAGATTATCCGCATTATATTCCGTATGCTGGCGCCAATCATGATGCGTCTCAGTTTACGGGATGGATGTTACTTAATTACAATAAACCAGTGCAAGTATCTTCTACACTAAGTGCCTTTACCGCCAACAATGCGGTGGATGAAAATATGAAAACCTACTGGTCGGCGACTAAGGGCAATGCCGGCGAATGGATACAATCCGATTTAGGCAATAAAAGTACGATACAAGCTATACAAATTAATTATGCAGATGAGGGTGCTGAACTTATGGGCAAGCAATTGGATATTTATCATCAATACAAAATTTATGCATCATTAGATGGTAAAGCCTGGAGCTTAATCATCGATAAATCAAAAAATAAAACTGATGTACCGCATGATTATGTAGTGTTGCCAAAACCAATTGAAGCCAGGTATATTAAAATGGAAAATCTGCATATGCCAACAGGTAAATTTGCTTTAAGTGGTTTACGTGTGTTCGGAAAAGGTGCCGGTACTAATCCAGGCGAGGTGATCAATTTTATTGCTTTAAGAGGTGATAGTGAAAGAAGAAATGCTTGGTTAAAATGGGCGGTGAATCCCAATGCAACAGGATATCATATTTATTTTGGCAGCGATCCTGGTAAATTATACAACAGTGTATTAGTGTATGGGGTGAGTGAATACTATTGCACCGCACTAGAAAAAAATCTGCCCTATTATTTTCAAATTGAAGCCTTCAATGAAAATGGTATAGGGCAGAGATCAGCAGTCATGAAAGTAGAATAAAACTCAGTTATAGTTAGTCACTTTTTTTTATATAATTAATGTAAAGTACTGTTGACATTAAAAGGACAGTTACAATTGCATAAATGATTAAGGAATTAGTAGCAGCAATAATTTTATTAAAAAATATACAGGTTAAAACCGTATAAGTTAAAGCTATTTGATTGACTATTTTTTTCATAATATATTTTATGGATTGCAGAAAGAACTCATACATTGTACACCTGCAGAAATCTGAATTGTACCACATAATAATAAGCAAACTGGCGCACCAAAACCTGCAGTAGCTCCTACACAACCAGCATGACATAAAACAGCAGCTGCAGATACACCAGCTACGC
The DNA here is from genome assembly GCA_026391155.1 of Bacteroidota bacterium. Classification (GTDB taxonomy): domain Bacteria; phylum Bacteroidota; class Bacteroidia; order Chitinophagales; family Chitinophagaceae; genus Sediminibacterium. The sequence goes on from JAPLEP010000026.1 coordinate 43,238, forward strand.
ATAAGCTATAGCTCCAACCACATTTTGCAACAAAGCTAGTATTAAATCCATTGGAACTAATTTTTCCATCACTTTTTATATTGAGTATAGATTGTTGCACAAAATATTTATTACAAGCTTCGTTGATATCATTATACGGAATGCTTTTATAAGTATTCATTAATTTCATCCATTTTTTGTTATAATCAGCTCTAAATTCTTTTAGGTATTCATATAAGAAGGGCTCACCTAAATCATTTAAGCTTGCCTTTATTAGCTTTAGGTCCTGATTTCCGTTATTGAGTTTTGATAATTTAGAGATTAAACTATCTGCTTTTATATTTTTCTTTATTAAGATATTTTGAATCAGATTAGATAATTCAATTTCTTTTTTTATAATGTTTGTAAAATTAGAATCAGTGCTAAGCTTTGTACTATTAGATTGGATACTTTCTGATTGCATATTTGTATCAGATTTTTTACAAGCAATGGCAAACATGACTAGGAACAATAGGGGAATGATTTTGTTTTTCATATAATTTTTTATTTACGCTAAAATATCTTTTCATTAAAAGCAAAACCATCGTATTTATCTATAGTAAAAAGGGTTTAAATAACGGCATGGGCATAAAAAAAGAGTCCCCCATTGGGAGACTCTACAAAACCTATCTATGAACTAATTATTTTTTTATAATTAATTTTTCAGTAGTGCGTCTAACTTTTACAGCGCTAGATAAATAATCATTGGCAGCATCTCTGTAGCCTAAACTTAAAGCAACAGTTGCGTGTAAACCATGCGCAGCCAAACCTAATTCAGCATCAACAGCAGCAGGATCAAAACCTTCCATTGGGGTACCATCTACTTGTTCAGAAGCAGCAGCCACCAATGCAAAACCTAAAGCAATGTAAGTTTGTTTTGCAGCCCAAGCTTGTAATTGTTCTTGTGATTGATGTGCGATGGCGCCTTTCACATAACCAGAAAAATCTTTCAAACCTTCTACAGGCATATTTCTTTGTTCAGCAATTTCTTGCATGTAAACATCTACATCTTTTTCAGTAATGCTGGTATGTGCAGCAAAAATGACAACAGCAGATGATTCACCAATTTGAGGTTGGTTGTAAAAATGGGGTTGTAATTTTAATTTAGTGGCTTGATCTTCAATTACAATAATATTGTAAGGCGTTAAACCAAAAGAACTAGGCGCTAAACGTGTAGCTTCTAAAATAGTTTCTAAGGTTTCAGCAGGTATTTTAGTACCGTTCATTCTTTTAACAGCATAGCGCCATTGTAGTGCATCTAATAATTTCATAGTATTAATTTTTTATTTCAATGTTTGAACATCAAAAATAGATGATTTTGCTCATTTACCCAAGTTAAATTTTAATAAGAAGGTGTAAATCAGTCAATTATAATAACAGCATTTTAGCTAAAAGTTTCAAAATCAAGCAGATAATCTATGGTATAATTTTATTGGCGTAACTTTAAGTTATTATAAAGATGTTCTACCACAAAACCATACGATCATTTATTGCCCTATTCCTATTGTTGGTATTTGCCTTTAGTATTAGTTCTCAAAAGGCAGTGCATGATCTAGTGGCCAAACATAGCGATCAGGTAAAATGCGAGGTACATAAATCAGTGCCCATCGATCAAGTAGAAAAATCAGCGGTCCATTGTACACAGGATAATTTAATCTCCAATACGCCCTTTGCTAATTTTTCTTTTGCTATTCATTTAACACATCCGTTAATTGCACAAACGCGCAATACGGTTTTACTCCATTTTTATTTTTCTTCCCAATCATTTTCAACAGAATCTAGAGGGCCGCCCACTGCATAATGAAATAGTTTATTTATTGATTTCATTATTCATATTAGATTCCCTTTATGTTCAAGTATATTTTTACCACCACGTTTTTATTATTTTCTTTTGCCCTTGCATTAGAGGCAAGGCCTTTAGCAGAAAAGTTTTTATTGCAAGGAAAGGTCAGCGATCAATTAACAGGACAAGTCTTGCAAGGGGCCTCTATATATTTTCCTGAATTAAAAAAAGGAGTAGCCACCAATGACAAAGGGGAGTATCAAATTAATTTAGCACCAGGTAAATACCTTATCGAAGTAAGTTTTATTGGCTATACGATTCAAACCATTAATTTAACTATTCAAAGTTCAATTCAAAAAGATTTTGCTTTGAATCATAATGTGGTAGAAAATACCAATGTAACAGTAACAAGTTTTTTGCGTGCCACTTCAAGTAAAAGAACACCTACCCCCATCAGCATTTTAAAAAAAGAAGATTTATTCAAAGGAGCCGCTACCAATTTTATTGATGCACTTTCTAAAACACCAGGGGTGACTCAATTAACTACAGGCCCGGCTATATCTAAACCCATCATCCGCGGCCTAGGCTACAATAGGGTGGTGGTTTTGAACGATGGGGTAAAACAAGAAGGACAACAATGGGGGGATGAACATGGGATTGAAATAGATGAGTACAATGTCACCAGAACCGAGGTTTTAAAAGTACCTGCCTCCATTATTTATGGCAGTGAAGCTTTGTCGGGGGTAATTAATATCGTATCCAATCTGCCAGTGGCAGAAGGCATCGTTAAAGGAAATGTATTTAGCAATTATCAAAGCAATAACCAATTGCAAGGCTATCATTTTGATTTAGCAGGAAACAATCATGGCTTGGTTTGGGGATTCAATGCCTCAAGTAAAAAAGCAGCCGATTATCAAAATAAATATGATGGCTATGTTTATAATTCCAAGTTTAGTGAATTAAATGGGGGTGCTTTTATTGGCGTAGAAAAAGATTGGGGCTATAGCCATTTAATCATAAGTGAGTTCACTCAAAAATTAGGCATGATCGAAGGAACAAGAAATGAGCTAGGACAGTTTACCAAACAAATAGCGCAAACAAATTATATCAATAGTATAAATGAAGTAGTTGCCACCGATGCCGATTTTAATTCCACCACCCCAAATATTCCTTATCAATACATACAACACACTAAATTTATATTGGATAATAGCATCAATTGGGGCACAGGAAAATTAAAAGCCAATATAGCCTATCAAAGAAATCAAAGACAAGAATTTGGCAATGTTTCAGCACCAGCAGAAAAAAGTTTGTACTTTGATTTAGGCACATTGAATTATTCTTTTCAATATTTATTGCCCGAAACCAATAATTGGAAACATACCATTGGTGTGAGCGGCATGAATCAAGACAATAAAAACAAAGGCGTAGAAACTTTAATTCCCGAATACAATGCAGTAGAATTGGGCTTGTTCTTTTTTACCCAAAAGCATATCAATCAATTGTATTTAAGTGGAGGATTAAGGGTAGATAAAAAAGCCATTGAGTTTAATGGCTTACAAAAAGATTATGGAGACATTGCCGGCTCCTTTGGTGCCACTTATGAAGCAGAAAATAATATCGTTTATAAATTCAATGTGGCCAGGGGTTATAGAGCACCTAATTTATCTGAATTAGGAAGCAATGGAGCACATGAAGGAACGAATAGATATGAATATGGCAACCCTAATTTAAAATCAGAAAAAAGTTTACAATTTGATTTAGGGACAGAGTGGAGCAATGAACATGTATCTATTGCAGCCAATGTATTTTACAATATGGTCACTGATTATATTTTTTATCAAAAATTATTGAGCGCAAAAGGCGGTGATTCTATCCTTGTAAAAGACAGTAAAAATTTTTATGCCTTTGCTTATCATCAACAAGATGCCCATTTGTTTGGGGCCGAAGGTAATATCGATATTCATCCACATCCATTTGATGGCGTACATATTGAAAATACTTTGTCTTATGTTCGAGGGGTATTTAATCATGCATTGGATGGCAGTAGCAATCTACCCAATATTCCTACTTTTAGATGGATCGCCGAATTAAGGTATGAATTGGACAAGCAATCAGTGAATTATAAGAATACCTATATCTCTTTACAGATGGACAATGTAGCCGCACAAAATAATCCATTCACCGGCTACAATACTGAAACTAAAACAGCGGCGTATAGTTTAATAAATTTAGGCATGGGCACACAGGTGATAAATAAAGGAAAACATTTATTTAGTATTTCTTTATTTGCACAAAACCTCACCGATCTTGCTTATCAAAATAGTTTAAGCCGTTTAAAATACACCGATGAAAATTTAGTCACAGGTAGAATGGGTGTATTTAATATGGGCCGCAACTTTAGTTTAAAAATTAACATACCCTTACAATTTAATTAAAGTACAGAATTTTATTATTCCCTTAACAGCAATTTTTTATCTTTGTACCAATTCCCCAATTAAGTTCTTTATGAATAAAAGATATCTACCTATTACCCTTTTGATTTTATTCATTCTAGGATTGGGCGCCTGTCAACATGATATCATTACCATTAATGCAGGTATTTCTTTAGATACTATTTTGGTGGTTAAACCACCCATTACCACACCTGCTGGCGGAACCCCAGCTACCCTTTCAGATACCGTATGTTTTAATTCAGATATATTGCCCTTGTATGTAAGTTATTGTGGCTCGGCTGGTTGTCATAGTGCAAGTAGCCATAAGGAGGGGGTGATCACCACCGATTATGGACATATCATGAATGGGATCAAGGCAAATAATTCAAAATCTAGCAAGTATTATACCATCATCAATAGTGGAATGCCTCCAAGAGGAAGTGCCGCTATGAGCACCGCACAAATTGCGCTCATCAAAAAATGGATCGATCAAGGGGCATTAAACACCCAATGCACCAATGTTTGTGATACCACTAGTTTTACTTATGCCGCTGCCATACAAACTATACTTAGCAACAACTGTGGCGGCTGCCATGGTACACAGCCAGGTTCTTTAAATGTTTATTTAGGTGACTATGCCAGTACCAAGGCCTATATCACTGCTAATAAGGTTTTGTTTATCAATGCCATCAATCATTCTACTACGCTTACTGCATTACAAAGAATGCCCCCTTCTAATAAAATGTTAGATTGTAAAATTATTCAAATTCAAAAATGGATACAAAATGGGTATCCACAATAAAATGAAATTCATCAAATATATATTTTTGATAGGCATGGTATTATTTTTATTTAATGCCTGTTACTATGATAAAAAAGACCAGGTCTATCCTCAAGTAGTGGTAGCCGCCTGTGATACCGCCAATGTTACTTTTAGTGTAACCGTGACCAATATTTTAAATGCCAATTGTAATAATTGTCATGGAGCCAGTGCAAATAGTTTAGGCGCAGGCATATTTTTAAATTCTTATGCTTCTGTGCAACCCTATATCAGCAGCGGAAGATTGGTGAATTCTATTTTACAAAATGGATCTGCCTCCTCCATGCCAAAAAATGCAGCTAAACTGGACGTATGCAGCATCAACAAAATTATACTTTGGGTAAATAAAGGAGCTATTAATAATTAATTTATATGAATCAAATCAATAAAATGAAAAAACTGATTACCCTAATGCTATTGATGCTGGGCCTTCAAATAACCATGGTCCAAAATTTAAATGCACAAAAAGTATATGCCACTAAAACTGGACAAATATTTTTTAATGCCACCGGAGGAGCCGTTCCCATTGCTGCAGTTAATAATCAAGTAGATTCTAAATTTGTAGAAACCACAGGGCAAATCATCTTTGGGGTATTGATCAAAGGCTTCAAATTTGAAAACCAATTGATGGAAGATCATTTCAATGAAAATTATATGGAATCTACACAGTATCCAAAAGCCGATTTCAAGGGCTATATAAAAAATATCAAAGAAGTAGATTTTACTAAAGAGGGCAGCTACCCAATTAAAATTGAAGGAAGTTTAACCATACATGGTAGCCCACAAAATGTAGCCACTACAGGTACTATTCAAATAAAAGAAGGCAAGCCAGCCATTGCAGGAGAGTTTAGTGTTAAGATCAAAGACTATGGTATCAAAGGATTGTACATTGGCGAAAAAATTGCCAATGAAGCAAAAATAAAAGTGAATTGCAAATATCAAAACTAAAATTATGCGCTTACGTTCAGTTTGCATAGGTACTATTATTTTTTTGCTGGCCACTGCCCATGCAAAGGCGCAAACTGTGGACTTATTTGCAGACACCTCCAATACCCTTTCTAGCACCGCGACAGACATTACCACAGGTACATTTAAATCTACCCGAATTGTGAATGGTCAATCCATTGAAAATGTAGGTGCAGGCATATTAGATTTTAGAATTTTACATCGATTTGGCGCAATAAATCAGGGCGGGTATAATTTTTTCGGATTGGACCAGGCCACCATGCGCCTAGGTATAGATTATGGCATTAATAGTAGGTTAATGATTGGCATAGGCAGAAGTACTTTCGAAAAGCAGTACGATGCCTTTTTAAAATTTAGAATCATTAGGCAACAAACAGGCAAACATACTATTCCATTTAGTTTAAGTTATGCCAGTTCTCTAATTTATAAATCATTGCATGATGCGGTCACTACTTATACCCCTTATGTGTCCGATAAATTTTCTTATGCGCATCAATTCTTATTGGCAAGCAAGGTGAATGATTATTTTTCTTTTCAATTAACGCCTACCATGATCCATTACAATATGGTAGATAATAAAACCATCCCCAATGATTTTTATTCCTTGGGCCTTGGTTTTAGACAACGCATCAGTAAAAGAGTAAATATCACCACCGAATATTATCATCGGTTCAATAGTTTGGAAGGTTATAATGATCCATTGTCCGTGGGCGTTGATATTGAAACAGGCGGCCATGTATTTCAATTGCATGTATCCAATTCCACAGGAATGACGGAGCGCACATTTATCAATGAAACGGCAGGCAGTTGGGCCAAGGGCGATCTGCGTTTTGGATTTAATATTTCTAGGGTATTTACTTTGCGCAAACCCAAGGATCTAAGGGCCATCAAATGGTAAAAACTAAAACAATGAGTAAAATGACCAAATTAATTTATGCATTAGCAGTAGTAGCGGTTACCGCCTTGGGTGGATACTATTATGTATTTGTGTATTCCAAAACACATCATCGCAATGTGCAATCAGAAAAAGGATTAAGTATTCAAGCAGATTCTTTGAGTGCAGCCTTTCAAGCCAATGAAAAAACTGCAAATGCTTTGTATTTGAATAAAGCGGTAACAGTGTCTGGCACCATCGTAAGTATCGATAAAAATCAGGAAGGAAAAATAACCCTCATCTTAGGCCACGCCGATTCATTTTCCAATGTATCAGTCACTTTAATCAGCACTGCGCCCCTTGCTCAAAAAATAGGTGAAACCATTACTATTAAAGGGGTTTGCACTGGGGCTTTAAGCGATGTGATAATTATGGAAGGGGTGGTGCAGTAATAATATCCCCCCTGCTTTTGGGGTATAAATGAATTGAACTAAATTGGGGGTATGAAAAAAGCAATCTTATTTATTGGAATTTTATCGAGCCTTGGTTTTGGAGCCAATCAAGCATTGTATGCTCAAAATACGAAAGCGTCCACTAGCTTAAGCAAGGAGGAAGAAAAAATTATCGCCTATATCGATGCCAATATGCCAAGGGCCATTGCACTTTTAAAAGAATCGGTGGATATTAATAGTGGCACTTTAAATATAGAAGGTGTAAAAAAAGTAGGTGCTATTTTTGCGCGTGAATTTGAAAAAGCAAATTTTAAAACCAAGTGGATAAGCTTACCCGATTCATTGCGCAGAGGCGGGCATTTGGTAGCAAGCATTGGCTTTAACAAAGAGGCCGCTAAAAAAACAACAAAAGGAAAAAAACTTTTTTTGATCGGACATTTAGATACCGTGTTTGAACCCGATATGCCGGCTAATCCATATACCATTTTAAATGATTCCACTGCCACAGGACAGGGCGTAACCGATATGAAGGGTGGAGATGTGATTATGATTATTGCGCTGCAAGCCTTGCAGGCAGAAGGTTTGCTAAAAGACGCTAATATTATTGCTTATCTAACTGGAGATGAAGAACATGCAGGCACACCCATTGACATTAGTAGAGGTGACTTTATAGAAAGCGCTAAGCAAACCGATATCGCTTTAGGTTTTGAAGGCGCCAACGGATTAAATTCAGTAGCCACTGCACGCCGCGGCGCCAGTAGTTGGTTGTTAAATGTAAAAGCAAAAACAGGACATAGTTCGGGGGTGTTTACGCCAAGTGCAGGTTATGGAGCCATCTATGAAGCAGCCAGAATTGTGAATGAATTTAGAGAACAATTAAGTACAGAAAAATATTTAACCTTTAACCTGGGTGTATTTATTGGCGGATCCGAAACCAATTATGATGCCAGCAAGGCCGCAGGTATGGCTATTGGAAAAACCAATATCATATCACCAGCGGTAACCGTAACAGGCGATTTGCGTTTTTTAACGGAGCAACAAAAAATCAATGCAAGAAAAAAAATGCAAGCCATTGTTGATCATAGTTTACCAGGCACCAAGGCCAGCATAGAATTTGAAGATGGCATACCAAGTATGGCCCCCACTGAGGGCAATAATAAAGTACTCGAAGTAATTAGTGGAGTCACCACCGCTATGGGCGCTGGTCCCACGCTAGCAGGCGATCCTGGTTCACGTGGTGCTGGTGATATTTCTTATATCGCCGCCTATGTAGATTGCATTGATGGACTAGGGTCCTCAGGCAAGGGATCCCATGCCCCCGGCGAAACCATCCATTTAAACGAACTGCCTTATTTAATTAAAAGAGCAGCCCTTACCATTTATAGGTTAAGTAGGTAGAAGAAAGAAACTAAAATGCGATAAATTTCTATAACATTATAAATATACTTTATATTTATACGATTAAACTATTAGCCTAAGTCCTTGTCCAACAGCTTAATAGATAATAGATAATAGATAATAAATAATAAATAATAGTGAGCACTGAGCCTAAGAATAAATTTATTTTACAAAGATCAATAGTAAATGCAGTAACCTTATTAAGGTTAATTGCCTTGGTGGTTTTATTCATTCATCCGGATCCTGTTTTAATTTTGATTGTAAGTATTGGGGTAGGCCTTTCCGATTATTTAGATGGTTATTTGGCAAGAACCTGGCAATGTGCCACTAATTTTGGAAAAAATTTAGATCAGTGGGTAGATAAAATAGTAGCCATTGCCTTTTTATTTTTTTATTATCAGCTTCAGGCTATTTCCTTATGGTTCATTGTACTTTTTATATTTAGAGAAGTATTCGTAGTGCTGGCACGAAGCATGAACTTATTAGCAACTAATTCTAATATTTATGGAAAGATCAAAACATTTTTATTTTATGTTTTTATAGCCTTCCTTTCTTGCAAGAATTACAATTCTGCATTCTGCGCTAATGCTTACCCAACAATGGTTTTACTAGGAGAGGGCTTAATTTTATTTTACAGTTATATTGCAGTGATTAGTGTTATACAAAAAAAAGCACAAGATAAAATTGTGTATTTAATTGGGTCTAGTTTTGGCACCGCCTATTTAATAAAGAAAATGCCAGGCACGATAAGCTCTTTAGCCGCATTTTTAATTTTGTTTTATTTTTCTGCCACGGCCATCGAAATAAAATTAGCGGTTACACTTTTATTTATTTTGGCTCATTTTTTTGTCTATCCATTTTTTGAACAATTATATCAAAAAGAAGATGTCTCCTATTATACCATCGATGAAACTATTGCGGTTTTATTATTCTGGATGCTACCGATACAGGGCATCTTATTATGGAGCTTTGGATTTGTACTCTTTAGATTCTTTGATATAGTAAAACCCCTAGGCATCAAAAAAATAGAAACCACCGTAAAATTAACCAAAAGCATGCGCATTGTTGCCGATGATGTATTGGCCATGCTCTACACCCTTCTAATTACCTATGTTATTAAAGAATTTATTTAAAAAGCCTTGGGTACAATTTACCTTCTTGTTTCTAGTGATTAATTCACTAGGGCTATTGGGCTTTTTCATTTATTTGCCTAGGTCTGTGTTTTATTATGAATATGGATTGGTGTTATTGGCTTTGATGTATTTTAAAAAGCCAGCACCAGCTTTTATAATTTTTATTTTAATTACAGTCTTTGATTTACTTGATACTTTTTCTGGCATTTTCTTATTCAAGACTGATCAGTTTTTAAAAATTTTAAATTTTGCAGAGTATTATCAAATTTCGTGGAAACAAATCACCGTTGGTGCCCTTGCAATTGTATATCTTTTGATTATTTATAAGTGTTTACAATTTTATCAAGCTACCATTCAACAAAATAAAAAACATAGCCTACAATTTATTGTGGTGATTTATTTTGCTGTTTTTTTAATCGATATTTTAAATGGTTCCAACAAATTAAGAGATGAAAGTAAAGCATGGCTAATCACCAATACAAATATTGCTAGCCTTTTATCCCGTAATTATATTTATTTTTTTAGTCAATATCTTAGAAAAGATGGGGGCAATAATGTAAAACCTTATACCGATCTTTCCCCTGTGTTTTCTTATTTACAAAATGATACAGTGAGCAATGAACTAGTTATTATAGTTGAATCCTGGGGCTTGATGAGTGACCCTACAAAACAAGAACATTTACAAAAATTTCTTCAAACAAAAATTGTAAAAGCCGGATACCAATCAAAATGGGGCAGTACCTATTTTAATGGCGGAACTACTTCTGCGGGCTTAAAACAATTGTTAAATGTGAAAGGAGATTATCATTATTATTTAACGCATCAATCAAAAAAAGAAATCAATCAATCTATTTTTGATATAAAAAATAAGCAAGGTTATCAAACTACCGCCTTTCATTCCTATACAGGCAAAATGTTTACCAGGGCAGAATGGTGGCCCAATATCGGCATTCAAAAAATGTATTTTAGAGATGATTATTTAATGGACTTTCCCAAACAGTCAGAAAAAATTAATGGAGAATCTCCTTTCCCATCTATTAAGGACAATCTAATGTTTGATTATCTATTGAATAAAACTTCAAAAGATAGCAGTAAAAAACAGTTTACTTATTTTTTAACAGTCAATTCTCATTTGCCATTTAGATCGATCACCGAGACGCAAGAGCTTGATGCTTTAAATCCAATCAAAACTTATCCAATATCCGAAGAGGCACAAAATCAACTACTATTCATAAAAAATATACTAAGTTATTTTGTGGAATATTTATCCAATAGTAAATATCAAAAAATTGTCATTGTGGGCGATCATATGCCACCCTACATTAATATAGATGATCGCGCCTTTTACAATTCCAAAATGGTTCCTTATATCTATTTATACAAGTAAAGCCACTTACATAATAAATATGCTTAATACTAGAATCAGCTGTAAAATCCTTATTTTTACACTGCTTAATCATTGGTAAATTTTTATAAGTCATTGATTATCAAACTATTTAAAGCTCCATATGGCTGAAAAAATTCATTTTGTAGATGTAATGTCAACTGCCAAGAAGGTATTTGCCAATATCATGGCTCAATACCGCATGATATTGAAGGTTACCCTAGTCACTACCTTATTGGGTTTGGGCTATGGTATGTTGCAAAAGCCAAGTTATAAAGCAGTAGCTACATTTATTTTAGAAGAAAAATCTGGAGGCAAATCGGGGCTTGGCGCCTTGGCATCTTCGGTTGGTTTTGATATTGGAAGTTTAACAGGAGGCAATGCCAATATATTTGATGGCGATAATATTTTAGACATCATGCAATCAAGATTGATTGTAGAAAAAGTATTGCTGTCCAAGGTAGATACTACAGGTGTAGATAAAGACAAATCACTAGCGGATTTATTTATAGAAGTGTATGGCATCAATAAAAAATTTGCAGGAAATCCTGAATTAGCCAATTTGAATTTTCATAACTTAAGTGCCAATGAAAAACATACTAAAACACAGGACAGTATTTTAAATACCTTGGTGCAGAAAATTGTAAAAAATAACTTAGCAGTTGCTAGACAAAATAAAAAAGGATCCATCATTACGATACAAGTAGTTTCAAGAAGTCAAGAATTTTCTAAAGTGTTTTCTGAAAGAATTTTGAAAGAAACGAGTGGCTTGTACATTAGTATTAAAACAGGCAATATTTCTAATAATATTAATAAACTACAAGTTAAGGCCGATTCATTGCAAACTAGTTTGTACAATAAATCTTTTGAGATATCCAATTTGGTCAATGCCAACAATGGTATCAAAACGTATACTGTTCCTGAGGAGATGAATCAAAAAAATAAAACTTTATTGTATACCATTTTTGTGGAAGTGACAAAAAACCTGGAGACTTTAAAATTGTCTTTAATCAATCAAACCCCTGTGATCCAAGTATTGGATGCGCCTAAATATCCATTGATCGATCAAACCATGCCGCTTAGCTTATTTGTATTGATGGGCATGGGTGCTGGAATTCTTATCTCCTTATTTGTAGCTATTTATATTTATACCGATAAATTAAATTAAATAGCATGCGTCGTCTATTTTTAATAAGAGCCTATGGCGACTTTGTAATAGCCATTAGAGCTATATTAAATAGCAAGCATATCAGTACTACAAAAATTATTGCTTCTGAACATTTCAAACCCTTGCATACCGCACTGGCAAAGGTGATAGACTTAGCTGCTTTACAAATAGAATTTCAAAATTTTGAGATCAACAATGCACAGTTAAACTTATTTACAGATAGGCATTTGATTAATATTGGTACTATTACTCAAATAAAAAAAATCAGAAAATATTTAGTAGAAAATAGCAATGAGGCTTACACCGATTATTTAGAACAAGCAAGACGTATCAAATTATTTGAATTTTTAACCAAGCATAACTTTGAGCCCATTGTAAAAAAATCTAGGGTGTACAATGAGTATACTGCATTTTCCAATGCTGTTTTTGAAGACATTGAATTCAAAATAAAAAATACAGGACGTATACTTATTCTACCCGATGCCAGAATTCAAAAAAGAAATTTACCCCAAGAAATTGTACAAGAAATCATCCATCAGTCCAACGAAAAAAATTATCAAGTACAAGTAGCCTATTTTAAAAGAGTAAGTCAGGTAGATAAAAAAGGTAAAGTAAGCAGTGTGCAGTTTAAAACCGATTTAATTTTTTCTCAAAAAGTGTACAATAATTTTGATGAACTAATACAACTAATTCAAGCAGCAGATTTTGTGATAGGTGCCGATAGCCTTCCTATTCATTTAAGTAACCTTCTACAAAAACCACATTTTATATTGTATCCAACTAGTGGGTCTAAGGCATTTTTTACGCCCTTTGCCTTGCAGCATAAATTTTATGCGGAATTTGATAAGTACGAACAAGACAGCATTCCTTTTTTATCTTAATATTATTCTAATAAAGATTCTTCATGCACTGCTTAATACCCACTTATATTCTATATTCAAAGCATGAAGCAGCCAGGGCCAATCAAGTGGCCCAATTACAAGCAAATTTTTCAAATACCGTTGTGGTCGAAAGTATTTTTCCCAACCATGAAAAAGTACCTTTTTTAGATCAGCTAATTCATAAGTCAAAAGCAAGAACAGGCCAGGCCCTACTTGTGAATGAAATTGGGGTATTGCTCTCACATCGAAAAGTATGGCAATCCATTATTTTAAAATCTAAATTGCAAAACTCAGCTCCCTCTACCCATTACTTAATACTAGAATCAGACAGTAAAATCAATAGTATTGAACTCATTCAGTCCAATCTTGAACTAGTAACAAAAAACTATGATCTATTTTTCTGGGGGGCATGGAACAACCATGTAAGTATTAAAAGATCAAGCATTTTAAGCAAAATAGGCAAATATAGGATGGGCACACCCTTAATAAAATCGGTGTATGGGGCTTATGGTTATTCCATTAATGCAAAAGCCGCCAAACAGCTATTAAAATCTACGGGTAAAATTAAATACCCAGTGGATTTGTACAAACATTATAATCAAATAGGAGGACTATCCATTGGAGCCATACAACCTGAACTCATATCCACCTGGCAAACAACCCAAAGTACCATCCGCCCCGAAACCAACTTAGATAAGTTTAAGCGTACTTTAAGAATCAAAATATTTAGTTGTCGTAATCAAATTCAAGCTTATTTTTGTTAGGTATGAGTCAAAATCAAACTAAATCATTGGTGGTGGTAAGCTGGGATGGTCAAAGCGCTCCTTTGTCTCATATCTTAAAAGATGCAACACCTAATTTTGATTTATTTATTATTGATTACAGTGGGGTAAATCATGCGCAAGAAGTACAAGCATGGCAACCAAGTTTTTACTTAGCTAAAAAATCGGAGTGCAAGGGCGATTTAATGAATCATGTGTATGAATATTTAAAAGAGCATACAAAAACTAATTACAATTATATAGGTTTTATAGATGATGATCTATTTTTCACCATTGCCGATTTAAATAAATTATTTTTTATAGCTGCACTTGAAAAATTAGATGTGTTTCAGGCAAGTTTAACCCATGACAGTTATTACAACCATCGTCAATTTATTCATAAAGCGGGCACGCAAGTGCAAGCAACTTGGTGGGTAGAAATTATGTCCCCTTTTTATGCTTATGAAGTATTTTTAGCCGCAGGGCCTTACTTAAATAAAAGTATTTCAGGTACAGGCACCGATGTGTATTTAATACCTACCATTCAGCAAATCATAGGTAAAACAAAAACAGCGGTAGTGCATGCTGTTCAAATGAAACATTGCCGACCTATCAGAACCGATAATAGAATTTTTAGCAATCAAAAACACAATTTGCAAGAAATAGTCGAAATGCAATCTTTTTGTAAAGAACTAATGGCGAATCATACTAAAGCATCCAACTCGCAACCTAGTGCTGATTTTTTTAAAGAAGTACTTGAAAAAAAATATATCTATGGCATTCCACTAGCCTATAAAATTAGGCGCATCGGACCCATGTTAAAAAATCTATACAAATTATTGGTAGATGCCAGCTACCGATAAACAGCAACAATATGGAAACGCAAAAAAATGTATTTTATAATGTTGTCTTAGCCATTTCGCAGGTTTTGTTTCCACTCATTACTTTTCCTTATTTAGCAAGGGTTTTAGGGCCATCGCATATTGGGCTTTTAAATTTTGCAGACAGTTATGCCAGGTATTTTATATTAGTGGCCGCCTTTGGTATACCCATTTATGGGGTAAGAGAAATAGCCAAGCTACAACAAAACAAAGAAGGCCTAGCGAAGCTATTGGTGGAGATATTTTCAATCAATTTAATTATCACCGTACTACTAAGTATTGTTTTTGGCGCTAGCCTATTGTATGTAAATAAGTTAAATATCCATCAAGATTTATTTAGTTGGTCCTTGGTTTTCTTTTTCCTACAAATATTTATTTTAGAATGGTTTTTTATTGGCTTGAATCAATTTAAATTTATTGCCCTTCGTTTTTTCTTTATTAGATTAATTTTTATTGTTTGCGTTTTTGTTTTTATCAAAACAAGCAATGACTATTTAACTTATATGAAAATGCAAGTAGGATTGAATGTACTACTTGGCATGATTAATATAAGATATGTATTTAAATTTATTAGCCTAAATAATTTTAGTTTTAAAAATATAAGTTTAGTCAAACACCTTAAGCCATTGTTCTTATTGTTTTTGACTATTTTTTTTATTAGTATTTATTTGCAATTAGATACGGTTATCCTAGGTTTTTTAACAGATACCGAAAGTGTGGGTTATTATTCTTCTGCATTAAAATTAAATAAATTAATTATTGCAGTTTTTGCAGCTATTTCGGCTGCCATGTTTCCAAGTATGATGAATGCTTTTCATGAAGGGAATATGGAAAAATTCAATACCATGGTCGAGCAATGTTTTTATGTGATACTAAGTATTGGCTTACCAAGTTTTATATTGGTGACGCTTTGTGCACCTGAAATTATTTATATACTATTTGGAAGCAATTTTGAACGTTCAGTACTGCCTTTGCAAATAACTGCCCCTATTATTTTGATTGTAAGTATGTCCACCATCTTTGGTTTCCAAATTTTGAGTGCCTTATCTAAAGATGCTGCTATATTAAAATCTGCCATATTTGGAACTATTGTAAGCTTAGTATTCACCTTTTTATTGGTCAAACAATACAAAGAAAATGGAGAGGCTTTAACTATTTTAATAACCGAATTAACAGTTTGCTCAAGTTTTATCTATTTCTCTAGAAAACATTTTAATATTCAGCATTTTAGTAAAATACTACTGCATCAAATAATATCTATTGTACCTTATGTAGTTATAGCATTCTTATTTAAGTATTTGATTATAAATGAATATATCCGGGTGGCCACGATAGGCCTTAGTTCCTTGCTTTGGTTTAGTATTTTACATTTGTCTATTCTGCATGAAAGCATCTTCAAAAAACAATTTATAAAAATACTTAATAAGTATAAATAAGCTTCTGTATTTTTCAGCTATCTTTGGCCCATGAATTGGACAAAATTTCACATTTTTACTATCAGGCCCTGGGTTTTGTCCTTTGTTTTTATTGCCTGCACTTTTTCCTATAGTGCTGTTACTGCCCAAAAGACCAATATTAAAACTTTAAAAAATCAATTCAATCAAAATTTCAGTAAAGGGCTAGAAAAAACGGATAGTTTATTTAGTAAAATTAAAATTATCCATTTTCCTAAAAAAGCAAAAAAAGCTATTTCAGCAAAACCTGAAACTGTAGCTACAAAAAATAATTCGATAGCAACTGGTAAAATAAAAATAAATCTACCAAAAGTAGATTTTAGAACCCTAACTAACTCTAAATTGTTTTTTTGGAACAATAAAATTAATATAGATGGTATCTCCATTTCTGAAAATAAGTTATCAGGCCTTAAGAAAGTAAAAATTAATACCATTGCAGATAATATTGAAAACTTAGATTTTAAATTATCCAAACTGGATGAAAAAAGAAACTCAATTTTAGAACAAAAACAAGAATTACTCAATGATCTTGAAACATTAAAAATACAGGACTCGCTAAAAAGAATTTTAAAACCTGAAATAATAGATGCTGCTAATAAAGAACATGCGCTTTTTACTATACCAGTTGGCTTTACCGATATGGATGAACAAATAAGAAATTTAACCTTGCTAGGCCAACTTCCTATTGAAAATACCTTAAGCCAAAGACCTTATTATACCAACAATAAATTAAGTTATAAAAAAATAATTTCTTTAATAGACACCAACTTAAATTATGAAGGGGAATTAATTAATAGAAAGAATTTTAGCATCAGCTTATTACCTTTTAATTTTTCTCAAAAATACAATAGCCAACGACCTTATGGAGGCAATGATGGGGCCATGTCTTATTCCAAAGGCTATCAATTCCAAACCAGTACTGGAGTATTTTTACATTGGGGCAATTTGAATGTTCAATTAAAGCCTGAGTATGTAAATGCTTCTAATGAAAGCTATACCACAAGCCCTTATTGGGGTCAAGGATCTAATGGGTATCGTAAATTTTTACCTGGGCAAAGTTCTATTAGATACGATTTAGGAAAAATTACAGTAAGTGCAGGCACCGAAAATTTATGGTGGGGGCCAGGCATTTACAATTCTATCTTGATGAGTAATAATGCAACAGGATTTTTTCATTATAGCTTACAAACCAATCGCCCCATCAAGAATTTTTTAGGAACTTTTCAATTTCATCTAATTGGAGGAACACTCACAAAAGATTCTAGTCAAGTATTTGAAAATTATGGGCTCAAGAAAAGAAACATAAGAATAGGCGATAGGTATTTGAGTTCTTTGGCTTTTGATTATACCCCTTCCTTTTTAAAAAATATTACATTCGGTGTTAATCGTTCTATACAAACTTATACCGCTTCAAAGGTTAGTGGTTTAGTAAATGATAAACTTCCTGTAATTGGCGCCTTTTTTGGTGCTACTGCAGCAGTAAGCGACACTTTTCCAAGAGACCAATTAGTTGCTATTAGTGTTAGATGGTTTTTCCCTAAGGACCATGCCGAATTGTATTATCAGTTTGCCTACAATGATGCCAAGGAAAACTTTAGAGATCTATGGTTGGATATGTCGCATTCTACTGCCTATATCTTAGGGTTTAAAAAATTATTTACGCTAACCGATCAAAAATATTTAGACCTTGGCGTAGAAGCTTTGAAATTAGCGCAAACCCCTAGTTATTTGCACCGCAATGCAGGCAACTTTTATGAGCATAGTACAATATTAGAAGGGTATACCAATCAAAATCAAATTTTAGGATCTGGTGCTGGATTTGGAAACAATATTCAAACCTTTAGTTTTAGTTACAATAACCATTGGAATAAGGTGGGACTTATTTTTAACCATATTGCCAATAATCCAATGGCGCTAGTAAGTGGCGTGGAGGATTTGGGATTAAGAACTATTAAATGGGATGATTATTCCTATGGTATACAATCTAGGTATCGATATAAAAATATACTTTTTAGTGCCAATATGGAATGGGTGAATTCAAGAAATTATCAATGGGTAGATGGGAATAGTGCTGGCAATTTTTATGCATTTTTAAATACAATTTTCCTATGGTAAAAAAGCTAGTCTATATATTTTTATTAGCCTTTGCCATCAAAGGAAATGCACAGCAAACGGCCTTGTTGGATGAAATCAAGTTGAGCGATTATTATCGTGATAAACAATTGATTGGAAAAATAGAAGATAGTGAGCTTATAAAGAATAATTCTTTTTTAGTAAGATCTACCAGCCTGTTTCAAAATTTAACTAATAAAAAAGTTAAGGACAATAATAAGGTATACTTAAGCGGCTTTCAATTCACTAATAATTTTCAAAACAATACCAATTTACCTATTAGTTACAATGATGGGAATTTACTTCCCGCCAAAGGCTTTCAAGAAAGGTATAGTATTGGTGCAAATATTAGATGGAAGTTTATAGATTTAAACCTACAACCAGAATATATTAGAGGGGAGAATTTACAACAAGAACTATTTAAAGGTAATAGATTAGACAACAATTGGTGGACCCGATATTTTTATAGTATCGAAAACAATATCGATGACTATCGACAATTTGGCCGCGCCCCCATCAATAAATTTTATTTAGGACAATCTAGATTGGGTATTCAATTGGATAAATTTTCTTTTGGGGTATCAAATGAAAATATTTGGTGGGGTCCAGGGCAAAGAAATGCTTTGATGTTTACCAATAATGCTGCTGGTTTTATGCATGCTTATTTTCAAACCAATAAGCCTATTAAAACAAAAATTGGAAATTTTGAATTCAATGCCATTTATGGGCAGTTAGAAAATATTGATTATATGCATCCCGATGATAGCATCATGAGCACTATTTGGCCAGGGGCTATTGAGAAAAAAATAGCCAGTCCAAGGAATATTCAGGCTTATACCATTAATTGGAATCCAAAATGGATGCAAAATTTTTATATTGGCTATAGTTTTGTACAACAAAGCTATAATACAGATAGTATTTTCAATTTAAGCAAAATGACTGCAGATCAAAACCTAATGAACATGGGTTCGCTTATGTTTAGGTATCTAATGCCAAGAGATCATGCAGAATTTTATGCAGAAATTGGACAACCCAATCAATCTGCAGCACCTGGTCATTTTTTCACGGATTCTGTGCGCACAGGCTTTGTTTTTGGGGCCTCTAAATTATTCCTATTCAATAAATCCAATTCCTATATTAAATTAGCGGTTGAAGTAACACAACTGCAATTGATGGATCCAAGACAAATTTTTATACCCGGAGTACCCTTTGGCCCACCAAGAGTAACCAGTTGGTATACCAGTTCAAGTATTAGACAGGGCTATACCAATGAAGGACAAAATTTAGGGGCAAGTATTGGACCAGGTTCCAATAGCCAATCTATTACATTAAGCTGGCATAAGGGCTACAATAAAATTGGCATATTTGTAGAAAGATTGGTGCACAATAGCGATTTTTATCATTATGCCTATTTAACTGGTTTATTGGGCTATTCAAGGGCAGATGCTTATTGGGTAGATTTAAATGGCGGGGCTGAAATTCAGGTTTCTCCTATTAAAAATATTATTATTTCTAGTTCATTTATGAATACAAATTCCTTGAATTATCGTTGGCTAAAAAATGTCAAAGATATAAGTATTGATAAATTTGCTGAACCAGGCATCGATTCTGATAAATTTAATTTCCAATTTAATCTTGCTATAAAATATCTTTTTAATGGAGCTCATTAAAAAATTATATTTAAGATTCTATTTTTTAGTGATGGCTTTCTATGTCTTTTTAAATAAAGGCATAGCCTACAGTTATTTGGCCGAAACACTCTGGTTAGGTGGAATTACATTACTTTTTTTAAACAGAAAAATTTTAATTATTTATTGGGACAAACGCATTAAAATATTTGTCTTTTTACTACTACTTAGTTTTGTTTATATTCTTAGGGGCTTAATTGCCTATCCTTTCATGGAAGTAGTGAGAGATTCCTTTATTTTTCAATATGGTTGGTTTGTTTTTATTATTTTTTTATATGCCAATCAACAAGAGGAAATATGGGATAGGCTGTTTGTGATTTATAAATGGTTTCCTTTGGTGGCGCTTTTAAATTTTATTTTACAATATTTTGTTCCATTTTTTGAAAAGTTTGCAGTATTTGGAAATGTTCCACTTATGCTCTATAAAAATGGAGACATGGGCGTACATTTATTAATTAGTACCATTTTAGTTATGCTGTATGCAGATAGATTAACTACCAAATGGAAAATTGGCCTGCTCTTATTAATTATTTTTGATTTTCTAACCTTGTCGGCCTATAGTAGGTCCGGAATGATTTCTTATATAATTGGTTTGTTTTGTTTTTTATATTTTTCAAAGAATGAAAAAGTAAAAACATCATCGAAGCCCTTTATGAAATATATTCCTTGGGCCTTGATTATTGTCATCCCTTTGTATTTAACAGTTCAAGTAAAAGAAAACTTTCAAGGTCGTGCAACAGGATTTGATCAATTAGAAAAAAATGTGGTTTCATTAGCAGCCACTTCGGATGACCCTACTTTGGAAAAAAATATATTATGGAGGGTGCTTTGGTGGGGTAATATTTTGGATTACAGTTTTAGTAAACAATATTTTGCCACAGGCAAAGGTTTGGGTATGAGCTTAGCGCAGTCTGATGATATTTTAACTTCGGATGAAGATTTGCGGTCGCCCCATAATTTTCATTTAAATATTATGGCCCGGTTTGGGGTGCTTATATTTTTTGTATGGCTGTATTGGATCTATCTAATTCTGAAACCTATTTTCAAAAAACAGACAAGTATAAAATCTTTGGCTATTGCTTGTATCTTGATGGCCTTTTTATTCAATGCAAGTTTCGATGTTTTTTTAGAAGGACCCATGGGCGCCTTTCCTTTCTGGACCTGGGTGGGCTTATTATTTGTTACGGAAGCCCATAGCTAAAGCCTAATTGAAATATAGGCTCATCGGTTGTTTTTTTATTGTAACTAACGCTATGTATAAATTGTGTACTTGAAAATAAATACAAATTATTAACTAGTTCGTAATCTGCTTTTAACAAAATCTCGAATCTATTTTTCTGAAATTCAAATAAAAATTTAGGTTGTGGTTCGGCCGTGTATTGTTGTAAAATGGTACCAGGCCCACCCTTTCTAATTCTTTGAAGATGCGCATATAAGTGCAATCTTGGTTTGGGTGTGTATTTCCCATAAAATAATAATCTATCAAAGTTATTACCCATCCAATCACCTATACTATAATCATATTGCGTATAATACTGGGCAGGAATTAAGTTGCTGTATACAAAAGGGTTCACCCATGTATATTCACCACCCAGCGTTAAGTTGGACACAAATTTATCTGCGGTAGAAGCACCCATGGTTAATCCTAATTGGTTTCGGGATTTTTTACTATCAAACATGGTAGCCACTCTTAATTCATCAATAAAAACCGTGGCGTATAAATGGGTATTTTTAATTTGATTGCGGGAACTTAATTGAAAAAAAAGTTGAGAGTTGGACCCTGCATTAATCAAATAATTACTTTTATTGTTGTCGTATACTTTGAAAATATTAATGGGGATTAAAAATCCAGGATCCATTTTATCACTGTATACAATGGATTCCCCAATGGATATATCAAGTCCTAGTTTAGGCTTGAAACTGATAGAATGGGTAGCTAAAAATTTAGGCTTATATAACACACGTACATCTCCACTTACTCCACCGGTATGGGTTAAATAGCTGGCATTAGAATCAACCATATTGCTGTTTAACCAAGCATGAAGGTAATTGAAATGCAAATTTTTAATTGGTTCATAATCAAATCTTAAATATGGATAAGTGGGTGCATAATCAGACATCACAATTCTACCATTTTCTCCATAGCCCCAAAGCATTCTATCTTTACCAAAACTTAGCATGCCTTTATTAAAACTATAATTGATATTGGCTCTTATTTCCGAATAGTTTATTTTACGGTCATCGTTCAAGCCCACTAAAATAATGGCTGTAGTTGGATCTTCTCTTTTAAAACTTAAAACATTCACCGTATAATAATTGCGCACTGTACCTTTTTCAGTATAATCACGGTAAAACAGTTGGTAACCAATATGCTTGCCTGCTGTGCCCCAAAGTTGAATTCCATTGCTCACTTGGTTAATGTTATTGCCATTGCCTAAAATAATTTTATCCGCTATAATGGGGTCTATATTAAAACTATAGTCTTTGGCTTGAAGGTTTAAAGTTCTCCATCTGGCATAATTGTCCTTTACTAAAAAGTTGATGATGGCGGTATCAGAATTATTTAAATTACTTCTTGAAATGGGATATTCCTGCAAATAAAAATTTAATTCTTCTAATTCAATTATAGAAAGTTGCGCTTTTTTAAAAGCAATAGTTTTTAAAGCTTGTGTAATTTTATCTCTAGAAACTGGTTGAATAATATCATCAAATTCAACCATGCCTTTTTGGGCCATTCTGCTTAGGTAGCTGTAGACTTTGGCATTGGGGTTTTCCCAAATAGGTTGTGCTTTTAATGAAAATACAGCAAACCCAAAAACAATATATACCCCCAGCTTTTTTAAAAACATGATTATAAATTATTGCTAATAAGCATTTTGATCTCCACGAACAATATTCACCACAGTTTGAATAATGATTTGAATGTCCAACCAAAAATTCCATCTATGAATGTAATACAAATCAAAGTTGATTCTTCTTTGCATTTCCTCGGTGGTCTTAGTTTCTCCCCTGCAGCCATTCACCTGCGCTAGACCTGAAATGCCTGGCAGAACCAAGTGGCGTAACATATAATTGTCCACGGTTTGCATGGATTCTATATTCAAGGGGGTTGGATGTGGTCTTGGTCCTACCACCGACATATTGCCAATAAGTACATTCCAAAATTGTGGCAGCTCATCTAAGTTTGTTTTTCTTAAAATATGGCCAATAAAAGTTATACGCGGATCATTCTTAATGGCTTGATTGTATTTACCGTCTTCGTCCAAGTCTGAACTATTTTTAATCATGGTTCTAAACTTGTAACAAATTATTTTTTTGTTGTTGATGCCCCATCTTTCTTGTTTAAAAAATACAGGCCCCCTGCTGGTTAATTTAATAATGAGGGCGATGAGAGGAAATAAAAAAACACCTGTGGTTAAAAAGAATACCAAAGAAAAAATAAAATCAAATATCCTTTTTAATAATTTATTTTCTTTACGATCTAAGGGTAAATGTCCCACATTCACCACTGGCAATAAACCAATATTGTTAATGTAAATGGAAGAGGATGTATATTCACTAAGGTCTGGCAACATTCTTACCCGAATGCCTTTTCTGTCACAAACACTAATACAGTGTTGTATTTTTTTACTTTCATTGCTTGCTAGGGCAATAAAAACTTCGTCAATGTTTTCTTTTTCAATAGTAGCTTCTAAATTTTCAATCTCGCCAAAATAAGTGCAGTCATTGTTAAAATTATTGTTGCTGTCTAAGTAGCCTACACATTTGTAGCCATAGTAATAATATTTTTGAACTGTTTCAAAAAAGTTAGCAGCAGCCAAATTAGAACCAATCAACAAAACATTATCATAATAATTGCCTTTGTTTAAGGCTGCATGAATTTTTTTTCTAATTAAGTATTTGGTAACAATGACTAAAAGCGTCGTAATAAAAACATAAACCAATATAAAAACCGAGGAGTACTTATTATTTAGACTCAAGAAAAATAATAAGGAACTTAAACTAATCGCAAATAGGATGCATTGATAAACAATGGTGACAATTTCTTCTGAAAATTTATTAGAACGTCTTTCTGCATACAATTTGGTGAAAATGGACATCGTAAACCACAAAACGCAGGAAACGATATAAAAGTAAAAGCTAAAATGAGCAATTTGGTATTGATTAAATATATAGGCAGCCAGGCTATAGGCGATCAATATATCAATAGCATCTAATGTGAATTTGATATTTTTAAGAAACTGTTGTTGTTTCCTCATTGTAGGCAACTTAATGTGTTAATGGGGGATAGTCAAAGATATATTAAAATATAAATACTAACCAATTCAAATTTTATCTATAAGTATATGATTATCAACCAAATAATATCAATAAAATAACAAAATATTAAGCAATAGTTTTAGTATTTATTAGTACCTTTGTACCAATCCCCCCAAACCTTATTCAAGAATGAGTAAACAAGCCTATTTGACCCCATTATAAATGGTTTAAATACAAGCTTATTTCTTATTTTTGTACCGATAATAATTCGCATAAATCATTGTGCATTAGTCCTTCATGTATCTTATGGGACTAAGCAAGGCGAAGCCATATCAAAAATTGTAAAAATTTAAATTATGAAATTAGTCAAGCTGCTTTTTGTAAGCACTGTATTATTATTTTTAACGCTATCTTCTTTGGGCGTTCAGGCCCAGGCTGGAGGTAACTTATTGTCTTCCAAGGACTTAAGTACAGTCAAAGTAGATGCTTTAACCGATGCCGAAATAAGTCAAATACAAGGACAGCTTAAACAAGCAGGCCTTACGATTGACCAGGTGGAACAACAAGCCATTGCCAAAGGGATGTCGGCCACCGAGTTTGCAAAGTTAAAAGCCAAGTTAAGTAGTGCAAAAGCAGGGGGCAACAATGCCAATAAATCGCCGCTTACTAAAAAAACTAGAAATAAATCCACCGGATTAAACACCAAAACTGATAGCACCAATTTAGAATTTTTGGAGCCTTCTAAAATCAATCCATTGATTTATGGTTCGGAATTGTTTGCGCAAACCACTACTGGTTATGCAGGCAATCAAAACATGGCTACACCACTTAGCTATATTGTTGGGCCTGGTGATGTATTAAGCTTAGTAGTATATGGGGTTCAAGAATATACTAGCGATTTAACAGTCACTAAAGAGGGTCGTGTACAAATAGACAATGTGGGCCAAGTAAAAGTGGCAGGTTTAAGCATTGAAGCAGCTATTGATGCCATCAAGACACAAATGGCTAAAACTGCATATCCAAGCATTAAAACTGGCGAAACTAAAATAGCCATTACAGTGGGCGATATTAGAACGGTTCAAGTAACGGTAATTGGTGCTTTAAAATCAGGTAAATTGAATGTATCTTCTTTGTCCAATGTATTAAGCGTACTAGCTGAAGCAGGTGGCCCCAATGAAATAGGTTCTTACCGTGATATTGAATTAATTAGAGACAATAAGCTATTTAAAAAAATAGACTTGTATGCCTTTATGAAAAACGGCGACCAGTCCAATATGGTCACCGTTAAAGACAATGACGTAATTCGTATTCCTCCTTATAAAAATCGTTTTGAAATTAAAGGACAAGTAAAGCGTCCGGGTATTTTTGAAATTGGATCCAACGAAAACTTTAATAGCTATTTGCAATATGCAGGGGGCTTTGATGATACGGCCTATACTGCTTGGGTAAAAATCATTCAAAAAAATGACAAAGAAAAAGCAGTGAAGGATTTAGCTGCTGCCGATTATTTAAAATACCAGCCACAGGGTGGGGATGTGATTAGTGTTTCTAAAATTTTAGATCGTTTTCAAAATAGAGTAAAATTATCTGGTGCGGTTTTCCGCCCAGATGTATATCAATTAACTCCAGGCATGCGCATTAGTGATTTAATACAAAGAGCAGATGGTTTAAGAGAAGATGCCTTTATTGGACGTGCACAACTCATTCGTTTAAAACCTAATTTATTAAAAGAATTAATTACCATTAATTTATCCAAGGCTTTGCAAAGAAACGCAGCGGAGAATATAGAACTACAAAGAGAGGATGAATTGTATGTGAATTCTGTGGTAGATTTAAGAGATTCATTGACTGTGGATTTATTAGGTGAAGTAAGGTCACAAGGAAAGTTTAACTATGTAGATAGTATGACCGTGAAAGACCTTATTTTAATGGCAGGTGGTTTTAATTATTCAGCCAATAAACAAATTGAGGTAGCAAGACAAATTCAATACACCGATAAAGTAAATTCCAATAAAGTAGCCACCATCTTAACCACCGAAATCAATGGTGATTTGAGTTTTAATCCAGGCCACGAAAATTTTGTGTTGCAACCTATGGATGTAGTTACGATAACTAAAAAAGTAGGCTTTGTAAAACCAGAGGTAGTCACTATTTCTGGACAAGTGCAAAGTGCAGGTAAATACACTTTAAGCACTAGGGTGGATAGAGTAAGTGATATTGTGCGTAGATCGGGTGGCTTAATTAGTGATGCTTATAGCGAAGGGGCGTATATCAAAAGAAGCAGGAACAATATTGATTCTTTAAAATCAGATGAAACTAAAACAAGTATTGAGGAGGCTTATAATAGAAAGTTTAAAGCACAGCAGGAAGCAGATAAAGAGAGTTTAGTAAAAACAGCCAATGCCACTACTACGACTACTATATTAGATCCAAATATTCAAAAGAAAAAATTAAAAGACACTTTGGATAATTTGATGAAAGAAATGGAAGATGATTATTATCAGATTGCCATTGATATTAGCCAAATTGTAAAAAATCCAGGTTCAGAATATGATTTAGTTTTAAGAGATAAGGATGAAATTGTAATTCCTAAAATGGACAACCGTGTAAAAATTAGTGGTGGAGTTTTAAGACCTACCAATATTGTGTACAGGGATGGCTTAAGCATTGGAGAATGTATTTCTTCAGCAGGGGGAATTTCGGAATATGCACGCCGTGGCCGTGCCTATGTGGTGTATGCCAATGGAAGATCAAGCCGTACCAGACATTTTGGATTATTTAGAATTAACCCAGCCATTTTACCTGGTTGTGAAGTAGTCATCCCAGAAACCAATGAAAAAATTGAAAAACCATTGTCTACGATCTTAACTTTTACTACTGTATTAGCCCAGGTGTTTACAGCCTTAGCTACTGCAAAATTGTTGTCTAAATAATTTATTCATTATGGCAGAAAATTTAAATATGGATGCAAATAATATTTCTGAAAATAATGAGGAGATTTCTTTGAAGGAATTGATTCAAAAAATAAAGGAATGGGTAGCCTATCTCAAAACCAAATGGAAAATTATTTTTCTTGCAGGTGTTATAGGCGCAGCTATTGGACTAGTGTATGCCCTATTTCAAAAACCTACTTATAAGGCAGTATTAACTTTTGCTTTGGAAGAAGATAAAGGTGGTGGAGGCGGCTTAAGTGGTGCAATGGGCTTAGCCAGTAGTTTTGGTATTGATTTAGGATCTAGTGGAGGTGGCGCCTTTGCAGGAACCAATTTAATGGAGCTTATGAAAAGCCGTTTACTAGTAGAAAAAACTTTATTAAACCCTATTGTGGTTAAAGGAGATACTATTAGTTTGGCCGAATACTATATTCAAATTAATGAACTCAGAGAAAAATGGACTAAAAAACCTGAATTAAAAAACATCGTTTTTTTACCCAATGCCGATAGAACTAATTTTAGTTTGCAACAGGATTCTATTTTGCAAACTATTTTTAAAAACTTGACCGATCCAAAAACATTATCCATCAATCAAAAAGATAAAAAAGTATCTATCACTAGTATTGAAGTAATAAGTGAAAGTGAAAAATTTGCCAAAGCATTTTGTGAAAACTTAGCCAAGGAGACATCGGAGTTTTACATCGAAACCAAGAGTAAAAAATCGCGCTTAAATACCGAAATTTTACAAAGGCAAACCGATAGCATTCGTAACGAATTAAACAATGCCATAACTGGGGTTGCCGCAGCTAGTGACAATGTATATAATTTAAACCCGGCTTTGAATGTAAAAAGTTCACCCGGCAAACGCAGGCAGGTAGATGTGCAAGCCAATACAGCTATTTTAACACAGTTGGTGGCACAATTGGAACTATCCAAGGTTACTTTAAGAAAAGAAACACCCTTGATACAAGTCATTGATCGTCCTATCTTACCACTTGAAAAAGAAAAAGTAGGCAAATTAAAGTCACTTATTTTAGGCGGCTTTTTGGCAGGATTTTTAACTGTCTTGTATTTAGTGTTTTCAAATTTGTATAAAAAATTAGTAGCATAAATTAATAAATACAATCCCCCCGTTGTATGGAACATCCAAAATCAAAAATCATGTTTAAAAATTTTAGTATTGTCCCTAGGTGGATAATATTTTCATTAGACATTGGGGGTACTTTATTTTCCTTATTCCTAGCCATTGCCATTAAGCAAAACCTAACCTTGGTGGGGTTAAGCTGGGAAGCGGTTTTAAATACTTTTGTTTTGGTATTTATTACCAATGCCTTGGTATTTACCTCCATTAAAACCTATGCAGGTATTGTAAGGTATACGGGCATACAGGATGCCTTTAAAATAAGTATATCGGTGATAGGCTCTGCGGCTATTTTGTTTATTGTAAACAGTGTTTCTTATAGGTATAGCCAGGAATTTGTATTGAGTAGTGTGGTGGTAATTGTATATGCAGGTTTTAGTTTTTTGATATTAGTAAGTTACCGTGTACTGGTAAAGTTTTTGTTTGCCTATGCCAAAAACTATAAAATGAAAAAAAAGAATGTAGTTATTTTTGGTGCTGCAGATACAGGAGTAGCTACACAGCGTGTTTTAGAAAATGATGGCGCCAGCAATATCAATATTGTGGCTTTTGTTGATGATGATAAAAAGAAGACGAAGAAAAATTTAAATGGGATACAGGTAATACGTTATGAAGATTTTACCAAGCTAGTACCTATTCAGCCTATCGATGAATTAATTATCGCCAGCTTTACCATTCCTACCAAAAGAAAAAATGAATTGGTGGATTTTTGTTTGGACCATGATATCAAAGTACTAAGCGTACCTGCTTATGACCGTTGGGCCGAGGGTAAATTTACCAGCAATCAATTGCAAAGCATAAAGATTGAGGATTTATTAGAGCGTGATCCTATTGTCATCAACAACAATCAAATTCGTTCGCAAATCAAAGGCAAGCGTGTATTGGTTACAGGTGCCGCAGGTTCTATAGGAAGTGAAATTGTGCGTCAACTCATTCCTTATGCACCCGAGATGATTATTATGTGCGATCAGGCCGAAACACCATTACACAATATTGAATTAGAATTGCAAGAGCGTGGCACACGCATCAACTGCATTTCTTTTTTAGCAGACATCACCAACGAAAAAAGAATCGAAGGTTTGTTTGATAGTTTCAAGCCCCATTATGTATATCATGCGGCAGCTTATAAGCATGTGCCTATGATGGAATTGTGCCCTACCGAAGCGGTAAGAAACAATGTGATTGGTACTAAAATTATTGCGGACTTAGCCGTTAAATACCATGCCGAAAGGTTTGTGATGATTAGTACCGACAAAGCGGTTAACCCTACCAATGTAATGGGGGCAAGTAAACGTATGGCCGAAATTTATGTACAAGGCTTGTCTAATGAAAAAAATATTTCTACTAAATTTATAACTACACGTTTTGGTAATGTATTAGGTAGTAATGGATCGGTGATAAATAGGTTTAAGGATCAAATAGAAAAAGGCGGGCCTTTAACGGTTACCCACCCCAATATTACCCGTTATTTTATGACCATACCCGAAGCCTGCCAATTGGTATTAGAAGCAGGCAGTATGGGCAATGGAGGTGAAATATTTGTATTTGACATGGGCCAACCAGTGGCCATTGCAGATTTGGCTAAGAAAATGATTCGATTGTATGGGATGATTCCTAATATTGATATTAACATAACCTATAGCGGCCTTAGACCTGGTGAAAAATTGTATGAGGAACTATTAAACGACTCCGAAAATACCCTGGCCACTTACCACGATAAAATACTCATTGCCAAAGTGAGGGAAGTGGAACTAAATACTATTTTATCCAGCTTTAACGACCTTAGTTTATTAGTGACTTCGGCTTCCAAGGTATCCAACGAAATGGAATTAGTTGGTAAAATGAAGGAATTAGTGCCTGAGTTTATTAGCAATAATAGCATTTTTGAACGTCTGGACCCTAGCTTGCAAACCAAGATATTGGATATGACGGTGGGGGGGGTAGAGATTTCTAAGGCAAACTAATATTTGCATTTAATTTTTTTGTAATATACTCGTTTATTCTTATTTTTACTACTCAATATTGCATCATTATATAATATTGAATTGAGTATTTTTCATCTTTCATGTGACTCAGAAAGGCGGAGCCGTCTTATACCTTATTATGCTATTCATCTACCCCAATGATCTTAGATAAAATTTTTACTGGAAAAATTAGAGTACAACTACTTACTAAATTGCTACTCAACCCTGCTAGTACTGTGTATTTGCGCGGCTTAGAGCGTGATTTAGGTGTAAGTAGCAATACCGTACGATTAGAATTGAATAAGTTATCGGAGATGCAACTCATACAGGAGCATACCGAAACTATTAATACAAAAACCAAAAATTATACGGTTAATACCAAGCACCCTATGTTTAAAAGCTTAAGAGGGGTGATAATGCAATATGTAGGTTTAGATCAGATAATTGAAAATGTCTTGGATAAATTAGGCAATGTAGACGAAGTATATTTAACCGGCGACCTTGCTTTAGGAAAAAACAGCCCCTTTGTAGATTTAGTTTTGGTGGGCGATATAGACAAGGCTTATTTGTACAACCTTATCGAAAAAGCTGAAACTTTAATAGATAAAAAAATACGTGTAGGCCTGTATTTACCTCAGGAATTTACTGAAGATAAGTTGAAAGAGGTGGGGGTTTTTATGAAATTGATGTAGGAGGTTTGGATTAGTGTTGGTCCATTGGGCCGATTGGTACTTGTTGATACTTTCAAATAGAAGTTCAGTTAACAATCAAACACAATATCTGTTTGATTTTTTGTTAATAGGGTTCAAATTATAAAAACAATAGTCACTTGGTGCGCATTAAAATGCTTAGTGGTAAATGAAAATTAGAAGCTATAATATTCCTGATAGATTTATTATTCTATTACTATTTAATTATAAAAAGTAAAAATTATGAAAGTTGTTTTATTGGCAGGCGGGTATGGTACAAGAATTTCAGAAGAAACAGATACAAGACCTAAACCTATGGTTGAAATTGGAGGCAAGCCAATATTATGGCACATAATGAAAATTTATAGTCATTATGGGTTCAATGAGTTTATAATTTGTCTGGGCTATAAAGGGTTTTTTATAAAAGAATATTTTGCGAATTACTTCTTACATCAATCTGATTTAACTATTAACTTAAGTGATAATTCTAGGCAGATTCATAATAATGCTTCTGAAAACTGGAAAATTACTTTAGTAGATACAGGTTTAAACACAATGACAGGGGGTAGAATAAAAAAAATAAGACAATATATAGGGAATGAGCCATTTTTATTAACATATGGGGATGGATTATCAAATGTTAATATTGAAAAACTAATTGAAAATCACCGAAAAAGTGGAAAAAAATGTACAGTTACTGGAATAGTTCCGCAGGGAAGATTCGGACTCATGAAAACAGGCATTAATAATGATGTAGTAAGTTTTTCAGAAAAAAAAGACGAAGATAATTCATTGATAAATGGAGGTTATTTTGTTTGTGAGCCAGAAATTTTTGATTATATAAAAAATGAAGATGATGCCGTTTGGGAAAAAGAGCCGTTAGAGAAACTTGCTAAGGAGGGTGAATTAAATCTAAACTTTCATAGTGGATTTTGGAAACCAATGGATTCTTTAAAAGATAAATTGGAAATAAATGAAATGTGGAATTCAGGTAAGGCTGAATGGAAAATTTGGGAATAATTTTATTGTATGTCGTCAAAGAAAGTGGACGATTTAGTTGTAGAGGGTTTCGTTGTTTAAATGTAGGATTTTTTCTTTTAAAAATAGTTGTTTTCGTCTTTTTAGGGACTGTTGTTTAATGAGTGCTCTTTTCTGTAGGATTTGTTCTTGCCTTCCATAATACACATCTGAAG
>JAPLEP010000021.1:0-177519 GCA_026391155.1 Bacteroidota bacterium
ACTAAATGAGAGCGGAGAGGAAGGGATTCGAACCCTTGGTACAGTTTAACCCGTACGGCAGTTTAGCAAACTACTGATTTCAGCCACTCATCCACCTCTCCTCCAAAACCTCTTTCGAGGGCTGCAAAAATAAGCAGCTTGACCTTAAATACCTAAAAAAAGTCCGGAATAAACTCAAATAAAGTTCGTTCCGGACTATAATATTGTTATTTGATTAAATCTTGTCTTAAAAGATCAGCTTACATGGCGGCCAATTGCACTTTTTGAGTGAGTTCCATCACGTTTTCTCTGAACATAGAATCCGTATCCATCAAGTCTTTCACTGTTTGACAGGAATGTATAACCGTAGTATGATCGCGACCACCAAAATGTTCTCCAATGGTCTTCAAAGAATTCTTAGTAAAGGCTTTGGCCAAGTACATAGTGATTTGACGCGCTTGTACAATCTCACGCTTACGTGTTTTTTGTAATAACTTATCATAAGGCACTTCAAAGAATTCACATACCATTTTTTGAATGGCATCAATGGTAATTTCTTTGCTGCTTGTTTTAACAAAATTGCGCAATACTTTCTTCGCTAACTCAACATCAATTTCTTTTTTATTCAAAGAGGACTGTGCGAGTAAGGAAATTAAGGCTCCTTCTAATTCTCTTACATTGGTATTGATATTGTAAGCCACATATTTCACAACTTCTTTTGGCATTTCCAAACCATCCGCTTTCATTTTCTTTTCCAAAATTTCGATACGGGTATCGTAATCTGGTACTTGAATATCGGCACTTAATCCCCAACGGAAACGACTTAATAAACGCTCTTGTAATCCTTCTAAATCTTTAGGTGCTTTATCAGAAGTTAAAACCAATTGCTTACCACTTTGATGTAAGTGATTGAAGATGGCAAAAAATGCATCCTGAGATTTTTCGGCTCTGTTAAAGAATTGAACGTCATCTATAATTAAGACATCTATTAATTGATAAAAATGAATAAAGTCATTAATGGCATTGTTACGGCTATGGTCTTGAAACTGATTGATGAATTTTTCGGAACTCACATACAAAACCACCTTATTTGGATGAATGCGTTTAACATCATTTCCAATGGCTTGGGCCAAATGTGTTTTTCCTAGTCCAACCCCTCCATATATTACTAATGGATTAAAAGAATTAGCGCCTGGCTTTTCTGCCACAGTTTTGCCCGCACGACGCGCCACCCTATTGCAATCCCCTTCAATAAAGGAATCAAATAGGTAATTATGGTTCAACTGAGGGTCAATTTGCATCTTTTTCAACCCTGGAATCACAAAAGGATTCTTCACCGGGTTGTCAATCACCAACGGGAAGTTCATCTCGTTGTTATTGTAGGTTTTCATACCACTGGCAGGAACATCCATGGAACCTTTTTTATTGTTTCCACTGTCCACCATGATACGATACTCTAGTCTAGCTTCTTTGCCTAGTTCACGTTTCAAAGTCTTAGCTAAAAGGTTAACGTAATGCTCTTCGATGTATTCGTAAAAAAATTGGCTTGGCACTTGGATCATCAAAACATTGTCTTTTAAGTCAACTGGCTGAATAGGTTCAAACCAAGTTTTAAAATGCTGCCATTCGACAATATCCTTAATTATTTTTAAGCAATTACTCCAAATTAAATCTGCGCTCTTAGCCATCTTACTTTCTTGCTCTTTGTATTTTTATAAAAGGGTACCAACTAGGTTCCAATTCTGGATTAAGGAATTGTTAACCGGAATGCGAATATGACGACTTATTGTTGAAAAAAAAACTTTTTTGTTTCCTTTTTTTTACATGTCCCCAAAACCCTACAAACCACGTCT
Source organism: Bacteroidota bacterium (assembly GCA_026391155.1). Classification (GTDB taxonomy): domain Bacteria; phylum Bacteroidota; class Bacteroidia; order Chitinophagales; family Chitinophagaceae; genus Sediminibacterium. The sequence continues at coordinate 1,833 of JAPLEP010000021.1, forward strand.
TTTCTATTCCCTAATCAGGCGTTCAAGATATATCCTTTTTCTTAAAAAGGCTTAGTTATCCACTTATTTTTTAAAGTATTTTTTTTGCTAAAAACTAATACTTATTTGCTTTTAAGCCGGGCCACTTCCATTTCACCTTTAAATACTACCTTTACTCACTTAATTAAAACTATGAGCTACGAATTAACCGGCAAATTGATTGCCAAATACGAAATCATTCAGAGGAAAGAAACCTTCAAAACAAGGGAATTTGTGATTGAAAAAACCGATGATATCAACGGAAAAACCATCACAAATTATGTTAAATTTCAATGTGTACAGGACCGTACAGCCTTACCTGACCGCTTTAACCTAGGCGATACCGTAAAAGTACTCTTTAATATAAAGGGGTCTAAGTGGAATAAAGATGGCAAGGACAATTATATCACCAATTTAGATGCTTGGCGTATGGAAGCAGTGGCCTTGGGAGGCAATACTGCACCAACTGAAACAAGCACTTATTTTGATATACCAACCAACGAATCAGGGGACGACCTACCCTTTTAGTGGAATTCCCCATTAGGGGTCTCACTATATTAATGAAAGCATTTTTTTAGGATAAACACCTAACCCATGCAAACTATTATACAAATCCGACTTAAGCCCTCCGAAGCGGCTGAAAATTCTAGCCTTTTAAAGGCCATTGGTCAAATTACAGGCCAAGCCCTTGAAACCATCAAAGGCTACCATATCCTTAAAAAATCGATTGATGCCCGAAGCCGACAACAAATTTGGGTCAACCTAAGCATCGTCGTTTTTATCAATGAGCCTCCAAGCCATCGTTTTGCCCAAGCCCTTCATTTCCCCATCCTTCCAAGCTCCGCAAAAGAAGTCATTATTATAGGTGCCGGACCTGCCGGTTTATTTGCCGCCCTTGAATGTATTCAACTAGGCTTAAGACCTATTATCATAGAGAGAGGTAAAGATGTTCGAGCCCGAAGACGAGATTTGGCTAGTTTAAATAAAGAAGGCATCGTTAACCCAGAAAGTAATTATTGTTTTGGTGAAGGAGGCGCAGGTACCTATAGCGATGGAAAATTATACACAAGAAGTAATAAGCGTGGCAACATCGATAAAATATTAAGGCTCTTTTACCAGTTTGGCGCCGATGAAAATATTTTATACGAAGCACACCCCCATATAGGCACCAATAAACTCCCACATATTATAACAGCCATGCGTGAGCAAATTGAAGCAAGTGGTGGTAAAGTTTTATTTGAAAAAAAATTAGTAGACTTTGTGATTGAAAAAGAGTGCATCCAAGAAATTATTACGGCAGATGGAGATCGCATGAAAGCTGCTGCCTATATTTTAGCCACGGGTCATTCTGCACGAGATATATTTACTTTATTATTTGAAAAAAATATTAGCATTGAAGCCAAACCTTTTGCCTTAGGCGTAAGAGTAGAACATCCTCAAGCTATTATTGATTCAATTCAATACCATTGTTTAACGCGTGACCCTAACCTGCCTCCAGCTTCTTATAGTTTGGTGGAACAAGTAAGTGAGCGTGGGGTATTTAGTTTTTGTATGTGTCCTGGTGGTATTATTGCACCCGCCGCCACTGCCCCTGGAGAAATTGTGGTGAATGGATGGAGCCCAAGTAAAAGAGATAACCCCTATGCCAATAGTGGTATGGTAGTCCAGATAGATGTTCCTGCTGCTGCTCATTTTTTAAAGAAAAATAAAACCGAATTACCCGAGCATCATCCCTTGTTATTATTAGCCTTTCAAAAAGAAGTGGAACAAGCCGCTTTTAAACTAGGTGGTGGATTACAAGTTGCCCCTGCAGCAAGATTAATTGATTTTTGTTCCAATAAAATATCTGCAGATTTACCTGAGGCCAGTTATTTACCAGGATTACAGTCTGCGCCATTGAATGAAGTACTTCCTCCATTTGTGCACCGTACTTTACAAGAAGGTTTTAAAGCCTTTGGAAAAAAGATGAAAGGTTATTATACCAACGATGCTATAGTGGTGGCCACTGAAAGCCGGACTTCTTCGCCCGTGCGTATTCCAAGAGATGCAGATGCTTTACATCATCCACAAATTAAAAACCTTTATCCATGTGCGGAAGGCGCAGGCTATGCAGGTGGTATTGTAAGTGCCGCGATGGATGGTCAAAGACTAGCCCAACAAATTGCTAAAATATTTTAATTGAAAATATAGTTTTGCGCAAAACTAATTCTCTGGCTTTTCTTTCTTGCTTAACAACAAATCATCTTGAATTAAATGATTTAATTTAAATGATTTTAATTCCGCAGAAAGATTGGGAGAGATTTCACGCGTTGTCAAAATAGGTTTACCTGCATTTACCCATGCGGTATACCAAAAATCGGCAATCATATTCGCAGAGGCAATTAATTGCCTATTAACAGTAGGGCCTAATCCGTTCGCATAAGCTTCCGCAAATTCTTTGGTGTATACTTTTGTTTCACGACCATAACGCATTTGCGTTTTGTATTTTGTTTCTGGCTTGAACTGAATAGAAACTTCTTTTTCTATGGCTAATAATTCAGGCACTAAGGCTGCGGCAGTTCTTATATCTATCCAAATGGCTTCACTTGGATCTTTGATGTAAGTAGCTTTATGGGCATTGTACAATTGGTATTGATCTATTCTTAATTCAGGCACAAAAGACTCCCATAAACTATGTAAACCTTTTTGTCCAGTAAGTTGACCATCATAATTAAGTGAAGTATGTAAAGGCACATGCGCATCTCCAATATAATGTCCTAAATCGGCAGCATAAAATAAAATGCTGTCTTTGTTTTTAGAACGAAAAGCATTGGTTAATTTTTCTAATTGGTTCACCACCAGGTAAGGCACATACCCATATTTTAATAAAGTATCTTCTGAATATTTTTTTACAGCTTCTGACCAAATAAGTGGCATATTATTGGCTGCATTTGGACCATAAGCCTCTAAGTCAATAAAATGTTTAGTGGCTTCTGTTTTATCTGTGTTTCTTCTGATATCAGGCCTAGTAGAATTAGCCACTAAATTATTCATTTCTTTATGCATAAAAGATTGCAAGGGTTCTGGCAAACTATAAATAGCCATTTGATGAATGCTACGGTGCACTAAAAAACCCCAACTACTAAGGCTTACTGCCAAAATAAATGCAAGAGAAATATAAAGCGTTTTCTTATTAAACATATTTGCTAAGTTTAGCGCGAAGATACTCAAAACTTTTCCCACTCTTCCTGTTAATTTTCATAGTAAAAAGTCGAAATTTCCACTCTTCCTTATTTTAAAATTAGGAATGTAAAAATGGGTATATATTTGAACTATAAATTTCTTACTATGGATGCCCTTTTAAGTTTACAAAATTTGAAAAAATATTATGCTACACAGAAAGCGGTAGACGATATTAGTTTCGACATTGAGCGTGGAAGTATTTTTGGATTGCTTGGCCCAAATGGTGCAGGCAAAACCACTTTACTGCGTATGATAACGGGTATATTTTATCCAGACAGTGGTCATATATTAATAGATGGGGCCAACTTTAATCCCATGGTGGATATTGAAAAAATTGGCTACATGCCAGAAGAAAGAGGCATGTATAAGAAAATGAAAATTGGAGAACAAGCATTGTACCTAGCACAATTAAAAGGAATGTCTAAGGCAGAAGCCACTGAAAAAATAAAATACTGGTTTAAGAAATTTGAGATGGAAAGTTGGTGGAATAAAAAGGTAGAAGATTTAAGTAAGGGAATGAGTCAGAAATTACAATTTGTCATTACCGTTTTGCACGAACCCAAATTAATTATTTTAGACGAGCCTTTTAGTGGCCTTGACCCTTTAAATGCCAATTTAATTAAGGATGAAATTTATGCACTTGCTAAAAAAGGCTCTACCATTATATTTAGTACCCACCGTATGGAACAAGTGGAAGAAATTTGCGACCATATTGTACTAGTGAACCTAGGTAAGAAAATATTAGATGGCTCTGTGGCGGGTATTAAGCAACAGTTTAAAGAAAATAATTTCTCTATTGAAATTAAAGCAGGGTCTAGTTTAACAAGCAATAGCATTTTCACCATTATAAATGAGGCTGGATCTAAATACTTAATTAAAATTAATGAAGGTCATTCTGTCAACAATGTACTTCAATATATTATTGAGCAAAAAATTGAATTAATAGGTTTTAATGAAGTACTACCTTCTTTAAATGAAATATTTATCAAATTAGTAGAAGGAACGCATGCAGGTGCGCGTGCCTTTCAAAATATTTAAAAAAAATTATTATGAATAAGACTTGGTTAATCATACAAAGAGAATACAGCAGCAGGGTAAAAAATAAACGTTTTTTAATCCTTACTTTTTTAACGCCCTTATTAATTGTGGGCTTAATTGCCGCTTCCGCCTACTTCTCTATTACAGGGGTGGAGTTTAGAAAGATTGCGGTGATAGATCCTAATGGGTTTATTAAAACTTCTTTGAAAAATACCAATCAAATTAGTTTTAGTTTTCCTGAAAAAGTAGATACGACCAACTATGTAGAAAAAGGCTATACTGATATTTTAATTTTACCTCAATTTGAGAAAGGTAAAAAATCGGATTATGTATTAAGATCTAAAAAATCGATGGGCTTAATGTTACAAGAAAGTATTAGCAATAGAATTAATAGCGCCATTGAGGATCAAATGTTACAAGATGCCGGTATTCAACAAAATATATTGGATTCTATACACAAAGCCTCACAAGTAGCTGAATTAAAAGCCTATGAGGACAAAGGTAGTTCTAGCAAAGAAAGCAATGCAGGACTAGCCATGGGTATTGGCTATGCAAGTGGTTTATTGATCTACATGACTATGTTTATTTATGGCGCCATGGTAATGCGTGGTGTGATGGAAGAAAAAACCAACCGTATTGCAGAAGTTATTATTAGTAGTGTGAAGCCTTTTGAACTCATGATGGGTAAAATTATTGGTATTGGTGCGGTGGGCTTAACTCAGTTTTTATTATGGATTATTTTAATCATCAGTCTAACCAGTGCTGCTTCGGGCTTTTTACCTGCTGATATTCAAGATCAGGTGACCACCTTACAACAAAATAATGGGCAAATGGCAGGTGGAATGATGCAAGCCAGTGAATCTGCACAAAAAATTTATAGTTTACAACATACTATCTCTAATGCTAATTGGCCTTTAATCATTGCTTGTTTTATATTTTATTTTATAGGGGGTTATTTGTTTTATGCGGCTTTATTTGCAGCAGTGGGCAGTACTGTTAACGAAGATCCTCAGGATGCACAAAGTTTAATGTTCCCTATTACCATGCCGCTTATTTTTTCTTATATCATTACCAATATGGTTACCCAAAACCCCAATACACCTATTGCTTTTTGGGCAAGTATTATCCCCTTTAGTTCTCCCATGGTCATGATGGCACGTGTTGCCTATGGCGTTCCAAGTGCGGTCACTTATTGGGAATTGGCCCTAAGTATGTTATGCCTTGTGGGTGGGTTTATATTTACCACTTGGTTAAGTGGTCGTATTTATCGCACGGGCATATTACTCTATGGTAAAAAAGTAACTTGGAAAATAATGTTTAAGTGGGCCTTTAAGAAAGCATAGCCTTATAGCGCAATTCTAATGTTCACCCCTGCCCTTGTATTGGTAATGGGTGGCGAAGAAGAAATATAAGGCGTTGTTTTGCGTTGATCAAAGAAGAACTTCAAATTAATCTTACTATTTAAGACATAGTCTATGGAAGGTTGTATGGTCACATCCTTCTGACCACCCGTGCCATAGGCTTCCTTTTGATCCAATCTGCTATTGCTGTTGTAAATATCTCTTATGGCAATGTCAAATCTAAAAGTTAATTCATTGGTTAGCTTATTGTTGTTTAAGCCCGGTATGGTAAAGGGTAGTTTCAATCCTTTCTTTTTGTAAGCGGTTCCAAATACAAATTCAGTACTATTGTTTTCGCTCAATTGATAGTCGATCAAACTCAAGGAAAGTATTCTACTTTTCTTGTATTCAAAACGAAGCGACCACTGTGACAAAGTGGTTAAATTAATCCCAATCAATGGTTCCATTTTTTCACTAATGGTAATATTGGGCACTAAGTAATAAGGAACATAATTTTTACTTACCGTATCTAAGAAGGAAGGAGCGCTTCTTCTGCTTGTATCGGCATACATCAACGAACTAGTGAAACTATTCATTGACAAATTACTATTGTAGCCATGGGTTAAAGTAATATTAGAAAATATAGTAGACAATAAAGGTGTTTTGGCTAGCCCATTATACATAATGTTCCAATTGGGTTTTGGTAACATCCCTGAAAAAGGATTGGACCTGATGCTGGAATTATTTTGGTTTAATAAGTTTACTTTTTGTGGATCCTGCCCTGTATACGCCGCTATAAATGCAGGTATTAAAACATCTTGGGCATACTTGCCATAGCCAGTGGCATATTTGCCAGCTAATTTTTGATCAGCTGGTAACTGATTCCAATACCAATTGCCACCTGCTACACGCAAAGAAATGTCTTCTCTGTAATTTTCAAAGGCTTTGAACTGTGCAGATATAACATTGGGGTTATGGGTTGAAAAGAAAGTATTCAAGGCCATATAACTTATATTAAAACCACCAGCGGACAATGGATTGGCATGCGTTGGATTATTGTATTGAGGATTGGTCACTCCATAATAACTGTTTGTATCCTTAAACAATTCAGTGTATTCTTTGGTAAATGATTTATTCACCATTACATCAATGATTAAAGTTTTAATAGGCTCAGCCATCATCCTGAAACTAAATTTTTGATCAAAATTTTGTCTAAAGATCATATTGAAATTTGGATCTCTTTTAATCTGTCGATTGGCATACTGCTGATTCAACCAATTGGAATCGGGTTGCCTACCTAAAAACATATAATCCATGGTGGGAGAAAATCCTGTACCAGATTTATTTAAAAATTCTACCTCTCCATCATAGCCAGGCAATCTACTGTTAAAACTTTCGGTATAATCTGCATTTGCAGTTTTAAGCATGGTCAAGAACCTGGCGATAGATTTAACAGGCCCAGGCACATTGATTTGTTCATTGGCCTTTAGTACTCTTTGTGCAATGCGCTCCTGCCTTTTGGCTTCTCTCCATTTTTTCAAAGTAGAATCTCTTTCTTTTCCAGTTTTGCCAGCCAATGCCTCCGTCTTGCTCATCAATAATTTTGTGGCCAAAGGATTGGTATTGTTTTGCTTATTTACATTCGTTTCCTCACTAATAGCTGCATTCAAGTATTTAGATTTTTTATAGAGTGCTGTAAAATTAAACTGCGCCGTAGCCTGATAAGCCAACGAGTTTTCGATGGTATTACCTAGTTCTACTGCTAATCTACTGGCACCAATCCAATTGTAACTACTAGCTGCATTCACACCAGCCAATATCCAGTTGGTCAAAGGCAATTTTGAAGTGGGTAAATCATACCTCACCGATGCTTTTTGATTGTACAAAGTGTTTCTACCACTGTTGAGTACAGGTACAATCCTGGCCAATAATTCTGTTGAAGACAAAGTACTATTAGGGCCATCTGGTTCATCAATTCTCGAATTCATATTGGCCGAAAAATCCATATTGATGGACCTAGTAAATGGCCAACGCATGTTAAACAATTGGCTTTTGGTAAAATATTTATCGTAAGTAGTTTCCACTTTGTCAATAGTTCTGTCAGAAGCATTGACAATCCTTGGTGTGTATTCTCCATATTGTCGATCCAATACCGTTCTATAACTAATCATACTTGGCGCAGGACTAAAATTAATGTCTTTGATCCAGGTGAGCCATGGCCAATTGGATTTAATTAATTTTTTAAACGGCTCAAAACTCTTCACTTGATTGTTGAAAGTATAGCCAATGGCCCCTCTTTGTTTGGTCATTTTATTTTGATCAATCACTGGGCTAGTTTGTAACAGTTGAGAATAAGAATAACTTAAATCAAAATTACTAATGTTTAATAGAGAAGGCTTCCCTTTAGTCATCACCTTTACATTGGTAAAATTTAAGGTTTTAATAGTGGATTGATTTGTAGATAAATTAACCACAGAATCTCGCTGACGTCCTTGCAAGGAACTAATCTCTTTATCGTATTTAATATCCTTATTGAATGGATCATACTCCGGATTTTCTATAGACTTATTCAAACCCGCAAAAACCGGAATAGATATTTTAACATTCTTAGGCAACAACTTTCCTGCATCAATATTGGTGGCAATATCAAATTGTGTAATACCAGTTCTTGCTCTTTGATTCATGCTCTGTTCGATGGTTCCAAAACCTGCCGTGCGTTTGTTCATTGAAACAGATACATTACCCAAATCTGCCAATATCATGTCCATTCTACCCAAGGCTGCATAGGAACCGCTTTCGTCCATCTCAGACAACCTTAGTTCATTCATCCAAACTTCTGCATCCACAAAGGCCTGGGTGGAACTATTTTCAAAAGCGATTAAGATCCCCCTGATTTCTCCTAAGTTTGGATTACCCATGACCGAATAACGCTGGCCTGCATTGGCACCAGAAGTAATCAGCATCGGAAACTTTTTTGTATAAGAAAAATGTTGTTTGTCTCTTTCTAATTTAAGATTCACCAAATCGTTCAAACTTAAATTCATACTATTTTCTGCAGGCCAAACTGCCTCTGCATTCACGGGGGTATAGGTGCCTCTCGGGGTTACTTTTAAAGGAATTCTTATCTCATAAAAATTGTTTTGAAAATCCTGCCCCATTCTTATGATAGCGGTTATGTCTTGATCCTTGATGGTATTGGAAGAATTAATTTGACTTTCGGCATGTAAGAACATGGATAAGTTTCCATACTTGCGAATGTCTATGTTCATGGTTTTAAACACACCTCTTGGAGTTTTCCCTTTTTCTAAATGATTCAACTGAACACTCAAGGCTTGTTCATTTTGCAATAAGTTCACACCATTGTTGCTTAATAATTGAACACGTTCAATGCCTGGAGGTATCACATAATTCACCGGTTGTCTACTTCCATTTTGTTCAATGCTCACTGCCAAAGTATTGATGCTTGAGCTATTCTCTGGGCCAATGATTCTATAATTTCCAGAACTATCCACTTCATTGGCAAATTGCCTCCATTGATTGCGCACCAAATCCAATTTTGCAAAACGAAGTGTGATGGAATCTTCAAAGCCTGTCATGTACATTCTTAAAAAACGAATCGATTTAAAATCGGTGATGCCTCCAATAGATTTTCTTTGAGGATCACGAATGGGTACTCTAAACAAATACCAATTCTCGGTATGTTGTGTGCCATCTGCATAATTCACTGTGACTTGTTTAGTATCAGTGATATAGTTTGTTTTACCTACCCCCAAACTTGCTTTTTTCAAATCAATGGCATACTCCCAATAAGATTCAGATTCATTCAATGTATTGTCTCTGTTTAAATCTTCATTGTCTGGCAGCAAAGTAGATGCACTACTGTAGACGCTGGTACCCGCTACCGGTGAATTGCCTTGTGGGTTATTAAAATATTTATACCTATCCAAAATGCCTGCATTAGAAGCCGTATAGGAATCATCTCTGTACCATTTGTAGTTATCTGCACTAGGGTCATTGATGAATTGTTGTTTCACTAATGGGTTGCTAATCTGGTCAATGACTTTCTTTCTTTGTAAATTTTCCTCTGTATCATTCAAACCATCCAAACCCACATCCTGGAATTTTCTATCGTCTGGATTATTGCTAAACGCATTGGTTACTTGAATGGGATTGGTGGGCACTCTTCCCCAGGTAGAACTGTCCACAGAGGCTGGAATATTAGGCGTAGGCATACCATTTTCATAAAAGCGCCTGCCATCTTTCAAAATATCTTCGCTTACATTTCCTAAGTTTAAATATAATTGTCCACTGCTTGCAGGAGATTTAAGGAAAGGATCTTGCATCCAAAATTCTACATATTCAATCACATTGGTTTCAAAATCGGTTTGATCTAAGGCACGCATGATGCCTCCCCATTTATCTGTAGGGTTTACAAATTGCCCTTTGGTATTTAAATCTTTAAAATTATAATTATAGGGGCCTCTGTCTTTTGGATAATAAGTTAAATCAAAAGTGGGCAACTGCACATCCGTGATATTGGTGGTTTTATTCGGGAATAATTCATTGGTCAATACCTGACGAACTCTTGGGTCACTTAAGGAAGCTATATTGGTACTCAAAGGATTATTGGCACTGTTTCTGTCTTGCAAAGTAGGCTCAATGGTATACCATGCAATGCGGGCTCTATTATTATTGTAAATAATGTTATCCGTTAAACCTCCTTCTTTAAAACGATCCATTGGCGTAGAGGACAATGCCCAAGAAGTAAAAGGAAAGCGTAAATCAATATTGGTTCTGGTAGATTCAAAATCATCTAAATACACCAAACCGCTTCCCCCCTTGCCAATTTGTTGCGCATGACCAGGTTGCAAATAAGCTGCTTCTCCATAAGCCGTGATATAGGACTTGGCCTTTGTTTTATAAAAAGGAAGTTTATTCAAGGCCTTGGTCACACTAGGTAATTCGCCTTTGTAATTAAAGTCCAACCCATACATGGCATTCTTAATTGGATCCGATCCGAAATTTGTTTTCGTAAAAAAGGGACGTTCACTTAATCTTTGAGTGGAGAAACCAATATTAAAATTCTTACTGGCCATATAATCCAAACGCAATGCCCTAAAGCCTCTTTCTTGAAAACCAAAGCCTAAATTATTTTCAAAAGAAACATTCACAGGAATATTGGAACTTAAAATGCCAGGATTGATAATGCGCACTGTTCCAGAGCCATAATCCACAATATAATCTGTTCCTTCTTTTAAAACTTGTCCCCCAGCCCTCACCATCACAGAACCTTGAGGAACATTAAAAGCGTTTAAACTAATTTCAGAACCACCCCCTGCGCCTTTCACTTGACCTTCCATTACAAATCGATTGAGGTTGGTATAAGTTTGCGCTTCTGATTTTATATTTCGGTACAATTGAGGGAACAAATATTTTTTTGCTGTGGCACTGTCCTTTTTAAATAAATCTTTAAAGGCGATCTCTTTTAAATCATCTCCAAAAGGCTCCAACAAAGGAAAAACTATCCTACCCATTTTAGATAAAACAGTGAAACCTTCCACATAGTCAAAAATTCCATCGGGTTGTGGATCGTTTCTATTATTCAATCGATCCAATTGTAATATTTTAATTAAAGCCTTGCCTGATGCAATTGGATCGGCTGCTGGTAAATATCTTTTTTGTCCTAAACTTGGATCTTCATACAATACATTCAGTTGGAAATCGGTGGGTTGAATGGTGCCAAACAAATCTAAGGAATAAACGTTTTTCATCATCAAATCCCAAATAGGCAAGTCGGTTCTTTGTGTGGTGGCTTTTAATAATTTCAAGTACATGACTTGTTGCACTCCATTGTTTGGATTGAGTGCAATATCATTTGAAAATTCACCCACTTGATACACCTTTCCGTTGTAAGTATATTGAAAGGCTACTGCCAATACCTCATCGGGTTGCAAAGGAATGTTTAAGGATAAAAATCCAATTTGAGGATTAAAAAAATATTCATTCTCGGTTAACTTACGCGCAAAGGTTCTTTCATAATCTTCAGAAGACCTTAAGTATATTCCTGGTATAGGCTCGGACAATACCAAAGAAACATCTGAAGGATTTCTTGATTTTGGATTGTTGATGATAGATGAATATAAATTATTGGAACTATTGTCTGGATAGATACTACTAGAGTTGGCTGGCAAATCTTTTTTGCTTGGCTTGGATTCCCCCAAATCTGCCAAGCCCACAATGTCTCTTGCATTGGTGGTTTGTCCATTTCGATTGGTCACCCAAACTTCAATTCTTTTAATTTGCGCTTGAGAATTCACCACAGGCAAATTGCTCATGGCTTTATTGTAGTTGTTTCTAAAATATTGCGCCAATAAAAAGTGTCTATTTTCCTCGTAATCGTCTAATCTTTTTTGAAAACGTTGGGTAGTTGCCCCTCCTTGCAAATTCATGGATTGTCTTTGCGACTTTTGATTGGCAATAGCTGCTGTAACAAACAATCTACCAAATTGTAATTGAGTTTTTACACCAAATAAGTTTTGTGTACTTGGAATTAAAGTACTTCTTGAAATATAATTGATATTTCCTGCATCAATGGCTTTGACAATTTCATCTTTCTTGCCCTTGTAACTTAATTTGATTTGATTGTCAAAACCAAGATTGGACAAAGAATTTAAATTAATAGGGATTTTTAATTTGTCGCCAATACTTGCATTCATGCTAAAATTGGTATTGGCATCAAAATCAAAACCTCCATTTTTTCTGGCTGCTTCTGGCAAAGTGGGGTTGGCCACATTCTGGCCTTGATAACCTGCTTTGATGTTGATTTCCCCCACAGGTTTGATGTCTACTTTTAAATCAGAACCAGTTTTACCAAACAATCGATCAAAATAACTATCGTAGACTTTTGCTTTGGGTCTAGAAATTTTTCGATTCAATGTGCCCAAGGAATTGGCCCTTTGCATAAAATAGGCCTCCTCGTCTTTGTTGGATTTAAGTTTCCAAAATTCATCAAAACTTAAAGTTGCTGGTATACGTTGTGGTTTGCCAGCCACCATTTCAGAAATAGAATAGGTTTTATTAGTAGGGTCATATTCCACCCTTCTTTTTAAAACACTGGTATCATGAAATTCAAATGGATTTTTTCTAGGCTCTGATAAAAAGTCTCCTCTCTTGTCGCTAATGGGATAATGAACTGAATCTTTCCCATATTTTCTTTTGAGGCTATCTTTAGATTTACTTACAGTGGTATCGGCAAATGGAACTTTCAAAGCGGTGGTCACTTGCGCTGTTAATTGACTCCCCAAAAGAAGCAAAAAACAGGACAGTAAAACCGTTTGAACTATTTTCAAAAGAATTAAATTATTTTTTTAAATTAGCAGTGCTTCAATGCTGCTTTGATTAAGGCTTCTAAACTTAATGCTGCCCCCTCTGATTGAATTGTTTTATCTACTGCTTTTTCAGCCACTACTTTTTGAATGCCTAAGGAAACTAAGGCCTGAACGGCATCTTGATGGGGGGTATTTTTATTAGACAAAGCAAAACCTCCGGTTGGGTTATTGCTCATATTGACCTTTGATAGTTTATCTCTTAATTCCAAGACCAATCTTTCGGCAGATTTTTTTCCTATGCCTTTAATTTGTTCTAATTGTCTAGCATCCCCTTGCACAATGGCCCTGATAATTTCTTCAGGTTGCATGCCCGACAACATCATTCTTGCAGTACTCGCACCTACCCCAGAAACACTAATTAATTGTAAAAACAATTCCTTTTCTTGTTGATCAAAAAAACCAAAAAGTACTTGGGAATTTTCTGTGATATGCAAATAAGTATGGAGTAAGCCTTTCTCTTTTTTTGAAATGGCTTCATAAGTGTTTAAACTAATATTTACCTCATAGCCCACGCCCCCCACATCCACTATAAGTTTTGCGGGTGTCAATTGAACAAAATTGCCTTGTAAAAATGCTATCATAATGTGTTCAAATTTAGCACATAAGGAACGAAAAATGGCCATTTGGCCCATTTCTTAGCCAAATTTTCGGATATTTGTAAGCCAAATTAAATGATCATTAACTATGCCTAGTTTGAATGCCGCCATGACCGCTGTTGGAGGATATGTTCCCGAAACAAAATTGACCAATTTTGACCTTGAAAAAATGGTGGATACCAACGACGAATGGATCAAATCTAGAACAGGGATTTCCGAGCGTAGCATCTTAAGAACACCAGGAAAGGCTAGTTCTGATATGGCAGTAAAGGCCATTGAAGAAATCATTCGTAAAAAGAAATTAGATCCATTGACCATTGATTGTATTATTTGCGCTACTGTCACACCTGATATGATATTTCCATCAACTGCCAATTTAATTGGAGACAAGATTGGTGCAAAAAATGCATTTGGTTTTGATTTAGGCGCTGCTTGTAGTGGATTTTTATTTGCCTTAACAACGGCCACTGCTTTTATTGAATCCGGTAAGTATAAAAAAATAATTGTGGTGGGCGTAGATAAAATGAGCGCTATCATTGATTATACCGACAGAGCCACTTGTATATTATTTGGAGATGGTGCAGGGGCCGTTTTAGTAGAACCCACCACAGATGGATTGGGTGTACAAGATTCCATTTTAAAAAGTGATGGATCGGGTGCCCCTTATTTACACATCAAGGCTGGAGGAAGTTTAAAACCAGCCACGTTGGAAACGGTGTTAGCCAAAGAACATTATGCTTTTCAGGATGGGCAACCTGTTTTTAAATTTGCTGTAAAAGGCATGGCCGATGTAAGCGCGGAATTGATGGAAAAACACAAATTAACTGGGGATGATATAGCCTGGTTAGTGCCGCATCAAGCCAATCTAAGAATCATTGATGCCACTGCCAATAGAATGGGCTTATCCAAAGAAAAAGTAATGATCAATATTGAAAAATATGGCAATACGACGGCTGCTACAATTCCACTATGTTTATGGGATTGGGAATCTAAATTAAAAAAAGGAGACAATTTAATATTGGCTGCTTTTGGCGGAGGATTTACCTGGGGTGCCAGCTGGATCAAATGGGCTTACTAAAAAGACTTATATTTAATTAAATAACGGATATGAAAAATAAAAAATACAAGGGCATTAGTACATTGACATTGCATACAGCAGGCAAAGAAAATGATAATTTTTCACATACTACCCCTATTTATGCTACCTCTACTTTTACTTTTGATTCTACCAATGAAGGGATGGAGCGATTCAAAGGCACAGATAAAACACGCATCTATTCAAGATGGGGCAATCCTACTTTTTTGGCTGCGGAAAAAACCATTGAAGCCTTAGAAGCGCATGGATTAAAAAATGAAAAAGGCGAACCTTTGGAACTAAAGGCATTATTGCATTCCAGTGGACAAGCCGCCATGAGTACTTTGTTCTTTAGCAACTTAAGCGCAGGTGATACCTTATTGTCACATTATTCTTTGTATGGAGGTACACAGGAATTGATGCAAAAAATTTTAGCAGAGGCGGGCATTAAAACTTTATTGATAGATGTACGCGATTTAAAATTATTAGAAAAAACCATTGAGGAAAATCCTGAAATAAAACTAATACATCTTGAAACCCCTGCCAATCCTACCATTCAATGCGTAGACATCGAAGCTATTTGCAGCATTGCGCATCAACACAATATTAAAGTTTCGGTAGACAATACAGTGGCCACGCCTTATTTGCAACAGCCCTTCGCACTTGGGGCTGATTTTGTTTTTCATTCTGCCACTAAATTTTTAAATGGGCATGGATCTGCCATCAGTGGTGTATTGCTAGGAAAAGATTTAGCCTTTATGCAATCCAAGGTTTGGAAATGGCATGTTTTACTAGGCGGCAATTCCAATGCATTTGATTCCTACTTATTAATTCAAGGCATGAAAACCTTAGAGATTAGAATGGACAGACATTGCAGCAATACCGAAAAAGTTGCTGCTTATTTGTCCAAGCACCCAGCCATTGAAAAAGTAAATTATACAGGACTAAGTAGCCATCCCGATCATGCCATTGCAAAAAAGCAAATGAAAAAGCATGCGCCTTTAATAAGTTTTGAATTAAAGGGAGGCTTAGAGGCAGGAAAAATATTTATTGATGCCTTAGAAGTTTGTACCCGTGCAGTTTCTTTAGGCACCGTGGATACCTTGGTTTCTCATCCTGCGACCATGACCCATTATGGTATTCCCAGAGAAGAGAGAATCAAATATGGCATCACCGATGGCTTAATCAGAATGAGTGTGGGCATAGAAAATTACGAAGATTTGGAAGCCGATATAGAACAAGCATTGGCAAAAATATAATTCAATACTAATTTTTACTATTAAATTTTTCTGATGGATATATTGATACGCCGTGCCCAAAAAACAGACTGTGTTAGATTATTAGAACTTATACAAGAATTGGCTGTTTATGAAAAAGCCCCTGAAGAAGTTACCGTAAGCCTAGCTCATTTTGAAGAAAGCGGATTTGGCCCAAACCCTGTCTGGTGGGCCTTTGTAGCAGAAGTAAATGGTGTGGTGGTTGGCATGGCCTTGTATTATATTCGCTATTCTACTTGGAAAGGCCAAAGAATGTATTTGGAAGATTTACTAGTGACCGAAGCTATGCGCGGAAAAAAGATTGGCAGTTTATTGTTTGATGCATTGATACAAGAATCAAAGGATAAAAATTTTATTGGCATAAATTGGCAGGTATTGGATTGGAATGAACCTGCGATTAATTTTTATAAAAAATACAATGCCAGTTTTGACCCAGAGTGGTTAAACTGCGCGATTAATTTTTAGTCGAAGATATTTTAGCACTATTGCACCCCCGCCACTACCGCTTCTTTAAATACTTTTTGCACCAAGCCTTGTAAAACCTTACCTGGACCTACTTCCGTAAAATGAGTGGCGCCGTCAGCGACCATGGCTTGAACGGTTTGTGTCCACTTCACCGCTCCGGTTAATTGTGCGATTAAGTTTTGTTTGATTTGAGTAGGATCGGTGACTGCTGTGGCTACCACATTTTGATAGACTGGACAAATAGGTGTGTTGAAACTAGTTGCTTCAATAGCTGCGGCTAATTCAATTTTTGCAGGGTTCATTAATGGTGAATGAAATGCACCTCCTACTGGTAATACTAATGCACGCTTTGCACCTGCTGCCTTCATTTGTTCGCAAGCAATTTCAATGCCTTTGATACTTCCAGAAATTACTAATTGTCCTGGGCAGTTATAATTCGCGGGCACCACTACTTCTCCTGTTTCTTTTTGCACTTGCGCACAAACTTCTTCTACTTTTTCATCGGCCAATGCTAATACTGCAGCCATAGTAGATGCTTGAATTTCACAAGCTGCTTGCATGGCCTTGGCACGTACACTTACTAATCGTAGCGCATCTTCAAAGCTTAAAGTTTTATTAGCCACTAGTGCACTAAACTCGCCTAAGCTATGACCAGCCACCATATCGGGCACCACAGCATTTTCTGCTGGTATGGTTAGATAAGCAATAACGGAATGTATAAATATAGCAGGCTGCGTTACATTGGTTTGCTTTAACTGCTCATCTGTTCCATTAAACATAATCTCACTAATGTTGAAACCCAATATTTCATTGGCCTTTTCAAACATTGCTTTAGCAGTAGCATTAGTCTCGTATAAATTTTTTCCCATTCCCACAAATTGACTTCCTTGTCCTGGGAATACAAATGCATGTTTTGACATCTTGAATCGTTTTGACAAAAATATAAAAAAAATGGCGAAGTCTCCTTCGCCATTCATAACTAACTATACTTGCTAAGCCGAACTAACTAATCATTTAATTCAATAAATTTTAAGAATTCCATTTTGGTTTTCTCTTCTTGGAACTTTCCTCCAAAATAAGAGGTAATAGTATTGGAACTATCGTCCTTTACACCTCTGCTAGATACACATAAATGCTTGGCATCCATCATCACCGCTACATCCTGTGTTTGTAATACTGTTTGCAATGCCTTACCAATTTGCATGGTCAAACGCTCTTGCACTTGTGGACGTTTTGAAAAATATTCTACTAGTCTGTTTAACTTACTCAATCCAATTACTTTACCACTGCTGATATAGGCCACATGCGCTTTACCAAAAAAAGGTACAAAATGATGTTCGCAGTTGGTATAAAAATTAATATTCTTTTCTACCAACATTTCATTGTACTGAAATTTATTTTCAAACAAAGTCATGCTTGGCATATTCGCAGGATTCAATCCTTGGAACAATTCTTTCACATACATTTTTGCTACACGTAATGGGGTACCTCTCAAACTATCGTCACGTAAGTCCATGCCTAAAATTTCCATAATGGCTTTGAAATGCGGTGCTATCGCGGCTATTTTTTCTTCATCTGAAATATCAAATGCATCGCCACGCAATGGAGTATCCACTGATGATGCCTTATGCTCATCGCCCATTTCTTCTATCAATAAATTACTTAAGTCGATATGCGCTTCTTTAAGCGGGGTAGTCGACAAAGTTTCTTTCTGTTTCATACAACCTAATTTTTAAGTCTAATACTTTATCAATACGTGGTCTGATTAAATTATAAATCACAATGGCGATGTTTTCGGCAGTAGGATTTAAATTTTTAAAAGCGTCCGTATCTAAGTTTAAATTTTTATGATCAAATCTGGCTACAATTTCTTCTTGAACAATGGTACTCAGTTCTTTGGTGTTGATCACAAATCCAGTAATAGGATCAGGAACACCATTTACTTGAACCACTAGTTCGTAATTGTGTCCGTGGTAATTTGGGTTGGCACAGGGTCCAAAAACTGACGTGTTTTTTTCGGTGGTCCAATCTGCACAAAACAAACGGTGCGCGGCATTAAAATGCTCTTTTCTAAATACCGCTACTTTTTGTTCCATGCTTCCAAATTAAGAGGTCAAAGTTACAATAATAATAACGCGGCAAGCTTTATTTTGTTTACTCTTTTTTAAAAAAAGTTAAACGTTTAATAAAATTACCCCTTTTCGATAAATTTTTTGGACAAAATGTAGTGGCTTAGTCCCCAAAATATTCAACGTAGATGCGGGGGGTCTCGTATAACTTAATGCTATGCAGTTTTACTTCTGCGGGGATATGGGGTTGCAATTGCTTCCAGATGGCCATGACCAAGTTTTCGGTACTACACATCTGCCCTTGCATAAAGGGTACATCTATATTTAAATTCTTATGGTCTAATTCGTCAATGATGTATTTTTTGATGATTTGACTTAGCTTTTTTACATCAAATAAAAATCCAGTTTCAGGATGAGGCAGCCCTTTGATGGTAACAAAAAGTTCATAATTGTGGCCATGCCAATTTTCGTTGGCACATACGCCAAATACTTCCTCATTTTTTTCTTTGCTCCAATTGGGGTTCGCCAATTTATGCGCTGCGTTAAAATGTTCTGCCCTTGTTAAATACACCATGTCTCCGATATTTGTGCAAAGATATAAATTTGATGGTCAAGATAACCATTTTTCACAGGCCTTTCCCGACCTTTGTGCCATGCGTGTCATTATTACAGCGGCTACCAATGGGGAATGGATGCCCAGCTTTCAAAAAATTAACCCCTTATTTGCCACCAATAACAAAAAATTCTCGGTGGGTTTTCATGAATCGGGTATTGGTTTATTGGCCAGTAGTGTTTCTTTAATGAAAATGTTTGTGCAAGAAACCCCTACCCTTATTATTCAAGTGGGTATTTGCGGCAGCTTTGATAAAAAAATTCCTTTGGGTAAAGTGTTTGCAGTGAAAGATGATTTTGCAGGAGATATTGGCGTGACTGAAAATAAAGTTTGGAAAGATTTATTCGATTTGAAATTGGATAAGCCCAATGATGCACCTTATGAAAAAAAATCTCTGCCAAACCCATGGTTAAAACAATACAATGTATTGAACCTTCCTACCAAAAAAGCAGTAACGGTCAATACCATTAGCACCGATAAAAATAAAATAGAATTATATAGTGGCCGTTATAAAGCTTCACTAGAATCCATGGAGGGCGCTGCTTTACATTATATGGGGCGCGATTTACATATTCCTTTTATACAAATTCGTGCAGTCTCTAATTATGTGGGTGAAAGAAATAAAGCCAAATGGAAGATGAAAGAAGCCATTTATAATTTAAATGAGAACTTATTGCAATACTTAGACGCACTTCATAAAATGTCACAACATGCCTGAGTTTGAAATTGGTTTTTCACCCTGCCCCAATGATACTTTTATTTTTGATGCTTTAGTAAATCATAAAATAGATACCAAGGGTTATACATTTAAAGTATATTTAGAAGATGTGCAAACTTTAAATGAATGGGCCATTGCAGGCAAGCTTGCTTTTTCCAAAATTAGTTATGGCGTATGGCCACTGGTAAAAAATAAGTATAGTTTATTAAATAGCGGAGGCGCTTTAGGTAAAGGCGTTGGCCCTTTATTAATTTATAAAGAAGATAAAAACAAAGCGGACGGCAAACCTAATGCAGCAACAATGCGTGTGGCCATTCCAGGCGTTAACACCACCGCACATTTATTATTTAGTTTGGCCTTCCCTAGTGTTACCAATAAAGAATTTTTAATTTTCAATGATATTGAAGAGGCAGTGCTAAGTGGCGCTGTGGATGCTGGCGTGATTATTCATGAAAACCGTTTTACCTATGCATCCAAAGGCTTAAGTAAATGGATGGACCTAGGCACTTATTTTGAAGAAACTTACAATGCCCCAATTCCATTGGGCGGCATTATTGCAAGAATTGATATTGATGCTAATGATAGTAAATTAGTGGATGGATTGATTAAAGAAAGTGTAGCATATGCTTTTAAAAATAGTTACGATACTTTACCCGATTATATAAAAATGCATGCACAAGAAATGTCTGAAGCAGTCATGCGTCAGCACATTAATTTATATGTGAACGATTTTACGATGGATATGGGAGATACGGGGAGAAAAGCTATTGCGCAATTGGAAAAAACTTATTCAAGTTTAGTTAAATAGTTATTCAAAAAATTACTCCTTCAAAGCTTTGGCATAAGCTGCAAGCACACGCTCACGCGCTACTTCATGCACCACAATAGGCTGAGGATACTCCAAGCTATCCAACTCTGGCACCCAATGTCTAATGTATTTTAATTCTTTATCAAATTTTTCCGTTTGTAAACGCGGGTTGAACACTCTAAAATAAGGCGCTGCATCACATCCACTTCCACTGGCCCATTGCCAGCCTCCATTATTAGCAGCTAAATCAAAGTCTAATAATTTTTGTGCGAAATAGGCTTCACCCCAACGCCAATCAATTAATAAATGCTTGGTTAAAAAACTAGCTACAATCATACGTACTCTATTGTGCATAAAACCCGTGGTATTTAATTCACGCATGCCTGCATCTACAATAGGATAACCTGTCTTGCCCTGGCACCAAGCTTCAAATTCTTTTTCATTATTGCGCCACTCAATAAAATCATATTTAGGCTTGAATGATTTTCCTTGAGCCACTTGTGGAAAATGCCATAAAATCATATGATAAAAATCGCGCCAAATTAATTCATTAAAAAAAGTGGAATTTAAACTTTGGGTTTCTAAGGCCAAGGTTCTTGCAGAAATGGTTCCAAAGCGTAAATGCACACTTAAATGTGTGGTGGCGTTTAATGCAGGGAAATTTCTTTGTTCTGTATAATTTTTTACCAGCTTCGTATCATAACTCATTGGAGGAATGACTAAATCTGATTTTTCAAAACCAATTTCTTTTATGCTTGGTAATTTAAAAGCCTTGGTGTCTAAAAAATAATCAAGTAGTTTTTCAGAAGGATATTTTTTAGGAATTTTCTGCGCCCAAACAGCTCTCCACTTATTGGCATAAGGGGTGTAAATCGTATAAGGCTTGCCGTCGTCTTTTATAACTTCGTCTTTTTCAAAAATAACTTGATCCTTGAAATGATGAAAGCTGGCTCCATTTTTTAAAGCTAGCGCTTCAATAGATTTATCTCTTGCATTCGCCTTCGGACCATAATCATGATTGGTGTATACCGATGCTACTTTAAATTCAGTAAATAATTTTTCAAAAACTTCAATAGGTGTTCCGTAATTTACCCATAGCGATTTTCCTTTTTCAACCAATTCACTTTGTAAACGAGTAAGGGTTTGATGAATAAAATCTACCCTTCTATCGGCCTTGTCTTCCGACTGCGCTAAAATGGTTTTATCAAAAACAAATATGGGAAGCACCTGATGCCCCTCTAATTTGGCTTGATATAATGCATAGTATAAACCTGCATTGTCCTGCCATCTTAAATCTCTTCTAAACCAAAAAACGGAAACTGCCTTTTTCATAATTTGTTTAACAATTTAAAACATAAATAGTTGGGTTTTATATTTAATTTTATGCCATGCAAATAAGTAATATTATAACAGCCTTAGAAAATTGGGCACCGCTTGCTTGGCAAGAACCTTATGACAATGCAGGCCTAATTGTAGGCAACCCCGACCATAATTGCACCGGCGTACTCTGTTCTTTAGATTGCACCGAGGCCGTGGTGGACGAAGCTATTTCCAAAGGATACAACTTAATTGTAAGTCATCATCCCATAGTTTTTAAAGGGGTGAAACAATTTAATAGTCATCATTTTGTATCAAGAGTGGTGGTCAAGGCCATTCAAAATAATATTGCCCTTTATGCCATTCATACCAACTTGGATAACCTGCTCGAAGGGGTCAATAAAACACTGGCGGACAGGCTTCACTTAGAAAATAGGAGAATTTTAAGCCCAAAACCAGGTTTTAAGGACCAAAATGGAGGTGAAATTGGCTCAGGGCTGATTGGCGAATTGCCCTTAGAAACTGACGAGGCCGAATTTTTGAAATGGATCAAAGAAAAATTAAATGTATCGGTGGTCAAACATACCCGGTTTACAAAAAAGCCCTTGAAAACCATTGCTTTATGTGGGGGCTCAGGAAGTTTTTTAATTGGGGAAGCTAAGGCCCAAAAAGCCGACTGTTATATTACCAGCGACCTTAAATACCATGACTATTTTGAGGCCGATGGCCAGATTTTACTGGTGGATATAGGTCACTGGGAGAGCGAACAATGGGTGGCTTCCCTAATTCTTGCTTATTTAAGGTTGAAATTCCCTACCTTTGCCGTCCTCGAATCCTTGGTAAATACACAACCCGTGCACTACCTTAAAGATTGAGGGTCACTTAATTAAGACCATCCAAATAAATTTTTAAATATGGCATCAGTCAAAGACTTTTCAGTAGAAGAAAAATTAGTAAATCTTTACAGACTTCAAAAAGTGGATAGCAGTATCGACGCAATTGAAATTCTTCGTGGTGAATTACCAATGGAAGTAAAAGATTTAGAAGATGAAGTGTTGGGTTTACAAAAAAGACAAACAAGAATTGAAGAAGAAATCAATGGTATCACTGAATTTATTGATGAGAAAAAAGCATCGATTAAAGTAAGTGAAGAATTGATTGCTAAATACGAAAAACAAAGCGAGAACGTAAAAAACAATCGCGAGTTTGAAGCCATCAACAAAGAATTGGAAATGCAAGGTTTAGAAATTAAACTTAGCGAAAAACACATCCGCGACGCCAACGAAGAATTGGGTGAGAAAATCAAGGTCTTGGATGCTGCTAAAAAAACAATTGCAGTGAAAGATGGTGTTTTAACGCACAAAAAAAGTGAATTAGAAAAAATCATCGCTGATACTGAAATTGAAGAGAAAGAATTAAGAAAAAACAGCGAAGATGCACGTGCCCATATTGACGAGCGTTTATTGTACAGCTACGATCGTATCAGAACTAGCTACCACAATGGCTTGGCTGTGGTGACTGTAGAAAGAGATGCTTGTGGTGGTTGCTTTAACTCTATTCCTCCTCAACGTCAAAGCGAAATTCGTTTGCACAAAAAAATCATTGTTTGCGAAAACTGTGGTCGTATTTTAGTAGAAGAAGAATTAGCGAGCGCACCAGCAAAAAAGTAATATTTAGACTAGATACTATAAAAGGTTCCGAACTTTCGGGACCTTTTTTTTGCCCCTAAGAACCCGCTTAGGTGAATAGCTAGAAAAATTTGTACATCATTTAGGGGTAGTGTATATTGCAGTAAGCGATGTTAACTAAATTAGAAATTCAAAACTATATACTGATAGATCAATTGAGCATTGATTTGTCCAGCCAACTTTCTGTGATTACAGGAGAAACAGGAGCTGGTAAAAGTATTATCATGGGTGCCCTTGGACTTATCTTAGGCGACCGTGCCGATAGCAGCGTTTGTAGAGATTCAGCCAAAAAATGTTTTATCGAAGGCATTTTTCAATTAAGCAATAAAGAGCAGTACGCTACATTTTTTAAGGAGCATGAAATTGATTTAGCCGATGAACTAATCATCAGAAGAGAAATAACGGCGCAAGGAAAATCCAGGGCATTCATCAACGATAGCCCTGTTACACTTACTGTATTGAAAGAGCTGACCAGTAAATTGGTGGATTTACACCAACAGTTTGATACCCTTACCCTAGGTGATACCGATTTTCAACGTACGGTCCTAGACGCATTGGCTGGTATCCAAAAGGATTTGATAAATTATCAGTCCAGTTTTACAGATTGGAAAGAAAATGAGAAAAAACTACAGCAATTAATTCTTCAAAAAGAAAATTTTGAAAAAACCGAAAGTTACAACCAACATTTACTAGGCGAATTGCTTGAACTGAATTTACAAGAGAATGAATTAGAAAATTTGGAACAGGAATTAAAATTTTTAGAAAATGCTGGTGCCATTAAAACACAGTTGGCAGCAAGCTTGCATCTTTTAGACAGTGCTGAAAACCCTATCGTTCAGCAATTAAAACAATTGGCCAATAGCTTAGAAAGTATTGTAAAATTTCAGCCTGAATTTGCCAATTTATTGGATCGTTTAAAAGCAACACAAATAGAATTAGCAGATATTGCCAATGATTTAAACAGTTGGCAGGATAAAATAGATTTTGACGATCAAAAAACTGCCAACATTCAAGAACGTCTTTCAATAGGCTATAATTTACAAAAGAAACATAAGGTTCAATCTACCGATGAGCTACTCGCCATTCAAGCACAATTGGAAAAAGATTTAACCGAAGTATTAAATTTAAATGACAGCATTGAACAACTAACCAAGTTGGTCAAAGAAGCCGAAACCAAGTCGGTCACACACGCAAAAGTATTGACCAGCAAAAGAGAAAAAGAAATGAGCCCTTTGACTGGCAATGTGAATAAGTTATTGCATCAAGTGGGTATGCCCAATGCCAAAATAAAAGTAAGCATCGAAGAAGTGCCATATAATTTTTACGGAAAAGATAAAATCGATATTTTATTTGACGCCAACAATACCAATAAATTTGAGCCCATTAAAAAAGTGGCCAGTGGTGGTGAATTAAGCAGATTAATGCTTTGTATCAAATCATTGGTGGCTAAATCGGTGGATTTACCTACCATGATTTTTGATGAAATCGATACGGGTATTTCAGGGGAGCCTGCCAAACAAGTTGGTTTGTTATTGCAAAATTTGGGACAAGCCAGACAGGTTTTATGCATTACTCATCAACCACAAATTGCAGCCAAAGGCAATGCACATTTATATGTATACAAAGAACAAAAAGGCAGCACTACACATACTTATTTGAAAACCTTAAATAAAACGGAGCGTGTACAGCATATTGCCCAAATGATTGGCGGGAATCCTCCTAGCAAATCGGCCATGGACAATGCCAAAGAACTATTGACCTCCTAGCATTATTGGCTTTATTATTGTCTTTTATAAGATATTATAATTATTTTTACAGCAATTAAATCAACCATAACCAATGGCTTACAATTTATTAAAAGGAAAAAGAGGAATTATTACAGGTGCTTTAGACAGCAATTCTATTGCTTGGAAAGTAGCAGAAAAAGCCCATGAAGAAGGGGCTAGTTTTGTATTGACTAACGCCCCTATTGCGATGCGCATGGGAGAAATTAATGCGCTGGCCGAAAAGACCAATTCTAAAATTGTTCCTGCAGATGCAACTAGCGTTGAAGAGTTAACCAATCTATTTACGCAGTCTCAAGAAATTTTAGGCGGTAAGATTGATTTCGTATTACATTCTATTGGCATGAGTGTGAATATTAGAAAGAAAATTGCTTACCCCGAATTGAATTATGATTATTATGCCAAAGGGGTAGATGTGTCTGCAATGAGCTTGCATAAAATGCTAAGTGTGGCCTATAAAATGGATGCTTTAAACGACCATGCAAGTGTGGTGGCTTTAACTTATGCCGCTGCTCAAAGAACCTTCCCTTTTTATACAGATATGGCTGATATTAAAGCTTTGTTGGAATCTATTGCCCGTAGCTTTGGTTACCACTATGGATTAAGAAACAAAGTGCGTGTGAATACCGTATCTCAATCGCCTACTAAAACAACCGCAGGAACTGGCATTAAAGGCTTCGGCGACTTCTTTGATTATGCTGATGCGATTGCCCCTTTAGGAAATGCCACTGCAGAAGATTGCGCTAACTATTGTGTGACCTTATTTTCTGATTTAACGAAGATGGTGACCATGCAAAATTTATTCCATGATGGCGGTTACTCTACCACTGGCGTAAGCGATTTAATTATGCAAAAAGCAGGTATCACCGAAGGATAATTTTAACAGGATCCATATTCAAGCAAATAATAAAATGAACCAGAAAGAAATAAACCCAAAATTAGTAGAAGCGATAGGATATTTTGGCTCACTGCTTAGCTGTATCACTTTTGTACCACAGGTTTATTTAACTTGGCAAACAAAAAATGTAGCAAGCCTTAGCCTACTCATGATTCTTATTGTGAACTTTAGTTGTATGGTATGGTTAACCTATGCCTTTTTAATTAAAAGTAAACCAGTACTGATGGCCAATACCATTGTACTTATATTAAGCTTGATGTTGCTTTATTTTAAGTTAACGTATTAGGAAGATTTAAATATATATTCTTCGCGATTTAATAAAAAGAGAGGACACGAATTCGTGTCCTCTCTTTTTATTAAATTCATAAGAGGTTAATTTTACAAATTTTATATTCTATAAAAATTTGTAAAATTAATACTCGTCTTCGTTAAACATAAAATCATCATGGCTTGGATAATCCGGCCAAATGTCTTCAATACTTTCATACACTTCCCCTTCGTCTTCTAACTCTTGCAAGTTCTCTACTACTTCTATGGGTGCACCACTTCTAATGGTGTAATCAATCAATTCATCTTTGGTAGCTGGCCATGGAGCTTCTTCTAAAAAGCTGGCTAATTCTAAAGTCCAAAACATAGCTTTATTTTTTGCAAAAGTAGCCGTATAAACGATATAACCAAATCTGTTTTTTCTACAGGATGTAAACAAATCTTTAATTTTTAACATAATTCCGTTGGAATTGCTAGGTTTGTAGCATGGAACAATCGCCAAAACTACTAGTAGCCAAGGACCTATGGAAGCAATATGGCCCGGTATCGGTGTTAAAGGGGGTTTCCTTGGAGGTAAACAAAGGGGAATTGGTAAGCATTGTTGGGCCTTCGGGTGCCGGCAAATCGACCCTTTTGTACATTGTAAGCAGTTTGGAAAAAGCCGATCAGGGGCAGGTAATTTTTGATGGTCAGGACATTGCTCAGCTTTCCAACAACGCTATGGCCAAATACAGAAATCAGAAAATGGGCTTTGTTTTTCAATTTCATCATTTACTACCAGAATTCACTGCTTTAGAAAATGTGTCCATTCCAGGATGGATCGCCAAAATGCCCAAAAAGCAAATTGATCAAAAGGCTAAAGAATTGTTGGACTTAATGGGCCTAGCAGATAAAATAGATAAAAAACCACATAGCCTTTCTGGAGGAGAGCAGCAAAGAGTAGCCGTGGCACGTGCCTTATTAAATAGCCCCGCCCTAATTTTTGCCGATGAACCCACTGGAAATTTAGACAGTGAAAATGCAAATGCACTGCATCATCTATTTATCAAATTAAGAAACGAATTGAACCAGAGTTTTTTAATTGTTACCCACAATGAAACATTGGCTGGCATGAGCAACCGAAGCTTAACCATGAAAGATGGGAAATTTATTTAATTGATTCTAATTATACCCTTGGTTTCCAAGGCGCATCTGCAATACCATTTAAGTGCCCGATATATCTAGCTAAAACGAAAAGATAATCGCTTAATCTATTTAAGTATTTAATCACTAGTGGTTCTACAAATAAATCTCCCTCTTGTAAATTAACACACCAGCGTTCGGCGCGGCGACAAACACAACGCGCAATATGTGCAGTGGAAATGGCTTGATGCCCTCCAGGTAAAATAAATGATTTCATGGGCTCCAAAACCTCATTCATTTGATCGATCAACTTTTCCAAATAAGCAATATCCTCCTCTTTTAAATCTGGAATTTTTAAAGCTGGTTCTTTATCAGGATCACAGGCCAAGGAAGAACCAACGGTAAACAAACGATCCTGCACTTCTTTCAAAGCAGTTTTGATGCCCGTGTCTGAATTCAAATCACTCAATAGTCCAATGAAGGAGTTTAATTCATCTACTGTTCCATAAGATTCAATTCTGATATGACTTTTAGGAACACGGGTGCCTCCAATCAAGGTAGTTTTTCCTGCATCTCCTGCTTTGGTATAAATTTTCATAATGCTTTAAACAACCGGGCTTTAAAAATCTGTGATAGATTCCCGGGTTTTGATATTAACAAAACTAATAAAATAAAGTTCAATTAGATAAGCTAGAAATGAGAAACATTCTTATTTAGCGTATCGGTTTCAATATTTCCGTCTCTTAAACGCACTACTCTATGGGCATAATGCGCAATATCTTCCTCGTGGGTGACTAATATAACCGTATTACCTGAAGAATGTATTTTTCCAAAAAGCTCCATTACTTCCACAGAAGTTTTAGAGTCTAAATTACCTGTGGGTTCATCTGCTAATAAAATGGAAGGATTATTTACTAAGGCGCGGGCAATGGCCACACGTTGTATTTGGCCTCCACTTAATTCATTGGACTTGTGATGGCTTCTATCTGCCAAACCTACTTTTTCCAATGCCACCATAGCTCTTTCCAATCTGTCTTTTTTTGATATACCCGCATATACTAAAGGCAGTGCTACGTTTTCTGCTGCAGATAAACGAGGCAATAAATTAAATTGTTGAAATACGAAACCGATTTCTACATTTCTGATACCCGCTAATTCATCATCGGTCATTTTACTTACATCATGCCCATTCAAATTATACATACCATTGGTAGGCGAATCTAAACAGCCCAAAATATTCATCAAGGTACTTTTACCACTACCAGAAGGCCCCATTAAGGCGACATACTCGTTTCTATTGATGTCCAAGTTGATACCCTTTAATACTGGAATGGCTTGACCTGCCATAAAATAGCTTTTCTGAAGATCTCTTAATTCAATGACAGATGACATGTGTTTTTATTTACGTATTACTTTAGGCACTTTGAAAAATGTACCGTCGGTATCCGGCGCATTTTTTAAAGCAGTTGCTCTTGATATAGATCCATTTACTTCATCCTTACGCAATACATTATAAGCGTCGCCCATATGCTTCAAAGGTTCGGTTCCCGTGGTATCTAATTCATTCAGTTGCTCCACAAAACCCACCAAATCCTGCATGTCCGCTACCAATTTGTCCATTTTTTCAGGGGCCACATTTAGTCTGGATAAATGTGCCAAATGGCCAACTAACTTATGATCTACTTGCATGATACAAATGTAGTTCAAAGCCCAATATCCTCAAGCTGCTTTTGTTAAAAGGTCAAATGGCACAACCAGTGGCAAAAAAAATAGCGGAAAAACTAAAGTTTTTTTGAAAATAGTTGCATAACTAACTAATTTTACAAAAACGCGATTAAAATGCAACGTTCAATCAAAAAAGTAGTGGTTTTAGGCAGTGGCGTAATGGGCTCTAGAATAGCTTGTCACTTTGCTGGTGTGGGTGTAGAAGTATTGCTTTTGGACATGCTCAGCCCAGGATCAGAAGCAAGTACCATTGCAAAAGAGAGAAACAAACTAGTAAATGATTCTTTGCAGGCTGCGATTAAATCTAATCCATCTCCACTATACTTAGCCAAGTTTGCGCAAAACATAAGTACAGGCAATTTTAAAGACGATATTGCCAAAATCGCGAACGCTGATTGGATCATTGAAGTAGTGGTGGAAAGATTGGACATTAAAAAAATAATTTACGACGAGGTAGAAAAATATAGAAAGCCAGGCACTTTAATAAGTTCTAATACTTCTGGTATACCTATTCACTTAATGGCCGAGGGGCGCAGCGAAGATTTTCAAAAACATTTTTGTGGAACCCACTTTTTCAATCCACCCCGTTATTTGCGTTTATTAGAAATTATCCCTACTGCTAAAACAGATCCGGCGGTGATTGATTTTCATATGCATTATGGAGATGTGTTTTTGGGTAAAACTACAGTACTTTGTAAAGATACGCCTGCCTTTATCGCCAACAGGGTTGGGGTTTTCAGCATGATGAGTGTATTACATATCATGGAAAAATTAGAATTAAGTATTAATGAAATAGAAGCATTGACAGGACCATTAATGGGTCGTCCAAAATCGGCAACTTTTAGAACCGCGGATGTGGTGGGTATTGATACCTTAGTAAAAGTAGCAGCAGGTGTGGCGGCGAATTGTCCTAATGACGAAGCAAAAAATATTTTTACCTTACCTGCTTGGTTAGAAAAAATGGTGGCACAAAATTGGTTGGGCGATAAAACAGGACAGGGCTTTTTTAAGAAAATAAAAACCGCTAACTCCAAAGAAATTTTAACGCTTAACTTAAAAACATTTGACTACGAGCCACGCGTGAAAACTAAAATGGCTTCTATTGGAGCTGCTAAAGCCATTGAATCTTTGCCAGCACGTTTGAAAAATTTATATACGGTGGCAGAGGGTGCCAAAGCAATTGATAAAGGCCAAACATTTGTTCGCGAATTTCATCATGCTTTATTTGCCTATGTAAGTAACCGTATTCCAGAAATTAGTGATGAATTGTACCGATTGGATGATGCTTTAAAAGCAGGATTTGGTTGGGAGATTGGCGCTTTTGAAACTTGGAATGCTTTAGGTGTTAGCGAGGTAATTAAAAATATTAAAGCCGCAGGTGGATCGGTCGCCCCTTGGGTAGAAACCATGGTAGCAAAGGGTTGTAGCTTTTACAAAGTACAGGATGGAAAAAGATATTATTATGATGTAGCCACTGAAAATTATAAATTAATACCAGGTGCGGAATCCTTTATTATATTATCCGATTACCAAGAAAAAACCATTTGGAAAAATGCAGGCAGTCGCTTGGTAGATATGGGCGATGGCGTAGCAGGATTTAGTTGGAACACAAAAATGAATAGCATTGGAGGCGAAGTATTAGAAGGATTGAATAAATCTATTGCCCTTGCCGAAGAAAAATTCAACGGCTTAGTCATTGCCAATGAGGGTAATTTATTTAGTGCGGGTGCCAATGTGGGCATGATCTTTATGTTGGCCATTGAACAAGACTATGAAGAATTAGACATGGCCATTCGTACTTTTCAAAATTCCATGATGCGCGTAAGGTATTCATCGGTACCAGTAGTGGTTGCGCCCCATGGTTTAACCTTGGGTGGTGGATGTGAAATGAATTTGCATGCCGACAGTATTACTGCGGCAGCGGAAACTTATATTGGACTAGTGGAATTAGGCATTGGAGTAATACCTGGTGGCGGTGGTACCAAAGAACTAGTGTTGCGCGCATCTGATGAAATGCATGCCGATGAACCAGAAACCATTACACTCAATAGAAGATTTATGCAAATTGCTACTGCAAAAGTAGCCACCTCTGCGCAGGAAGCCATGGACATGGGTATTTTTAGAAAGGGACAGGATGAAATTGTATTGAATCAATCTCGTCGCATTGCCAATGCAAAAGAAAAAGTACTTCAATTACATAAAGCTGGCTATACACAAGCTCAACAAAGAAAGGATATTAAGGTACTCGGAAAAGCAGGCCTAGGGGCACTCTACGCGGGTATCAATGGAATGTGGAAAGGCGGTTATGCGACTGACCACGATGTATTGGTGGCTAAAAAATTAGCCTTTGTAATGTGCGGTGGAGATTTAAGTGAACCAAGTTTAGTGAATGAACAATACTTATTGGATTTAGAACGAGATGCCTTTTTAAGTTTATGTGGAGAGAAAAAAACTTTGGAAAGAATACAATCGGTCATCACTGCAGGAAGGCCCATAAGAAACTAGTTTTTCTAGCGCGCCTATTTCATTAAGTTAACTAATGCTTCTTCTACTGTTGGATAATCAAATGCAAAACCTGCATCCTGTATTTTTTGCGCACTCACATTGGCGCTTTTCAATACTTCTATGCTCATTTCTCCCAAGATTATTTTAAGTAAAAAGGCAGGAACAAAAGAAGGAAAATAAATAGGGTATTTATTTTTAGCAATGGTCAATACTAATTTTTTATTGCTCACTGGCTCAGGTGCTACTGCATTGTAAGTACCTTGTATAGCTGTATTTTCAATAGCAAATTGAATCATTCTACATAAATCTTTATGGTGTATCCAACTCACGATTTGTTTGCCATTGCCTAAAATAGCGGCCAAGCCAAATTTGGCTGGTTTTAAAAATTCAGCCAAGGCGCCTCCTTTATTATTAAATACAATACCAATTCTTAAGCACACCAAACGAATACCCATGCTGCCAATAGCAGCTGTGCTTTGCTCCCATAACTGACAAGTATGACCTAAATAAGAATTATCTGCAGCATCGGTTTCTACAAACCCATGGGCCAAACTTTTGTCTGTATCCGGACCATACCAGCCAATGGCAGATGCAGCTATGAATGTTTTTACTTGATGCTTGTTTTCGCTTAAGGCCTTCACCAATAAATTGCCTGAGTTCACTCTGCTATCCACAATGGCTTGCTTTCTTTTTTCCGTCCATCTTTTATCGGCCACCCCCTCTCCTGCTAAATGCACTATAATATCAGCTGCTTTTACTGCATCTAGGTCTATCTCTCCTTTATCAACATCCCATTTTGCAAAACTTAAATTCAATCGATGCGTCTTTTTTAGTTTTCTACTTAACACAATCACCTTATACCCCTTCTCTAAAAATAAAGTAGTTAAGGCTTTGCCAATCATTCCAGTACCGCCAGTAATTAATACAGTTTGCATGGTGTAAAACTACTCTTTTTTATTTTGTACAAAAAACCCCGCCTTTAAGGGGCGGGGTTACAACTAAAATCAACTGAACATAAAAAAAACTAGTTTAATCTGGTTTTTTGCCGTCTAAAAAGGTATTGATGGTAGATATTTGTGTTTGATTGTTCTCATCTTTTTCTACGGTGTACTTACTGTAATAGTTTTCTACAGAAGCCATGGTATTGCCAAATAAATCCAAATTTCTTCTAACATAGGCAGGCACTGCATCAAATTCGGTATTAGGATCAGGGCCATTGTTAATATTGAAAGATAAGTTTCTTAACTTTTGAATACGCTCAGCTACTTTTCTTCTTTGCTCTTCGGCATTGTCCAATGGCATTTCTAAAGAAGATGGATGCACGGGTCTTGCAGGTTGAGCATTGCTCTCCTCTCTCATCACCAATTGCATGGTAGGCTCTTCTTGCATGCTGAATGAACTTTGGTATTCTACTACTGGTGCTGCAGGTTCTTCCATTTCTTGTTCTTCCACCATTTCTACTACTGGCGATATTTCTTCCATCACTATTGCTGCTGGTGCTTCTACTTCTGTTGGAGTGATATTAGCAAAACTTAATTCCATTTCCTCTTCTTCCACCATTTCTTCTTCATCCAATTCTACCTCAAACTCCTCCATGGGCGCTTCTTCAAATATAACTTCCTCTTCTAGCGCTTCTTCTACTTCTTCTTCAGTAGCGTAGATATTGGTAGGCTTATTTAAAATAAAATCATTGGTAGGTGCCGATTCCTCAGCAGCTAATTCAAATAAAACTACTTCTGGAGATAATTCTGCTACTTCAACAATGGCTTCCTCTTCCATCAGTTCTTCCATTTCTTCTTCGATCGTTTCTTCTACCAATGCTTCTACTGGGACTTCATGAATGGTCATTTCTTCCATCATGCTATTGGCGGCAATACTTATTTCAGCATCTATTTCTGCTTCGTATTCTTTTTCACTTATTTCATCCAAGTCATAGTTTTCTTCTGCTTCCATAGATTCTTCTGCCATATGCATTTCAGGAGCATCACCTAAGGTAAAATAACTGTCACTCATTTCTTGGGCTTCTATTTTCTCTACTACCTCTTCGGTAGCTGCAGTTATTTGATTGCTTGCATCATTCAGTATTTCCTCTGAAACCAATGTCATCACAATTTTTTCCTCAATAGGAGCCTCCACTTTTTTTGGTGTTTCTTTCATGAAAGGGTCTTTGCCTTCAAATCCAGTGGCAATCAAAGTAATACCTAATTTTTGACCTAATGTTGGGTCGTAACCCATACCCATAATTACATCTGAATGTTCACCAGTGCGTTCACGCAAATAATTATTGATGGTTTCTAATTCATCCATGGTACATTCATAATCCCCTTCGGCACTATTGATATTTAATAAAATCCATTTAGCGCCTCTAATGTCATTGTCATTTAATAAAGGAGAAGTCAATGCTTCTTCAATGGCTCTTTCCGCTCTGTTTTCTCCTTCTACTTCTGCTTTACCTAAGATAGCGACACCGCCATTTTTCATTACGGTACATACATCCGCAAAATCTACTATGATATGTCCACGACTATTAATTACATCGGTGATACATTTTGCCGCAGTAGCCAAAACGTTGTCAGCCTTGGTAAAGGCTTCCTTCATTTTTAAATTGCCATATTGAACACGCAACTTATCGTTTGAAATAACTAATAAAGTATCTACCAATGGTTTTAATTGCTTAATCCCCTCTTCTGCTTGCGCTTGTCTGCGTGGCCCTTCAAATCCAAAGGGCGTAGTCACGATACCTACGGTCAATATGCCTAAATCTTTACAAATTTTTGCAATGATGGGTGCACCACCTGTTCCTGTTCCACCACCCATTCCCACGGTGATAAATGCCATGCGGGTATTAACTTCTAAAATTTTTCTGATCTCGTCTAAAGATTCTTCTGTAGCTAATTTTCCCACAGAAGGATCGGCACCAGCCCCTAAACCTTGTGTCAAATGGGGTCCTAATTGAATCTTATTGGGCACCGTACTTTGTTCAATGGCTTTAGAATCTGTATTACATATAATAAAATCAACGCCTTCGATGTCTTGAT
Organism: Bacteroidota bacterium; assembly: GCA_026391155.1. GTDB lineage: Bacteria > Bacteroidota > Bacteroidia > Chitinophagales > Chitinophagaceae > Sediminibacterium. Next base: position 36,804 of record JAPLEP010000021.1, read on the forward strand.
TGAACATAAAGTTTACAGCATTGCTGCCACCACCGCCTACGCCTAGGACCTTGATGATGGATGATTTTTGCTTTGGCAAGTCAAATTGAATCATTTTTTTGTTTTTAGATGGGTTAGTTAGATGGTTAGTTCTTAGTTAGTTATGTCGAAATTACTGCTTATCTAGTGGATGCTTTTTGTTTTTTATAACCAGCATGTGGGTAAATATTAAGGCAATAATTTGTCTTCTTCCTCACTGAAAATTTCAATCAAATTATTCTTGAAACGATCCCAGAATTTACTCTTTCTTTTTTCGATTTGTTCTGGTGTTAAAGTAGTGACTACTGGTGCTTTTACTTCCACTTTTTCGCTGCTCAAGCCATTGCCCGTGCCAGCAACAGTTAATGATTTAGGCACTTCTACCTTCTTGAAAGTTTCTGCAAACACTTTATAATTTTGCTCGTAATCGTTGTAACCTTTTAAGATTAAACCAATACAAGTGGAATACATTGGCTTTTTCAACTCATCTATATGATTTGGCGCTAAATGTTCATTAGGCAACCCAATTCTTGCATTTAAACCAGTAATGTATTCTGTTAATTGAATCAAGTGCTTCAATTGAGAGCCACCCCCTGTTAAAATAATACCCCCATTTAACATGCGGCTATCCATACCCACTTGCTTTAAATGATAAGTAACAAAATCCAATATCTCACTCATTCTAGCTTGTATAATTCCAGCTAAACTTTTTACACTTATTTCTTTGGCAGGCATGCCTTTTAAACCTGGAATAGTGACATAAGCATTGGCTTTTGCTTCATCCGCTAAAGCGCTACCAAATTGTACTTTCATAGCTTCGGCCTGACTTTTCAATACCCCCAAGCCCATTCTAATGTCATTGGTAATGTTTTCTCCACCAAAAGGAATCACCGCCGTATGTTTTAATATGCCTTCATAAAATACTGCAAGGTCGGAAGTACCACCACCAATATCTAAAATGGCTACCCCTGCTTCCAAATCAATATCACTCATAACCGCACTGGCAGAAGCCAAAGGTTGTAAAACCAAATCCTTGGTCACCAACCCACTTCTTTCCACAGAACGATTGATGTTTCTGATGGCGTTTCTATCTCCTGTAAGAATTAAAAAATTAGCACCCACTTTTACACCATTCACCCCTATTGGATCTTTGATGTTTTGGTTATTGTCTACATGAAATTCTTGTGGAATGACATCAATGATTTGATCTCCTGCAGGAATAAATGTTTTTCTTTGATTATTGATCAGTTGCTCAATTTCCCAAGCTTGAATTTCATTCTCTGCATCTTGACGTACTTGATCGCCCCTGGTTTGCAAGCTTTTGATATGATGACCTGCAATGCCCACATACACTTCGTTCACCTCTAAATCGGGGTTGCTTAATTGACAGTTTTGTAGTGCTTGCTGAATGGCTTTGATGGTTTGATCAATGTTTAATACTTGACCATGTTGAACTCCATTGCTGTTGGCTCGGCCAAAACCTAAGATTTCTAATTTGCCAAACTCGTTTTTTCTACCTGCAATGGCCGCAATTTTAGTAGTCCCAATGTCTAGACCTACAATGATTGGAGAATCGTGCTGACTCATTTTGTTTTTTTTAGTTGTTAGTTGTTTTAGCGTCGGTCTTTTTAGGCATTAGGGCCTTTGCGGACTTCTTCTCATTATTTAACGATTTATTGCTCGTTTTATTGTTTGTTTTTACCGTTGTTTTTGCCTTTGTTTTGAGCTTTGCTTTTTGGGTTGGTTTTAGGACTGATTTTACGGCCGATTTACGCGCTGTTTTAGGTGCATTCGCGGGGCTTACCATCACTGGTTTTTTGGCATTGTTTTTTACAGGAGCTAGAAGCGCTTTTTTGGCTAGGTTGTTAGCAGGCAATACCAGGCTTTTTTTAAGGTCTGTAGTATCTATTTTTTTAGCCGTATCTATGGCCTGAATTGTAAAATCATCCAGCGGGTCCTGAGACAAAATGCTGCCAGAAAACTGAATGGGTTGCATCCCTTTTTTTAAGGCCACAATTTGATGATCAAATCTGCAGTCCAATACCTGATAAGCATTCACGCCAGCTTGTACCCAAACTTGTTTGTAAAAACTATACAGCCTATTTAATTTGTCTTCAATATTATCTACAGTACCTATTAAAACTATATGCTCTCCCACAGTTGGTACCATTTCAAAATCTCCATTGGGCGCCATATTAATTTGGGCAATCTGAGCCATAAAAAAAGAATCTTGCTCAATGGCCTTGGTGAAATGTAAAATATCTTTAAGCAGGAGGCTGTCAGGACTAGACAGTTTTTCTTGATCAGAAGGAAAACCAGTAAAAACGGGCAAACGTAGTACAGTCAACTGTTTCAGCGGTAACTTCCAACCCTCTTTGTCGATATAAAAAGAATTCCCCGAGGAAGTAAATATTCTTGCAATAGGTATTCTTTGTTCAATTTTTATTTGCAATGCTTGTTGATTGTCCAAAAACATTTCTGCATGTTTTACCCACTTGATGCTTTGTAAATTCTTTTCCAATTCATTCAAATTGACCGACTCAATGGGCAGGCCCGCCTTGATGCCTTTATCGTTGATGATTTGTAAAATTTCTTTTTCATCCATAAAAAGTGCGATGGTATTTTCACCTACTAATTCCACATTCACACTGGCACATTTTTTTTCTTCCTTGGCCCTCCAGGAGATAATAAATAGTAAAATCAATAGGGCACCAGCGATGCTCCATAAAATATTACCTACTATTTGCTTCCAGTTTTTCATGCTTTTTGGGTAAAAATTTCTTGAACTTTTGTAATACAAACATCAATGTCTCCGGCACCCGCCATCACTACTAATTTATCTTTGGTATGAGCTGCCCAATCAAACAATTGATCCTTGCTCATTATTTTTTTATTAGACAAACTCATTTTATTTAAAAGCATTTCACTACTCACCCCTTCCATGGGCAATTCTCTTGCTGGATAAATGGGTAATAATATAACTTCATCGGCTTTATCTAGCGTGCTTACAAATCCATCGCATTGGTCCTTGGTTCTACTGTACAAATGCGGTTGAAAAATCAAAACCATTTTTTCACCAGGAAATATACTTCTGATGCCTGTGATGAGTGCATTTAATTCTTCTGGATGATGCGCGTAATCATCAATCAATACCTTAGTAGGCGTTTTTACTTTGTATTCAAATCTTCTTTTTACGCCTGCAAAAGCTGCTACAGCTTGAATAATTTTATCTTCCTCAATGTCTAAACTAAGCGCGATGGCAATAGCCGCAGTGGCATTTTCCACATTGTGTAAGCCGCCCATATTTAAAACAATATTTTTTAAAACTCCTTTGGGATGCACTAAGTCAAAATGATAAGCACCATCCACTACTTTTAAATGAATGGTATGAAAGGAAGCCGCTAATTGATCATAAGCATAGGTAAGCACATTTTTATTAGTGGTATTGGTAATAAAATGGGTGCCTTTTTTCTGTATCAAAGCACCGCCTGGTTTTATTTTATCTGAAAATTCACCAAAGGCTTTCACCACTTCTTCAGCAGTACCATAAATATCTAAATGGTCTGGATCCACTGCAGTAATCACCGCAATATTGGGTGCTAATTTTAAAAAGCTTCTATCGTATTCATCCGCTTCTACCACCACTACATTTTTCTCATGGCTCCAAAAATTGGTGCCATAATTGCTAGCGATGCCCCCAAGAAAAGCATTGCAACCAAAACCTGTATGGCGTAAAATATGCGCCGTCATCGAAGTGGTAGTTGTTTTTCCATGGGTACCTGCAATGGCAATGGTAAATGCATTTTCTGTAATCCATTGCAATACATCACTTCTTTTGACCACTAAATAATTATTGTCCTTGTAATAATTTAATTCCCCGTGATTGGCTGGTATAGCAGGCGTATATACGACTACAGTAGCTTCTTTATCTATTTTATTTAAATCGTCTTCAAAATGTATAGCAATTCCTTCTTGTTCTAAAGCATTTGTTAAATCGGTGTATGTTTTATCATAGCCGGATACGATCACCCCTTGTGTATTAAAATACCTGGCCAAGGCACTCATGCCAATGCCTCCAATGCCAATGAAATATATATTTTTACAATTAGATAAGGGATTCATACAATCTATAAATTAATTAATACTATTTTTTAAAATTTGTTCAGCGATGGTTTTATCTGCATTTAAAAAAGCAAAGCTCTTTACTTTGTTTTCCATATTTTTTATCAAATCCTCATTGTTCAATGCATTAAAAAGAGTGGGCAATAATTGCTCATTGGCATCTTTGTCTGCAACCATAAAAGCAGCCTGCTGATTGACTAAGGCTAAGGCATTGAAGGTTTGATGGTCTTCGGCTGCAAATGGATATGGTACAAAAATGCATGCTTTGCCTGTAGTACATATTTCTGCAACCGCCATGGCGCCAGATCTACTAATTACCATATCTGCCGCAGCATAAGCAGCACTCATATTATCAATAAAGGAACTCACAAACACATTGGAAAAACCTTCGGCTGCTCTGTAATAAGTACTCACTTCTGAACTTCCTGTTTGCCAAATCAATTGAATATTTTTTTCAAAAAAATTAACGACGTTTTTTTTGATGACTTGGTTGATTGAATTAGCGCCTAAACTTCCCCCCACAATCAATACTGTTTTCATCGTATCTGTTAAACCAAATTCTTTTAAAGCAGATGCCTTAGTATAATTATGTTCTATGATGTTTTTTCTGATGGGATTTCCTGTGACTAAAATTTTAGCTGCAGGAAAAAATTGTTCCATACCCTTAGTACCTGTAAATACTTGGGTGGCATTTTTGGCCAACCAAATATTGGCCTTGCCCCCAAAAGCATTGGACTCATGAAGAAAGGTGGGTATGCCCTTGGTTTGCGCATATTTTAATACAGGAAAACTTGAATAGCCTCCCACACCAAATACAGCATTGGGTTTAAATTTTTTAAATATGGCCTTTACTTGAAAATAGCTCTTTAGTAATTTCCAAGGAAGGGAGATGTTTTTAAAATAATTGGATCTGTTGAAACCTGCAATGGTAATGCCTTTGATGGTATAACCTGCTTTAGGTATTTTTTCCATTTCCATTTTACCTAAAGCCCCTACAAATAAAATAGCAGCCTCCGGCATCAATACTTGTATGGCCTCTGCCACAGCAATTGCTGGGAAGATATGTCCTCCAGTACCACCACCTGCAATGATGATGCGCAATTGTTTATTTGGCTGGTTCAAGCTCATTATTTTCCGTATCGGTTTCGTTTGGAATTTCAATTTCTGTTTCAAGCGGCGCCCTTCCTTCCATTTGTTCTACGTTGCGGGCAACACTCAATATCAACCCTATGGAACAACAAGTAAAAATAAAGGAGCTTCCTCCCATACTTACTAAAGGCAAGGTCACTCCAGTGACGGGAACGATATTTACATTCACCGCCATATTGGCAATAGCCTGAATGATTAAGGTGAAACTTAAGCCCAGTGCAAGAAAAGCGCCAAAGGCATAGGGGCATCTTCTAAATATTCTTATGCATCTAAATAAGAAAACCAGGTAAATGAAAATAATAAAGGCACCACCTAGTAATCCATATTCTTCAATAATCACGGCATAAATAAAATCATTGTAAGCCTGGGGTAAAAAATTTCTTTGTCTGCTATTGCCTGGACCTAGGCCAACAAAAATTCCTCCATTGGCAATAGCAATTTTGGCTTGCTGTACTTGATAAGGCACTTCTCGCTCCCCATCATACATAAAATCTTGCACCCTAGATACCCAAGTTCCAAAACGTCCAAAACTTTTTAATTTCTCGGCCACTTTTGGTTTTCCAGCTTCCATGCTATTGGAATGTGTGGCCATAGCCACACTAATAATGAGCAAAATGGGAATCATGGCCACAAGTATGGTCAATAAAATATGTTTGATGCTTACTCTTCCAATAAACATCAACAACAGTGAGGTGGCTCCGGTCAAAAGCGCATTGGATAAGTTGGCTGGCATAATTAAGGCGCAAATGATAAGCACTGGTATAATAACAGGCAAGAACCCTTTTTTAAAATCCTTAATTACTTCCTGCTTTTTACTCAACATCCTTGACAAATACATGAATAAAGCCAATTTGGCCAAATCACTTGTCTGTATGGTTAAATTAATAATGGGCAATTTGATCCACCTGCTGCCTTCATTAATTTTAGCACCAAAAAATAAAGTATAAATTAAAAGCGGAATAGACAACATGAACATAATGGTGGCTATTCTTGAAAAAACTGTATAGTTGATGCGGTGCAATCCAAATATGACCAAAAGTCCTATTAAAGTAAACACCACTTGCTTGAACAAGTACACACTGGTATTGCCTCGATACATTTTATAAGCCAAAGACCCAGTAGCACTATATACTACCAATATAGATATCAATGATAAAATAATAACCAACCCCCATATATATTTATCACCTCTGGTTCTTTGATCCAAATGATCTTTCATGCCGCCAATACTGGGCATCTGAGAAAATAACTTGTCAGTGGTTTCGTTAAACATAATTACAATTCTTTAACTGACTCTTTAAATTGACGACCTCTGTCTTCGTAATTTTTAAACAAATCAAAACTAGCACATGCAGGACTCATCAGTACCAACTCGCCTTTCTCTGCTAATTTAAAAGAAGCATTCACTGCTTTTTTAGCAGTATCTGTTTCTATAATGATAGGTACTATGCCTTTAAAAAAATCAATAATTTTTTTATTATCAGTACCCATGCATACAATAGCCTTGACTTTTTCTTTAACTAATTCTGCTATCAATTCATAGTCATTGCCTTTATCCACACCGCCTAAGATTAAAACAGTTTTCTTTTGCATGCTCTCTAAAGCATACCAAGTACTGTTGACATTGGTGGCTTTGCTGTCATTGACAAAATCAACACCTCTGACAGTAGCTACAAATTCCATTCTGTGTTCCAGGCTATGGAAATTGCTCACCGCTTCACGAATTTTTTCTTTTCGGATACCTAAGGTGGTGGCTGCAATACTTGCGGCCATGGTGTTGTAAGCATTGTGTTTCCCTTTTAAGGCAAAATCATAAATGCTCATGGTCACACGTTCTTCTTGGATTTTTAACATCATTTGATCGTTCTTGATGTAGCCTCCTTTTTTTACTTCTTGTTTCATAGAAAATGGTAGTGGGTTAGTATTAGTAGTTAGTAGTTCTAGATGTTTTACGATGGTTTCATCATCTATACAATAGATGAAATAATCTTCTTGGGTTTGATTTTCAATAACGCGAAACTTACTTTTGATATAGTTTTCGAATTGATAATTATATCTGTCTAAATGATCTTCTGTAATATTTAATAAAATGGCAATCTCTGGTTTGAAATATTGTATATCATCCAATTGAAATGAACTTACTTCAATAATGTACAAGGCCTTAGGGGCCATCGCAATTTGACGTGCAAATGAAAAACCAATGTTCCCTACCATGGCCACATCATCATTCACCAATTGGCAAATATGGTATAACAAAGCAGTCGTAGTGCTCTTGCCATTGCTGCCTGTAATCGCCGCAATCTTACTATTGCCTTTGTATCTGTAACCAAATTCAATTTCGCTAATCACAGGAATACCTTTGGCACGTATGGCTTTGACCATTTCATTTTTTTCTGGTATGCCCGGACTTTTCATGACTTCATCTGCAGCTAATATTCTTTCCACACTGTGCGTTCCTGCTTCAAATTCAATATGATTGTCCTCTAATTCTTTTTGGAAATTAGCCTTGATTGCGCCACCATCAGATACGAAAACATCGTAGCCTTTTTGCTTGGCCAACAAAGCAGTACCTATTCCGCTTTCACCTGCACCTAATATGACTAATTTTTTTGCCAATGTTTATCTTGTCTTTAAGGTTAAAATAGAAACCACTACTAGTAAGATGGTGATGATCCAAAAACGAACGGCTATCTTACTTTCATGAAATCCTTTCTTTTGATAATGATGATGCAATGGGCTCATTAAAAACACTCTTTTCCCTTCTCCAAATTTTTTCTTGGTGTATTTGAAATAACTTACTTGTATAATCACAGATAAGTTTTCAATTAAAAACACACCGCAGAAAATTGGGATTAATAATTCTTTTCTAACAATGATGGCTAATGAGGCAATAATTCCTCCCAAGGCCAAACTACCTGTATCGCCCATAAATACCTGCGCTGGATAAGCATTGTACCATAAAAACCCAATACAGGCACCTACAAAGGCACCCACAAAAATGGACAACTCCCCTAAATTAGGAATGTACATCACATTCAAGTAATCGGCAAATACATAGTTACCACTTACATAGATAAAGATGCCTAATGCCGCACCAATGATGGCACTTACGCCCGCTGCTAATCCATCTAAGCCATCGGTTAAATTAGCACCGTTAGAAACCGCAGTGATAATAAAAGTGACAATAAGGATATATACAATCCAAGTATATTTTTCCGCGCCAGGACCTATCCAACTTATTATTTTACTGTAGTTAAATTCATGATTTTTTACAAATGGGATCGTCGTGATGGGTGTCTTAACTTTTACAAAACGTCTTTCTTCTCCATTAATTTTTCTCACTACAATATCTGCACCTTTGGCAATTTTTTCTCCTTTTTGTAAACTAGCACTAACGGATGAAGCAACGATTTCTCTTTCTACCGTTACTGCATTACTAAAATAGAGGGTGACTCCAATGATAATACCTAAACCAACTTGACCGATGATTTTTGAAATTCCTGCCAATCCATCGCTATTTTGTTTTTTATAATTTTCCCCCTGTGCGAGTGCCTGCTTTCTGGCTTTAATTTTAAAATAATCATCTAAAAATCCAATCAAGCCCAACCAAACAGTACATAGTATCATTAAACGGATATACACTTTATCTAAATTGGCAAACAAAAGTGTAGGGATTAAAATACTTAATAAGATAATGATCCCACCCATGGTAGGTGTCCCCTTTTTTTGTTGTTCTCCCGCTAATCCTAAATCTCTTACCGATTCACCTATTTGTTTTTTCTGTAAAAACAAGATCATTTTTTTACCATAGACTGTAGCAATAAAAAGTGACAACAAAATGGCCATGGCAATTCTAGAAGTTAAGAACTGGAATACGCCTAAGCCTGGAATATGAAATTGCTTGTCTACCCATGAAAATAATTGATACAACATAATTAAATTATTTAGCTAAGTCGTTGAATAGGTTTTCTAAAATTTGCTTGTCATCAAAATCATGCTTTACACCTTGAATGTCTTGGTATTTCTCATGCCCCTTTCCTGCGTTTAAAATAATGTCCCCTGCTTTGGCAAAACTGATGGCTGCTTTAATGGCTTCTTTACGATCTACAATATTGATGTACTTTCTTTTAGCGGCACTGGTTAATCCTTGTTCCATATCTTTAATAATTTCATTCGGATCTTCAGAACGAGGATTGTCACTGGTAAAAAATACTTTATTGCTTAAATCACAGGCTACTTGCGCCATGATAGGCCTTTTAGTTTTATCTCTGTCTCCTCCACAACCCACCACCGTAATCACTGTCTCATTGCCTTTTCTTAATTTGGCAATGGTGGTTAATACATTCTCTAAGGCGTCTGGTGTATGCGCATAATCAACAATACCAATGATATTTTCTTTACTTACGATATAATCAAATCTACCTTCTGCACCAGTTAATGCACTTAATACCACCAATACCTCTTGTGGTTTTTCGCCCAATTCAATCGCAATACCATAAACGGCCAATAAATTATACGCATTGAATGTTCCAATCAAACGACAATGCACTTCGATATCATTAATATTCATCACCAAGCCACTCAAAATATTTTCTAAGATTTTTCCTTTGTAATTCGCAGGGGCATGTAAAGCGTAGCTTAGTTTTTTGGCCTTGGTATGCAGCAACATTTTTGCCCCATTCTTGTCATCCAAATTGCTTAAGGCAAAAGCTGCACTTGGCAATTGATCAAAGAAAGTTTTTTTAACTTCCAAATAAGCTTCAAAAGTTTGGTGGTAATCTAAATGATCATGGGTGATATTGGTAAAAGCCCCACCCACAAATTGTAAACCAGTAATTCGGTGTTGATGAATGGCATGGCTACTTACTTCCATAAATACATGGGTACAACCCGCTTCTACCATCTGCTGCAATAAAGCATTCAACTGAATAGGATCGGGGGTGGTATGTGTAGCAGGAACAATATTTTTCCCAATATGATTTTCGATGGTACTGATTAAACCACAGGTATACCCTAATGCATTGAATAATTTAAACAACAAAGTAGCCACAGTTGTTTTTCCATTGGTTCCAGTCACCCCTACTAATTTTAATTTGGTAGAAGGCTCGTCGTAAAATTGATGTGCCATCACCGCCACTGCTTCTTGTGCATTTTCTACAATAATATAAGTAATCGCCTTGTTTGAAACAGTGGGCATTTGCTCACAAACAATCACCGTTGCTCCTTTTTCAATGGCGGTTTCAATAAAAGCATGGCCATCAGACTTCACTCCTTTGATGGCAACAAATACCCCTTCCTTACCCACTTTTCTTGAATCAATTTGGATCTCAGCAATAGTTTTCTGCGTGGTGCCTACCACTTCTCTTAACTTAACACCAAATAATATATTTTGTAGTGCTTTCATTAATTTAGATCTATTTGAATTTGTTGCCCTTTAACAATGTATTCTCCTTGTGCAATGCTTTGTTTAATTACTTTGCCTTTGCCCATAAATTTTACCAACAAGCCCTTCTTTTCACAAATCCATAAAGCATCTTTTAATTTCATCCCACTGATATCGGGCATGGTACTGTCAGATACAATAGCTTGTGCGGATTTCAAGTTTTTCCCTTTACCTTTTAATTGCACCCATTCATTGCGTGCTTCACTAGAATCTTGATAAGGAAGGGCTAAATTTTTAGCAATGGTGGCTAAGGATATTTTAGATAGACTATAATTAAATACTTGGCTGTCTTTAACAGAAAAACTAGGTAGTACTCCTCTTTTATTTTGTATGTAGGTGGAATACAAGCGGTCTGAAATTTCTTTAAATACAGGACCTGCTACCGATGCGCCAAAATGATTGGCCGCATGTGGATGATTGATGATGATAACCGCAATGGTGTATTGCGGATTGTCTGCTGGAAAATAACCGACAAAGGAAGACTGAAAAATATTATCTGCGTACCCTCTATTTCCATCAGCGACCAAGGCGGTACCTGTTTTGCCTCCCACTTTATATAAACTACCTGCAAATAATTTTTTAGCCGTCCCATTGGTACATACCCCCTCTAAAGCAATATGCAAGTCTCTAATAGTGGAAGGTGAACAAACCATTCCTTCATAAGCTTTAGGACTCATCGTTTTTAATACTCTTCCTTCTTCTTTAATTGCATTGACTAAATAAGGACGCATCATCACACCATTATTAGCAATACTATTGTACATGGTTAAAGTTTGGATGGGTGCAATCGCAATATTATAGCCAAAAGCCATCCAAGGAAGTGTGGTAGGTCCCCATCTTTTACTGTTAGGTTTAATTAATAAGGGATACCCTTCTCCCATTAGATCAATGCCTGAGGAACTATCTATTCTTAATTTAGTAATATGTTTAAAATAGGCTTGAGGATTGTCATTGAAATAGGTAACAGCTAATTTAGCCATGCCTACGTTTGAGCTTTCCTCAAAAGCTTCTAAAACTGTAGCCTCATGTTTGCCATGATTCTCCGCATCTCTTACCACACGGCCTGCATAATTCCAAGTACCCCCTTCTAAATTCACTTTTGAATTTAAGGTTACTTTTTTATCCTCTAAGGCCGACATTAAAGTGACTAATTTAAAAGTGGAACCTGGCTCAGTAACCCTTGTCGCATAATTTAAATCTTCTGTATAAAGCCCCTCTCCCACTTTTCCTAGATTGGCAATGGCTTTTATTTTTCCTGTTTTTACTTCCATCACCATGGCGACACCTGTACGCGCATCATTTTGGATCATCATTTTTTTCAAAGCGTTTTCTGTTACTTCTTGTATGAAAACATCTATTGTACTTACAATATCCTTACCCGTTTCAGGCGCAATTTCAAACAAGCCTTCTTCCACAGGAACTGTAACCCCACCCGCAATAGCACGCACCAATTGACGGCCATTGCGCCCATTTAAAACTGTATCATATGATTTTTCTAGGCCTACTTTATTTTCATCCCTGGCCAATCCAATAGTTCTATAGCCAATATTTTCATAAGGATTTAAGCGAATATTTTTTTCCTCAGCAATCAATCCGCTTTTGTATCTGCCTAATTTAAATAAAGGAAATTTGGCCAAAGACAAATATTGACGATAAGATATTTTTTTTCTAAGCTCATAATTACCAACGCTAGCTTCATAAGCAGCGGTCAAATCATTTTTATATTTTTCTGCAGATTGATCTTTAAATAAATTGGCCAAACAAATACTTAAAGAATCGATATTAGTCCTAAACAATAAACCAGATTTTTCATGTAAGGGGGTCACTCTAAAATCAATCGAAATATCAAATTGAGGTATATTGGTACTTAACATTTGGCCATCTTCACTATAGATGGTTCCTCTAGCTGCTGGGATGTCCACAATTCTTTGATGCAAACTGTCACTAAGCCCTCTCCAATATTTGCCTTGTACTTGTTGAATATAAAAAGCCTTGCCCAAGATGAGTATACAAACCAGCACCATCATGATGTAACTCAAATAAACCCTCCATAATATGTCGCGTTTTACGTCCATTATTTATTTTGAGATTGATTTTGAATTTTATTTTCTTTGGTCAAACGTATTGGCATTTCCTTGGACACCACTAAACCATAAGGTGCCACCTTGTCCTGAATTTCCACTGCTCTACTACGACGCATTAAATCTGATTTTAAAGTTTTGTATTCGAATTGCAATTCTTTAAGCTCTCGTTGTGTGGTATTTATTTTTCGAATGGTTTTGTCGGTCAAATGCCCATTCGCTATGTATAAGATAGCGATCAGCGCCATGAACAAAAAGAAACTAATGTTCATGACAATCCACTGATAGTTAAGCATACTTTTTAAAGTAGTCTTAGTGGTAGGGTTAATAGATTCGGTCATACAACTTATAATCTTTCCGCAGCGCGCAATTTTGCACTCCTGCTTCGATTGTTTTGATTCATTTCCTTTTCAGAAGCCATTACAGGTTTTTTTGTAATGATTTTCCAAAAGACTTCTCTTTCTGGTGAAAGAAAAGGATGGGCATCTTTTTCTTCTTCTTGCGACACACGAAAAGCGTTTTTTACTAAACGATCTTCTATAGAATGGAAAGTGATAATTACCGCTCTGCCTCCTGGTTTAATGACCAAAGGCAACTGCGCCAAAAATTCTTTTAACACTTCCATTTCTTCATTTACGACTATTCTTATGGCTTGAAAAACTTGTGCCCAATATTTGTTGGGATTTCCTTTAACTACAGGGGCTATGAATGTTTTAAAATCTTGAACAGTATTTAATTTTACATGCTTACGTTGAGTAGCAATGTGTTTGGCTAAAGTTTTAGAATTGGTTACTTCGCCATATTGTTCAAACATTTTATGCAATTCGGCTTCACTAAAACTTTCAATCACATGCGAAGCAGTGGTGGCACCACGTTGATCCATGCGCATATCAAAAGGGCCATCATATCTAGTTGAAAAGCCTCTACTGCCTTCATCAAACTGATGACTACTTACGCCTAAGTCTGCGAGTACACCATCTACTTGTGTAATTTGATGTAAGCGTAAAAAACGTTGCAAGTATTTGAAATTTTCTGGAATAAATAATAAACGCTCGTCCTTGGGTAAATTATTTTTTGCATCCGCATCCTGATCAAAAGCAATCAATCGACCCTTCGGTCCCAATTGTGCTAAGATGCCCTTGCTATGACCACCTCCACCAAAAGTGGCATCCACATAAATGCCTTCTGGTTGAATGTTTAAGTATTCCATGGTTTCATGAAATAAGACGGGGATGTGGTAAGAAGAAGCAAATGCTTGAGATGCGGTAGAATCAATCGGTTGATTTGGCATCTTGTTTACTTAATCTTGTTTTTTAATTCCTGCCATTACTTCCTGAGCCAAATTGCTAAATTCATCTGCAGAGAAATCCTCAAAGAGCTGTTTGTACTTACTTGCATCCCATATTTCGAAACGATCCAATGCTGCAGCTAAAACAATTTCTTTTCCAGGTAAAGCAAATTCTCTTAAAGTGGGTGGCAATAAAATACGGCCAGCTCCATCTAATTCAACTTCTGTCGCTCCCCCTAGAAATTGTCGTCTAAACTGACGCACTTTTGGATCAAAATCATTCAATTGACTAATACGATCTAATATCCCTTGCCAGCTTTTCATTGGATAAAGCGTCAAGCACTTCTCAAACCCTCTACTTACAATAAAGTGATTCTCCCCTTCCGCTAGCTGTTTTTTAAGACCGCCAGGTAAGTGAAAACGCCCTTTTGCGTCGATGGTTGATTGATATTCTCCGTGAAAGCCTGTCATTGTTAATAATTGAAGTGATTTTTACCACTTGTTCACACAAATTAACACATTTTACCACTTTCATAGGCTAAAACAGGGGTTCTAGTTTTCCACAAGTAATAAACCAAGCTGAAAATCAATGCAGTAAGGGAATCCATAGCATAATTTCTAAGTTCTATTGTTTTAAATTGTGGAAACCTGTGGAAAACCCCATATTTTATGTGAAAAACAGGTGAATTAGCATGAAAATCAAGGCAATATGTACCTTTGGGGCATGATGAAACGCGAAAAGCTTCCCATTGAAGCATTTGACTACAATTTGCCTGATGACCGTATCGCCTACACACCGGCAAAGGATAGGGCCGAAAGCAAGCTATTGGTTTGGGATAAGGAGATTATTGCAGAAAGCAACTATGCACAAATAGCAAATTTTATTCCTGAAAATTCGACGCTCCTTTTTAATAACAGTAAAGTAATTGCAGCGAGAATATTTTTTGAAAAAAATAAAAACAATGATTCAGCAGCTTCAAACAAAACCAATGATAAAGAAACATCGATAGAAATATTTTGCTTAGAACCAAGCACTGCTTATAGTCCTGTGGCGATGGCCATGCAAACCACTAAAAAAGTGGAATGGATTTGTTTGGTGGGTGGTGCAAAGAAATGGAAAGAAGGTTTGCTCGAAAAAAAAATAATCTTACAAGGAAAAAATATTTCAGTATATGCAAAAAAACTAGCAGCCAATGATGGCAAATTTTTAATTGAATTTTCTTGGGAAGAAGATTTTCATTTTTCTGAAATTATTGAACATATTGGAAACATTCCACTTCCCCCCTATATTCAAAGAGCCGCCAATTCCCAAGACAAAGAAAGATACCAAACTACTTATGCCAAAGAAGAAGGCTCCGTAGCAGCACCCACTGCGGGCTTACATTTTAATGAAAAAATATTTCAATCCTTAGCCGCTAAAAATATTGATTGTCAATTTCTGAGTTTACATGTAGGTGCCGGTACTTTTTTGCCAGTAAAAACTGCGCATATTGATGATCATCCCATGCATGCAGAATTTTTTGAAGTGCCTAAAACAGTGATTGAATTTTTATTAAACAAAGCAGCTGAAACAGCACAACAAGAAAAATCTGGACCATTGATTGCAGTGGGTACTACTTCGCTCAGAACCATTGAATCGCTTTACTGGTTGGGCGTGAAATTAATTCAAATAAAAAATAGCCAAGGCGAAACTACCATCCCAGCGATGGATCTAAAATTATTGCAATGGGATGCCTATGAATTGAACCCATCAGAAATTAGCAATAAAGAAGCACTTAATGCTTTACTCACTTGGATGGCATCCAATAAAATGGAAACATTAATTACAAGTACGCAACTGATGATTGTTCCAGGGTATACTTTTAGACTTTGCAATGGATTGGTCACCAATTTCCATCAACCTAAATCCACCCTATTGTTAATTATTGCAGCCATTACTGGAGCTCAATGGAAAAAGATTTATAAGTATGCGATCGAGCAGCATTACCGTTTTTTAAGTTATGGAGATGGTTCTTTGTTTTGGATCAACTAGCTAATGGGTAATACAATTTCTATGCTAGTGCCTTTGTCTACTTCGCTTTTTACTTGAATATTGCCTTTATGGGCATCTAAGACCCACTTCACATAACTCATGCCTAAGCCATAGCCCTTTACATCATGTACATTGCCCGACTGGGCACGATAAAATTTTTCAAATATATGCTTGATGGCATCCGCATTCATGCCAATACCCTTGTCTTCAATTAAGATAGACATTTTATTATTTTGCGACTTGGTTTTTATAAGGATATGGATGGAGGCTTTGGAATACTTTATAGCATTGTCAATTAAATTAGACAGCACATGCAATAAATGCTCTTCATCCACTGCAATCACCGAAGGATTGGCTTCTAATATAGTTTCTACTTCTGATGGCTTCCCCTCTAATTGTAATTTAAAACTATCTACTACCCCTTGTATTAAATCATGGATATCGGTAGGCTGCTTATTTAATTCATTTTCTTTTTTGTCTAATTGTGCTGCTTGTAAAATAGTTTCCACATGCTTGTTCATGCGCACATTTTCTTCCTTGATAATATTGCTAAAATATTCTACCGATTTTGCATCTGTATTTACTTTTGAACTTTTCAATGCGTCCACTGCCAATGAAATAGTAGCCAAGGGTGTTTTTAATTCATGGGTCATGTTGTTAATGAAATCTCTTTTAATCTCCACCAACTTCCTTTGGTAAATCAAAGATCTAATGGTAATAAAGAAGGCCGCTAATACCACCAATATAAATAATGCTACCCCTACAATCACCCACTGCAATGAATGCAAGAGATACATGCGCACATTAGGCATCACAATAATAATAGACTCAAAAGGCCCAGAGGGCTCTATAATGTCTTGAGGAATCACTGACACCCTGCTTTGCAATGTGTTTAATTCATCCGAAAAAACATCTTCAAATTTTTTACTCTTAAATTCAACATTGCCTTTTTTGTCTGCCACAGCAAACTCAAATTTAACATCCCCTAATCCGTATTTCTCTAAAGCAATTTTTATTTTCTGATAAACTTCCTGATAGGTATAGATATCTGAGATGGTAGTTTCTCCAAAATTATGTAAATGATAATCGTCGTTTAAGCCCAATGCTTTTTTAGGCAAATGAAAAGACATCCCACTATTCATTTTTTTTGCAATTTCATTGGATACGATAACACCCGACTGATTCAACCTGTCGGACAATTGATTCTTAGAAAGTATCATCAAGCCTTGCAACCAAGTGACTTGAATAAACAAGATGCCCAAAATAGAAAGGCCGATGAGGGTAAATATGACTGGGAATGTTTTTTTCATAGAAGCAATAGCTACCTCGTTTTGGTAGGTGAATATAAAAAAAATCCCGGCTACCTGAGGCAACCGGGACAATTATTTAGATTTTAGACCTGTATTTATCTGATAGTGCAACTACAAAACACCCTCCACCAATACCGTGGCTTTGTTGTTGATGACTTCTACAAATCCACCTTGGATAGCGTAGGTTTCTGAAGCCATTCCTTTCTTTAACACTTTTACCTGCCCTATACCCAAGGCACTCACTAATGGAGCGTGCTTGTCTAAGACTTCAAATAAACCATCAATGCCTGGCAGTTGAACGCCTTGTACATCGCCACTGAATAGTTTTTTTTCTGGTGTTAATATTTCCAATAACATGAAAGCTGTTTA
Organism: Bacteroidota bacterium; assembly: GCA_026391155.1. Lineage (GTDB taxonomy): Bacteria > Bacteroidota > Bacteroidia > Chitinophagales > Chitinophagaceae > Sediminibacterium. The sequence goes on from JAPLEP010000021.1 coordinate 54,616, forward strand.
AGTAATCGAAGTTTATAATTAAGCGGTGGCCATCATTTTCTTTCCTTTCTCAATGGCATCATCGATGGTGCCTACCAAGTTAAACGCTGCTTCCGGATAAACATCTACATCTCCATCCATAATTGCATTGAAGCCGCGAATGGTTTCTTCGATAGATACGAATACACCTTTCAATCCTGTGAATTGTTCTGCTACATGGAAAGGTTGTGATAAGAAACGTTGTACACGACGGGCACGAGACACAATCAATTTATCTTCATCGCTTAATTCATCCATACCTAAGATGGCGATAATATCTTGCAACTCTTTGTAACGTTGTAAAATCATTTTTACTTTTTGTGCAGTGTCATAATGTGCATCACCCACAATAGCTGGTGTTAAAATTCTTGAAGTTGAATCCAAAGGATCCACCGCAGGATAAATACCTAAATCGGCAATTTTACGAGACAATACTGTCGTTGCATCTAAGTGCGCAAAAGTAGTCGCTGGTGCAGGATCGGTCAAATCATCCGCAGGAACATACACCGCTTGTACAGAAGTGATAGAACCATTTTTAGTGGAGGTGATACGCTCTTGCATTAATCCCATCTCAGTGGCCAAAGTTGGTTGATAACCCACCGCTGATGGCATACGACCTAATAAAGCCGATACCTCAGAACCTGCTTGTGTGAAACGGAAGATATTGTCTACGAAAAATAAAATGTCTTTTCCTTTACCAGTGCCATCTCCATCACGGAAATATTCTGCAATGGTCAAACCACTCAAAGCCACACGCGCACGTGCTCCTGGAGGTTCATTCATTTGTCCAAATACGAAAGTAGCTTTTGATTCTTTTAAGTCTTTTAAATTTACTTTACTCAAATCCCATCCACCTGCTTCCATACTGTGTTTGAAATCTTCACCATATTTCATGATACCTGCTTCAATCATCTCACGCAACAAATCATTTCCCTCACGTGTTCTTTCTCCCACACCCGCAAACACAGATAAACCACCGTGTCCTTTGGCGATATTATTAATCAATTCTTGAATCAATACTGTTTTACCTACACCCGCACCACCAAACAATCCAATCTTTCCACCTTTTGCATAAGGCTCAATAAGATCGATTACTTTAATACCTGTAAACAACACTTCTGTTGCTGTACTTAAGTCTTCGAACTTTGGAGGCGTTGCGTGAATAGGACGGCCATTAGATTTATCTAATTGAGGTAAGCCATCAATAGCATCTCCAGTTACATTAAACAAACGACCATAGATGTCATCACCAATAGGCATTGAAATTGGCTTGCCGGTATCAGTTACGACCATACCTCTTACCAAACCTTCGGTACCGTCCATGGCAATGGCACGCACACTGTCTTCTCCTAAGTGCTGTTGCACTTCAAGAATCAATTTTTCACCGTTGGTTTTTGTAATGTAAAGGGCATTGTAAATTTCAGGAAGTGCATTCTGATTAGGAAATTGCACATCCACTACAGCGCCAATAATTTGTTTGATTTTACCTGTTGTTACCATAATATACTATTTCGGCTGCAAAGGTAAGGCATTGTCACTTTATTGCAAAAATTGTACGTAGATAATCGCAGCTAAAATTCCCCCCACAATGGGGCCAATAACGGGGACAGCGGCATAAGCCCAATCGCTGCTCCCTTTTCCCTTGATAGGCAGGAGAAAATGCATGATTCTAGGGCCTAAATCCCTGGCTGGATTGATGGCCCAACCGGTGGGTCCACCTAGGCCAAAGCCAATTCCGCCTACCAATAAAGCCACAGGCAAAGCAGACAAGGCCCCCAAATCTGAACTGGCGGGTTTGATGAAAAAGATGCCTAATAAAAAGACCAAGGTGGCCAAGGTTTCAACGATAAAATTTTGGGGTAGATTTCGAATAGATGGCCCTGTTGAAAAAACAGCCAATTGTGCTGCCTGATCTTTGGACTCATTGAATTGATCTTTGTAGATCATCCAAACGATGAGTGCCCCCAACATAGCGCCTAAAATCTGTGCTAAAATATAAGAAGGTACCAAGGCCCAACTAAATTTTCCTGCTGAAGCAAAAGCAATGGTCACGGCAGGATTTAAATGTCCGCCGCTAATGCTACTGGTGGCATAGACTCCAATAAAAACTGCAATGACCCAGCCAAGAACAATCGTGACCAATCCTCCATTGTTTCCTTTGGTATTGGGTAAAATATTATTGGCTACTACGCCATCTCCAATGGTGACCACCAAGGCGGTGCCTAATAATTCAGCTACAAAAGGTGTCATGTGTTTTTATTTTAAGTAAATATTAAATCAAGTTAAAGAAAATTCGGATAAGTTACCAATTGTTGGTGGCCTTGATGGCTCTTTCCCAACCCTTGATCCACTCCGATCTTTGATCCTCTTTAATGGCAGGTTCAAAAATTTGATCTATTTGCCATTTAGTGCTTAATTCTTCTATGTCTTTCCAAAAGCCAACGGCCAACCCTGCTAAATAAGCTGCCCCCAAGGCCGTAGTTTCGACCATGGTGGGACGAACTACTTTGGTATTCACCACATCTGCTTGAAACTGCATGAGTAAATTATTATGTGTGGCGCCTCCATCCACTCTTAATTCTGCAATAGGTATACCTGAATCGGCTTCCATGGCTTTGAGTAAATCATAACTTTGAAAAGCAATGCTTTCCAAAGCCGCGCGGGCAATATGCGCTGATGTAGTACCTCTTGTGATGCCCACAATGGTGCCTCTTGCATGTTGATTCCAATAAGGCGCGCCTAAGCCTGCAAAGGCAGGTACTAAATAAACGCCATCTGTGCTGTCCACTCCCTTCGCCATGGCTTCCACCTCAGAAGAATTTCTTATTAAATGCAAGCCATCTCTCAACCACTGAACAACGGCCCCACCAATAAATACACTGCCTTCCAATGCATAATAAGTATGTCCATTGATTTGCAAAGCAATGGTGGTTAATAAATTGTTTTTCGAACGCACTGCTTTTTCACCGGTATGCATTAACATAAAACATCCTGTGCCATAAGTATTTTTTACCATACCTGGTTCGGTACACATTTGTCCAAACAAAGCAGACTGTTGATCCCCTGCAATGCCTGCAATAGGAATTTCCTGTTGCGCAAACAATTGTGTAGTGTGGCCGTATACTTCACTGCTGCTTTTTACTTCTGGCAACATGGATACAGGTACATTTAATAATTTTAACAATTCAGTATCCCACTGCAGTGTATGAATATTAAATAGCATGGTGCGCGATGCATTGGTCACATCCGTCACATGCACTTTACCATTGGTTAATTTCCAAACCAACCAAGTATCAATGGTACCAAAAATAAGTTCACCTTTATTGGCTAAATCGCGCGCACCTGCTACATTGTCTAAAATCCAATTAATTTTTGACCCAGAAAAATATGCATCTATGACCAATCCTGTTTTTTCTTGAATCAATGCAGCCTTGCCTTGTTTTTTTAGTTCATCACAAAAATCTGAAGTACGTCGGTCCTGCCAAACAATAGCATTGTAAACAGGTTGCCCTGTAGTTTTATTCCATACGACAGTAGTTTCTCTTTGATTGGTAATGCCAATGGCCGCCACATCATTGCTTTGTAATCCTTTTAAACTAATCGCTTCGGTAGCCACCCCCATTTGAGTGCTCCAAATTTCTAAGGGATCGTGCTCCACCCAGCCTGGCTTAGGAAAAATTTGTTTGAATTCTTTTTGTGCAGTGGCGTGAATTTGACCTTGGTGATCAAATAAAATGGCACGACTACTGGTGGTACCCTGATCAAAGGATAAGATATATTTTGACATAACAATCTGTTAATAGATTGTAATATAAAAAAAGAATCGCAAAATTTATCTTCTATTTTTCAACCAATTTTCGGGATCTAAGAAAATACCTTTCTCATTGTTAATCATGATTAGTAAAGCCCCTTCTCCATCTAAATTGATGCCCGATTTCCCAAGTAAAGTGCCTGCTCTTACTTCCTGGCCCACAGTTACATTGATACTACTTAAATGGGTGTAAGTAGAAAAATATTTTCCATGTTGCACAAATACGGTTAAATCGCCATTGATGTCTCCGGTATATTTTACAATTCCATTGGCCAAACTTTTGACAGAAGTCCCTTTGGGCAAAGCCAATTCAATACCATCACTTTTTCGATTCAATTTAGTGCCTGGAATATTCTCCACACCAAAATGTATGTACACATTTCCTTTATCTACTGGCCAAGGCAAACTTCCTTTGTTATTTTCAAAAGAAACAGAAGCTTCTCTTCCTTCTTCAGTAGTTTCCAATGCCGAATAAGGACGATTGTCGGTAGTGCTTGTTAATCCCCCATCCGCATTGATTTCCTTTCTATTTTTTGCGCTTGATTTGGCTGGCGCAGCGACCTCTGTATTTGATTTCGAACTGGCTTTTGCAGCATCACTGGCAGCTTTTAATTTGGCCAATCTTTCTTTTTCTTTTCTTTCTGCTTCTAAGGTTTCTCTTTTAATAATGGTTAATAAAGCAGATTGCATTTTTCTTCTTTGCGCTTCTTTTTGACGCACTTGCGCACTAATTTCTTGCTCTTTATTTTTTAATTGCTTGACAATTTTATCTTGCTCCTTTCGGTCATCTACTAATACTTTTAACTGATCACTCTGCACCGTTAATGTTTTCAATCGATCTTTTTTATTGGACCCCAATTGAGTGATTTTCCCATTTAAATATTGTTGTGACAAATCAATTGAGTTTGCTTGCGCTTCTCTGTTTTGTCTATAGCTTTTTAAATATGTGATCCTTTTTACTGCATCATTAAAGCTATTGGCAGAGAATAAAAAATTAAGGTATTCATAACCACTCCTGCTTTTATAGGCAAAGACAATACTCTTTTCGTATTTGGATTTTAAAGTATCTAAATCCTTATTTAATCTTTGGACATCTAGTTGATTGGTATAAATGGCATTGTCCAAAATTTTTACTTGCTTGGCAATGCCTTTAATTAAGGCTTCTCTTTTGGCAATTTTGCTTTGGATCACCGCCAATTGACCCAATGAATTTTTCTTGTTCTTTTTGGTTTGCTCTAACAAATAATTCAATTCTTCTATCTCTTTACGAATGGACTGTGTTTCTTTTTGTAAATCTTCACGAGACAGATTGTCCTGTGCCATTGTGGGCATGGACAGCATTGTCAATAAAAAAATAAATAGTACAAACCTTTTTAACATCATCTTTTATAAATTATTTTCTTTTACCTAGCTTGGGTACCCCAAAGGTATATTTTAAAGGTTCATTAAAATTATATTCCTTCACTTCCATATGTACTTCCAAACGAGATTGTGCAGATATAATTAATTCCCTATTTAAAGGAAATTGGTACTGATTGAGCGTCACATGATTGCTATAAGAAATAGCACAGGTGCGGTGTTGAGAAATATCAATATCGTCCAGTTTTAGTTGTAAAATTTCAGAATGGTCTTCATTTAAGACCACTAGATTTTTAAACAAGTTGCCAATCAAGCCCACTTCTAACTTATTATTATTGATTTTATAAGACACCAGTTTTGCATTGTCCATATAAATAGGATTGCCAATCAATAAATCCTGAAGAGTCGTAAAAGTGATCGGTATTTTTAATACTTCTTGCAAATAACTTAAAGACTTCCGTTCTATATTTTTATTTTTCCTTAAAGGGTAAATTAGCACCAGGCTATCTTTGTTCACTAAGGCTTTTAATCCAATCACACCCATGGCACCGCGAATAGTAATATAAATAGCTGAATCTTTCACTAAGCTTAAATTGACAATATAATTGTCTGCATTGTTGGCCGATTCGTAATCCACTTTCAAACGCGCATTCATTGTTTTAAAATCTATCTTTGTTTGCGCTAATTTGTCCAAAATGCTTTTGACAATGGCGGAAGAATCCACTTTAGATTTTTCTGAAAGCAATTGAACCTCATTGGCCTCTTTTTTAGATAGCGCTTCTTTGAGCACTTGTACTTTTCTAAATGTGGTACAAGAAGCCACTAAAGTCATTGAAACAACAAAGAAGATTATTTTTTTCATGCTAAGCTTATTGTTTGCCAGTGTGGCCAAAGCCTCCTGCGCCTCTTAGTGTGGTATCTAATTCAATGACAGTTTCAAAAATTGCGTTTTCAATTGCACAAAAAACCATTTGTGCAATGCGGTCCCCATCGTTGATGGTTTGTGTTTCTTTGGATAAATTGATTAGGATCACTTTTATCTCCCCACGATAATCTGCATCAATGGTACCTGGCGTATTTAAACAAGTAAGCCCTTGCTTGATAGCCAAGCCAGATCTGGGTCTGATTTGCGCTTCAAAATTTTGAGGAATGGCTAAAAATAAACCAGTGGGTACCAATACCCGATCCATGGGTTCCAATAAAAGGGGCGTCTCTAAATTCGCCCTTAAGTCCATACCCGAAGCGCCTGTCGTAGCATACTGAGGCAACGGATGATGACTTTTGTTTACAATTTGGATCGCAATGGACATGGTCAACAAAAATAGGTAAATTAGAACTAGAAGTAAAATATACTACCAAAACGAATGGTATTGGAAAGTGGATTTTTGGTAATGCCCCCACCAGATGGAACCAAATAGGAAATATTGAACTTAGACTGCTGGTACTGGAAACTAGCACCAATGGTAAAATATTGCATGTTCCCAAGGTTCTTATTGTTGTCTAGATAATAGCCTGCTCTTAAATAAAAACGGTTGATATAATTGTATTCCAAACCTGCAGATGCTTTGATAGATTCGCCAATGGGCATTCCATCTTTTCCATTAAAGGAATTGAACCAACTCGATACCACCGACTGAGAAAAATAATGATTCACCGATTCTACATCAGAATTATTAGGACTTACGGGCACCATCAAACGATTCACATCTACCCCGAATTCTATAGAATTTTCTGCATCTAGTTTATTTAAATACCCAATACCTAAGCCCAAATTGGCTGGGATAAAATATTTTTTTGAATTATCGGTATAACTAATCTTACCTCCTAAATTAGAAAGCAATAAGCCCGCATGAAATCCTTGTAGGTTTTCATTTTGTTTGTAAAACAAACTAATGTCCCCAGACAAAGTATTGCCTGCTCTATAATTGACAGGATTATTGATAAATGATCCTGTCACTAATTTAGAGTGAATATACCTCAAAGTGACGCCCATGCTAAGTTTATCTGTTAGCAAAATACTGTAGCCAAAATCATAACTATATTCAGAAGGCCTTTGAGAAGGCAGGGAAGTATTACCGGATTCATCTGTAAAATCAATATTTCCCAAACTAAAAAAACGTAAGGAACTATTGATGGCACTGATGTTATTTAATTTTTTATAATAACCTGCACTAGCCAAATACACATCCGTTAAGCCCAAATCTTTTAACCAGGGGGTATAGTTAATTAAAAAACCTTGCTTTTCTGCCATGTAAGGAAGCTTGGACGTATTCCCAAAAAGATCATTGGCCTCCGGAGACATGGCCAAGGATAAATTACCCATTCCACCCGAACGTGCGTCTGGAGAAATAAGCATGAAAGGAACCGCCGTACTTTGAATATTAATTTGCGCCCAAGCAGAGGAAGTGATCAAGGAAGCCATCAATAAAAACACATAAACTTTAAACTTGGACTGCATCATACGATTGATTTGAAATTTAGAAATTAAAGGTACTAATTTCATTTGTAGGACTCGTTAAAATTTGACTAATTTATTGGTCAAGACCTTGGTCTGTTGGCCGTTGGACAAGGTGATTGTATAATAGTATACCCCTGGATTTAAAAAGCCACCATTCGCATTGGATCCATCCCAATAAGAAATAACTCTATTGGCTTTGTACTCAGCACTTAAAGGCTTGGTAAATAGTAATTGCCCATTGTTATCATAGACAGTTAGATTTATGTTTAATGCAGTGCCTAATTGATTTTGTTCGAAACTAAAATAAGTAAATTGTGCAAATGGATTGGGAAAATTATTTACTTTATTCAAAAGTAAATTGGTGGTATCCGGCACAATAAAATCGAGCGTGTCTTTATTGGAATTACCCAATAAGTCCCAAGCCTTGATGACAATTTGATGTGCCCCCAAAGACAAATTGGGCAAAGCAAATTGAACACTACCCGTTTGATAAGTATTGATGGCTGCTGTATAATAATTGTTCAGTACAATTTCATTTTTGGTATCCCCATCGATAAGTAAACTAAGGTCATGGCCCAAGGAATTGCCGGAAGTTTGAATGCCCGCTTCATCTTTCAAATGTACCAGTAAAGTTGAATTGGCCGCTGCCCATCCACCATTGATAAAATTGGTATCATTTAAATATAGTTGCATGGCCGGCCCTAGACTATCTGAAAAATTTTGAGTCATGGCTGGCTTGGTAAATAATTCAGTATAAATTCCAATGGCATCTGCACTATCATTGTAAGCGTTCAATTGTAATTTTATACCCCCTTGATTGATGGCCACTTCTTTAGGCAAGATAAAGTCAATGGTAAATTTTCCAGCATTCACAGTGGCCAATCCTTTGAATAAAATACTTTCTTGAACAGCTACATTTACCGGAATACTACTTGAAATATTACCCAAGGTTTTTTTACTATTGACCGCATCATAAAGGGTCATCTCCACCAAGCCTTTAAAATTATTTTTTGTTTGTCCATTGGATTGCACTAGACCACTAATCGTATATTTCCCTCCTGCTTGCAAACTATCCTTGCCCATAAATGTTTTTCCGTTGATGGAACTGAGCACTACTTGGTCGTTGGGCTTAGCTAAAAGCATGGCAGGGTCGCCCAATAATGTAAACTTAAAAGCATTCACATGATCTTCGCCTTGGGCCCAGGCCGCCATCTTGGCTTTTTGTAAAGCCGACCCAATGCTTAGAAAACGACCAGCACTGTCTGGCACCAATAATTTTTGTATGAATTGATCATTGATTTGTTTGTTGTTATAGGCATCCACCAATCTACTGGCTGCCACCAAGGCCACTACCCCTTTTGAATTTTTTAATAACGCATCAAAACCAATAGGACTCAATTGGGGTTGATCGTAGGGTGCAAAATCACATGAAGCCGTTATCATCAATGGAAGTTTATCCGCATTGTTCCATTGCTGAATTTCGGGTTGTGTAATTACCGCTTCTTCGGTGAGTCTTAAATAATTACCGTGCCCTGTATAATTTAAAATCAAAGTTCCATTATTGACGGATTGATTGATATTGGCATTCACCAATGGATAGGTATTGCCTGCAATATTTTTGGTCACTGGATATAAGTCTAAATATATTTTTTTCTGATTCCAAGCAGGTACCTTCTTTTGTAAATTAGTTGAAATGTCTTCGGCGTCTTGCAAATGCAAATTGTAATCTCCATCATCCGCCACCCAAGTCAACTGATTTTTCCAAGCACCCCCATGGTTGCTTTTTTGGTAATTGATAATTTTTTCCACTGCGGTATCTGCTTCTGCCACAGTTCTTACGGGTAGTCTGCCGATGGCCAAAGCAAGTTGCCTAATGGCATTAGGTGCATTGATGTCGTCACCTGCATTTAATATACTGTAATAATCATCGCTTGGATAAGAGGTTAAAATGCCAGTGGAGGCGGCACTTTCAAAGACCGGAATTTGACTGGCACTATTGTAGTTTTTATAACTATAATTTGCCATGCCCATCAACAATAAATATTTGGGGGCAGCTTGATTTTTTTTAGCAGCTTGTGCAAATAAATATTGAATGAAATTTCTAATGCCTGTAGGGCCGGCTTGTCCTCCAGAAAATTCATTAAAAATTTCATTCACATTATACACTTGCCCTTTTAAGCCATGCGCGATTTCGTGAAAACTGCTTAATTTTTTAGCAGCATTTAAATAATTGCTGGCTGCAATGTAAATGTAATCGGGCACTGAACTACCCACTAAATTTTGCTTGTCTATATTGGCCACAAAAACGGGTGTTTCATAGCTGGCTTGTTTAAGGGCAAAAAATTCGCGTATTGTATCAGCCAATTGAATAAAATTTCCTGTAGTAGCACCCTGAAAATTAAGGGGCATGAACAAAGGCGCTTCTGGACAAGTGACATCCCATACCATGGTCGTCGTATCCATGTTTTGCAATTGATATTGCATGGAGCGGCCATTGGTGGCAATCGAAAAATTTCTAAAACCAAAGGCATTTGTACCCCAAAAACCAATTTTTCTTTTGGCATTGATTTCAATAAAATCTATCCAACCGGTTGCTGTGGAATTATCACTTGAAAATGCAATAGTAAAATTTACAGGACTAGTCAAACTAGTATTAGCATTCAATGTATAAGAAAAATTTTCACTAATTATATTGGCCGATTCTTGGTACAAAAGTCCAGACACAGGATCTACCGAACTAGTCCTTGCCAGATTAGTATTGATTAAAAAATTAAAATTAGCCTTGCTTTGATAGGCCGTAGCTGCATATTGGCTTATAATTTTTAACGGACTGCTCAATAAAAGCCCATCCATAGAAAAAGTATAATTTAATTGCGCCTGCTTTCCCGCTCCCTGCCCCATGGGCGATCCCAACCATAATTTTCCACTGTTCAAAAGCGAAACGCTATCTTTTTCTATCAGCCATCGGTCATCAAAATAATCAGTGCTTTGTTGCACAGTGTTTATTTTAACTGCAGGTAAAATTCTTTTTCCATTGCTTCCTTGTGTAGTAATAAAATAAAAAACAGAATCTGCGCTTGCATTTTTATAATGTTTGGGCAATGCTTTTGTTTCATCGAATTTCCATTGAATGGGACCTTCACTATAAAACAATAAATAATCTTTTTCATCAAATTGATTGTCCCCCCCATCATTTACTTGAAGGGAATTTTCGACCAGCCCTGTCAAAGGATTGGCTGCTACTATATCATTAAGATTAGACAAATTATAATTAAACAATTGCGCCTGGCCTGAGGGAAAAGGCAAACTAAATCCCATGGCTTTTAGCTGGGTGCCGGTGAGCTGATAAATACCCTGTTTGGCTACTGCAATTTTGACCCATTTTCCTTTAAAAAACGGGGAGTTTTGCCCATTTATATTGGAGGGGAAAAACACGATACTAAAAAAATAGAGGAGCAAGCACCTTATCATATACTAAAATTAGGGTTTTACTAACATAAGAATATAATTACAAGTGAATAAATGATTAAAAAACAAGCTATATTCGCACTATCACTTAACCCCATTTTTGTATAAATAATTACTATGCATTTTATAAATAGTATTTTACTGTTTTTTGCGCTACTCTTACTAGGGCCTGCTTTATTGTCTAACTCTGATCAAAAAGCAAACAATTTTATTAGAGTGGAGGCGAAAACCACCGACCCTTATGCCGAAACGGTACTGATTCGTGGGGGTACTTTTGCCATGGGCATGAACCAAGAAAACATCATGGGCGATTGGAACAATAGCTTAAGAAGAGTGACCGTGAGTTCTTTTAGAATTGACCAATTTGAAGTAAGTAATAAAAAATACCGCAGCTATATTCATTGGTTAGAAAAAATATTTATCCCAATTGGAAGAGATTCGATAGTTCGCGCTGCTTTACCAGATACTACTGTTTGGAAAACAGATTTGTCCTACAACGACCCCATGGTGGAAGGTTATTTTAGATCTTCCGTATTCAATGATTATCCTGTGGTGGGTGTTACTTGGGAACAAGTCAATGATTATTGCAGATGGAAAACAGACCGCTCTAACGAACAAACTTTATTAAAATACAATTTGATCGATCCCAAAAAACCCTATGTTGGAAAAATGGGCATCATCAATGACTTAGTAGATTCTTCCAATGGAAAAGGAGTTACCTCCACTGGTACTTCTACCGGATTCAGTAGATCAAAAAATATTGACGATTATGTAATGATCCCGGATTTTAGATTGCCTACCGAAGCAGAATGGGAATATGCAGCAAAAGTTTCTAGTGGTAAAAATTATATCTCTAATTTTAATCTTCCAAAATCTGGAAACAATTCAAAACACCCCAATGCAAGTGTGGTTACCTCTGACAGTCCTTATCCTTGGAGCTCCAATGGCAACGATGGTTTAAGAAATGCAGCCACTGGAAAAAAGAAAGGCAGCAAGGGAATGTTCTTAGCCAATTTTAAAAATGGAAGTGGTGATTATATGGGTATGGTGGGTTATTCCAATGATGGCGCAGGCTTCCCTTCTAGAGTAAATAGTTTTTTACAAAATCAAATTGGCCTTTACAATATTAGTGGCAATGTGAATGAGTGGGTGGCCGATTTATACCGACCTATGAATTCTGTTGATATGGACGATTTTAATCCCTACAGACGCAATAACAGTTTAGATGGAGATGACAATAATACTTCAAGTTATGAGTCTGGCACCAATACTTTGATCTCCAATAAATCTAGAGTATACAAAGGTGGTAGCTGGAAAGATCGCCCCTATTGGTTAAACCCAGGTACCAGAAGATTTTTAGACCAAGATAAATCTTCCAACACCATTGGATTTAGATGTGCTGTATCTGCCTTTGGTATTGACACCCCTACTGCATCAGAAGAAAAAAAGCATTGGTGGAATCCATTCAACTTATTTAAAAAATAAGTGGAATGAAACTACGCATCGGCTCTGGCATCGATTTTCATCAACTAGTCATTGGCCGTGACTTATGGATTGGAGGAATTAAAATTCCTCATACCAAGGGTGCTTTGGGTCACAGCGATGCAGATGTTTTATTGCATGCTATTTGTGATGCTTTATTAGGCGCCTTAAGTTTAGGAGACATCGGTACCCATTTCCCAGACACAGATGCGGCTTACAAAAATATTGACAGTAAAATTTTACTGCAAAAAACCTACGAACTCATTACTGCCCAAGGCTATCAAATTGTAAATATTGATGCTACTTTGTGTTTAGAAGCACCAAAAATAAAACCTTATGTGCTGGCCATGCAAGAATGTATTGCTGAGATTTTACACATAGGAAATAAAGATATTTCTATCAAGGCTACGACTACCGAAACCATGGGCTTCACTGGAAGAGGAGAAGGTTTAGTCGCCCTGGCCACTTGTTTGCTAAGCTCGTCAAATAGTTAAAACTGCTACCTTATGAAGCAGCTTGATTCCATTTCTTCTTTATATGAAATTTTTAAATTGCACCCACAAGTGCAAACTGATACGAGAAAATTACAAAAAGGTGATTTGTATTTTGCATTGAAAGGACCCAATTTTAATGGCAATGAATTTGCAATAAAGGCATTGGAAATGGGTGCTGCTTATTCAATTGTAGATGAACCCATTCAAGCCAACGCTGAATTACTTGAAAGAATTATTTTAGTGGAAGATGTGTTGACTAGTTTGCAAGCATTGGCCAAATATCATCGCAAACAATTCACCATTCCATTTATCGCCATCACTGGCAGCAATGGTAAAACCACTACCAAGGAATTAGTGGCTGCGGTATTAAGCAGTCATTATACTATCTATACTACTCAAGGAAATTTAAACAATCATATTGGTGTACCGCTTACTTTATTAAGTGTAAAAAAAGACGCGCAATACGCCATCATCGAAATGGGTGCAAATCATTTAAAAGAAATTGAATCTTATTGCAGTTATACTTTACCCACCCATGGTTTAATTAACAATTGTGGCAAGGCCCATTTAGAAGGCTTTGGCGGAGAAGAAGGCGTAAAAAAAGGTAAAGGAGAATTGTTTGATTATTTAAAACAAAATCAAGGCAGTGCTTTTATCAATAGCGATTTAGATTATTTAGTGGAGATGAGTAAGGGCATTGTAAACATCATTAACTATGGCGCTTTAAGTGGTCAATTACAAGCAAAAGAAGTCAAGCAGGATGGTGGCTTATTACAAGTAAACATTACAAAGTGCACCAATAATTTTTTACAAAATAAAACCATCCAAACTCAATTGGTAGGCGCCTATAATTTACCCAATGTACTTGCCGCCATCAGTATTGGACTTGAATTTAATGTGCCTGCTGAAAAAATAATTGCTGCCATTGAAAATTATATACCTAGCAATAGCCGATCACAATTAACTACTTGGAAAAATAATCAAGTGATACTAGATGCCTACAATGCCAATCCAAGCAGTATGAAAGTGGCAGTAGAAAATTTTGCACGTATTGAAAATAAATCAAAAATTTTATGCTTGGGCGGCATGAGAGAATTAGGTACAAGCAGCCAGCAAGAACATCAAGCCTTAATTGAAATTATTAAAGCCTATGCTTTCGAACAAGTTGTTTTAGTAGGCAAAGAATTTGAAAATTGCCAACACCCATTCCACTATTTTGAAACTACACAAGCCGCTAAGGCTTGGTTAGACCAACATAATTATACCGCCCATTATTTTTTAATCAAGGGATCTAGAGGCATTCAGATGGAAAAGCTAATTGCAGCAGAATAATATTTATTTGATACCTTTGCACCATGGCAACTAACTATTTGTGGAGTACGGTCACTAATCGATGTCCAAGGTGCAGAGCAGGAAAATTATTCACTTCCAGCAATCCATACAATTTATCTGCAATTACCAAGATGAATGAATATTGTCCTGTTTGTGGACAACCCACTGAAATTGAATTGGGCTTTTATTATGGCACTGGGTATGTGAGTTATGCCTTAACCGTGGCTTATTTTGTATCCACTTTTGTGGCTTGGAAAGTATTGTTAGGTATGACCTTTGGCTTGGACGACAATCGAATTTTTTATTGGATGGGATCCGCCATTGTATTATTACTCTTTATACAACCCTTAATTATGAGATTATCCAGATCCATTTGGTTGGGCTGGTTTGTTTCCTACAATAAGAACTGGAAAAACGAGCCATTGGAATACAATGAGCGCATGGATCATAACAGAAAAGAGCTATAATCGCACTCAAAATCAAGTATTTATTTTAACTTCGCTGCCCCAATAGAGAGGTGTCCGAGTGGTTTAAGGAGCACGCTTGGAAAGCGTGTATACGGCAACGTATCGGGGGTTCGAATCCCTTCCTCTCTGCAAAATAGAAAGCGCAACCCACCCCGGAACACGGGGTGGGTTTTTAATTTAGCCACGAGAGGCGAAACTTGTTTCGTACTCGAAGTGGATGAATTAAAAACTCGAGCGCGCGAAGCGCGCTCTGGGTTGCGCTTTTATTTTCATACCCCCCGGGATGCCGACGAACGAAGTGAAGTCGGCCATCCGGAGGGTTCGGCGCAAAGCGACGGCCATCCAAAATACTTAATACCTATAAACAATCAACTTAGAAACCCCTAGTTTAAAACTTACAAAACGGTCATTCCCATTATTAGCCGGCGTAAAATTTCCGTGTAAAGTTTTCTCCACTTCCTCATTACCAAAATGATCAATGACATCAGAACTGGTAAACCGATAATCGATTTCCCCAAAAAAACGAAAATTCTGATTGTAATTGTATTGTAAGCCAACATGAATAGGAATAGTAGCAATGGGAATAAATTGATCAATTACTTTAACATAATCATAAAAATAGGTTTTAAAATTATTTTCATCCTTAGGTACATTTAAGATATAGCCCATGCCAATACCCACATAAGGATTGAATTTTACTTTGTGAAAACTATAAGGATGATTCTCATAAAAAAAATATTCTACCCCAAAACTTATTTCATGAAAAGTTCTAAAAAATTCAAAACCTCTACTTAGGGTTTCATAATTATTAGACAAAGTATCATTGGCACCCAAAGGGATGTATTCGTAATTCATACTCAAGGTTAAATTGGGTAATAAATTTTTTCTATAAAAGATACCAAAATTAGGTCTGAAATTATTTACACCGCTTCCTAGCTGACCAAAATAGCTGGTAGTGCCTATATGGCCACCCCATTCCCCTCTATAATCCAATAGGCTTAGGTTTTGCGCAAAAGCAAAACAAGGTAGCATTAAAAATAAAATAGGTATCAATCGCTTTTTAATCATTCCTATTATTGTATTTCTTTTAATGTATTTATTAGTTTTTTCCCTACAAACCAAACACCCCCATTGCATTTTGCGTAGTAAGCTCCGCCACTTCATGCAGCGGTATATTTTTAAGCTCTGACAACTTCATGGCCACTTGAATCATATAAGCAGGCTCATTGGATTTGCCACGATAAGGTACAGGCGATAAATAAGGTGCATCTGTTTCTAATACCAACCATTGCATAGGAATGTCTTTGATGGCTTCTGCTACGCCTGCATTTTTATAGGTAAGCACACCGCCTAAACCTAAATGAAAGCCCATGGCAGTAATTTGTTCGGCCGATTCTTTACTACCACTAAAGCAATGAAAAATACCACGCAATCCTTTTTTTGCAAAAGGCTTGACTGCTTCAATGGTCTCACCCATCGCATTACGTGTATGAATCACTATGGGTAAATTATATTCCAAAGCCCAGCCCATTTGTTTTTCAAAAGCATGCATTTGTTGAGCAGTAAATGTTTTGTCCCAATAAAAATCCAACCCTATCTCCCCTATGGCAATAAATTTTCTTTTTGCTAATTGCGCTTTCACCATCGCCAGCTCTTCTTCTACATTTTCTTTCACCGAACAGGGATGCAAACCCATCATGGCCATACAATTCTTTGGATAAGCTGCTTCCACAGCCAACATGGCTTCCAAACTTGCACTATCCACCGCAGGCATTAGAATGGTATCTATGCCAATGTCTAAAGCATTTTTGAGCACCCCTGTTAAATTGTCTTTAATTGGATCTGAGTAGAGATGAGCATGGGTGTCTATAAAGCGCATAAAGGCTAAATCTTAGTTTAATCCCTACAAAAAAAGGCTATTTTTCACGTTTTACATAATAATACCTACAATAAGTCGTTTAAGCTATGTAGACAACAATGGTCTTATTAGTACAGACATTAAACTTTGTTTTTTATAGGGTACGGATTATACCGGCTGAGGTTTCTACCTTGGCCTTTTTTTTGCTCTAAAACCATCCTATTCAAATCATTGAATGGCTTCAAAACGATAGCCCAAATTGGAAAAATAAGCCAATACTTGGGGCAGGGCTACTTGCATTCTTTCCCAGGCCTTGGCACTATCATGAAATACCACAATGGAACCTGGGCCAGCATTTTTGATTACATTTTTTGCGCAATCGGCCCCGGTTAAATGCCCATCAAAATCGCCACTTAAAACATCCCACATTATAATTTGTTGCGGCAAGGTTTTGTCTGCTTTTATTTTTCTTAATTGAGCAGCACTTATTCTTCCATAGGGCGGACGAAATAAATTTGAATCAATTAAATTCTTAGCGCTTATAATGTTTTCAATATAAATTGGCGTTGGTGTTTTCCATCCATTCAAATGATCATAGGTATGGTTGCCCACTGCATGCCCCTCCTGTAGGATAGCTTCATAAATATTGGCATAGGAAAGTACATTCTTTCCGATACAAAAAAAGCTGGCCTTGGCCTTGTATTTTTTTAATTCCGCTAAAACAAAGGGCGTGGCCTCTGGATGTGGACCATCATCAAAACTTAAATAAATTACCTTTTCATGCGCGGGCATTTTCCAGGTACAACCAGGATATAAAGCCCTCAGCCAAAAAGGTGTTTTTACTAAATACATACCCAAAGATAAATAGTTCTTTTGCCCATTTGAATATTATCTTTGTATAAATAAAAAAGAGCATGGATTCAAAGGTTAGAGTAAGGTTTGCACCCTCCCCTACAGGCGGTTTACACTTAGGTGGAGTAAGAACAGTTTTATTTAATTATTTATTCGCCAAACATCATGGCGGGGAGTTTATTTTAAGAATTGAAGACACCGATCAAACCCGTTTTGTAGCAGGTGCCGAACAATACATAATTGACACTTTGAACTGGTGTGGACTTACCCCAGACGAAAGCCCTTTGCATGGTGGCGCTTATGGCCCCTACAGACAAAGCGAACGCAAGGCCATTTATGCCCAATATGCACAAAGCTTAATTGACAATGGTTTTGCGTATTATGCTTTTGATACCCCTGAAGATTTAGAAGAGAAAAGAAAGCAGGTTCCCAATTTTCAATACAGTCGTGCACACAGAATGGAAATGAAAAACTCTATTTCATTAAGCGAAAATGAAGTGACTGAATTATTAAAAAAAGGAACGCCTCATGTTATTCGTATTAAAGTACCCGATGAAGAAGAAGTAGTTTTTACAGATATGATTAGAGGTGAAGTACGTTTTGAAGTAAGTACGGTAGATGATAAAGTTTTATTGAAAGCAGATGGCATGCCTACTTATCATTTAGCGGTAGTGGTGGATGATTATTTAATGAAAATTACCCATGCCTTTAGAGGAGAAGAGTGGCTACCCAGTGCACCCGTACATATTTTATTATGGAAATATTTATTTGGACTAGATCAAATGCCCAAATGGGCGCATTTACCTTTAATATTAAAACCAGAAGGTAGTGGTAAATTAAGTAAGCGTGATGGAGAGCGTTTAGGCTTTCCAGTATTTGCCATGGATTGGAGCGACCCTAACACCAAAGAAACCACTATTGGTTTTAAAGAGAAAGGATTTTTACCAGAGGCCTTTATTAATTTTTTAGCGATGTTGGGCTGGAACGATGGTACTGATAAAGAAATTTTTACCATTGATGAATTGATTGCAAGCTTTGATTTGGAAAGAGTGCACAAAGGCGGTGCTAAGTTTGATTATGAAAAAGCAAAATGGTTCAACCAAGAATGGATTAAAAGAACAGACAACAAAGTATTAGCCACCTTACTTCAACCCTTTTTAGAGGCTGCAAAAATTGAAGTGCATGAAGCGCCTTATTTAGTAAAAGTAATTGGACTCGTGAAAGACCGTTGTCATTTGTTGGCCGATTTTATACCACAAAGCCAATTCTTTTTTGCCGCACCTACTACTATTGATACCGCAGCCATTTTACCTAAATGGGAAGAAAAGAAGCAGGGCTTCTTTGATGCATTAGTAAAACTATATGCTCAACAAATTGCAGAAGGTATCAAAACAATGCCAGCAGCAAACCTGGAAGCAGGTTTTAAAGAATTAGCCGCTGCGCATGAATTAAAAACAGGTGATTTAATGTTGCCCCTGAGAATTATGTTGGTGGGTGGAAAATTTGGACCTGGCGTATTTGAGATCATTGAATCAATTGAACTTTCTGATACGAACGCAAGAATTCAACATGCTTTGCAATTACTATCAGGAAAATAATGTAACTTAATAGCAATGAAACCCATTAGAGTATTAGTAGCAAAAGTTGGATTGGACGGCCATGACCGTGGGGCTAAAATTATTGCCACTGCACTGCGTGATGCAGGCATGGAAGTAATTTATACTGGCCTACGTCAAAGCCCTGAGATGGTGGTGCAGGCTGCCTTACAAGAAGACGTGGATGCGATTGGTATTAGTATTTTATCTGGCGCGCACATGACGGTGTTTCCAAAAGTGTATCAGTTAATGCAAGAAAAAGGATTGACGAATGTGCTATTAACTGGTGGTGGTATTATCCCAGAAGAAGACAGTAGTACATTGCGCGCAATGGGTATTGGTACTTTGTTTGCACCCGGAACCAACACAGCCGATATAGCGAGCTATATAAAAGATTGGGTGGCCACTAATCAAAAGTAATCTGCTTTTTTAATTTATAAATTGCAACTCTATGTCATCATTCCAAACTTTGTTTACAAAAATGGAAGATCATACCTTGATCATCACCATTAATCGTCCCGACAAATTAAACGCATTGAATCAACAAGTGATGAAAGACCTTGACGCGGTCATGGACAGAGTGTATAAATTTCCTGAAATTAAAAGTGTAGTGATAACGGGTGCAGGATTAAAAAGTTTTGTAGCAGGTGCCGATGTTAAAGAATTTGAATCCTTGTCTAAAGAAGAGGCTACTGCACTTGCCAAAAGAGGACAAGAGGTTTTTTTTAAAATAGAACATTCCCCTAAACCAGTGATTGCTTGTGTGAATGGATTTGCGCTAGGCGGTGGTTGCGAATTAGCCATGGCCTGTCATTTTATTATAGCTTCTGAAAGTGCTGTCTTTGGACAACCAGAAGTAAACCTAGGTATTATGGTGGGTTATGGTGGCTCACAAAGATTGACCCAAAGAGTGGGCAAAGGCAGGGCCATGGAATTAGTGATTACAGGCAAAACCATCAATGCTACCCAAGCCATGAATTATGGACTAGTGAACTATGTAGTGCCTCAAACTGAATTATTAGATAAAGCCTTCTCTATATTAAGCGTAGTGCATGAAAAAGCACCTAAGTCTGTGGGTAATTCCATTAAGGCCGTGAATGCTGCTTGGAACGAAGCAGAAAATGGCTACGATGTAGAAGCCAAATTATTTGGAGAATGCTTTACCACCCATGATGCCAAGGAAGGCATTACAGCATTTATAGAGAAAAGAAAGCCTGAATTCAAAGGGAATTAATCGCGCCTTTCTTACCTTTGTGTGATTAAATTTTACACTATGGAATACAGAATTGAGAAAGACACGATGGGTGAAGTAAAAGTACCAGCCCATGTTTATTGGGGTGCTCAAACACAAAGAAGTATTGACAATTTTAAAATAGCGCAGGATATTAACCGAATGCCTAAGGAAATCATTAAAGCATTCGCCTATTTAAAAAAAGCAGCAGCCCTTACTAATTTTGATGCAGGTGTTTTACCTAAAGAAAAATCGGATTTAATTGGTCAAGTTTGCGATGAAATTATTGCAGGCAAATTAGACGATCAATTCCCTTTAGTGGTATGGCAAACAGGTAGTGGCACACAGAGCAATATGAATTTAAATGAAGTGATTGCTTACCGTGCACATGTCATTAAAGGTGGGAGTTTAAGCGATAAAGAAAAATTTTTACATCCTAACGATGATGTAAACAAGTCACAATCCTCTAACGATACCTTTCCAACGGCGATGCATATTGCAGCCTATCAAATTTTAACGGAGACCACTATTCCAGGTATCACTGCATTAAAAAATACATTAGAGGCGAAGAGCAAGGAGTTTATGCATATTGTTAAAATAGGTCGTACCCATTTTATGGATGCTACCCCTTTAACCTTAGGCCAAGAAATAAGTGGGTATGTAAGTCAATTAAGTCATGGCTTAAAGGCCATCCATAATACCTTAGCACATTTAAGTGAATTAGCCTTAGGAGGTACTGCAGTTGGAACAGGTATTAATACACCTAAAGATTATTCAGTAAATGTGGCCAAGCATATTGCCAAATTAACTGGCCTTCCTTTTATCACTGCTGAAAATAAATTTGAGGCATTGGCTGCACACGACGCTATTGTGGAAGCACATGGCGCTTTAAAAACAGTGGCAGTTAGTTTAATGAAAATTGCGAACGATGTGCGTATGCTTTCCTCTGGACCACGAAGCGGTATTGGAGAAATTTTTATTCCAGACAATGAACCAGGTTCTTCTATCATGCCAGGTAAAGTAAACCCTACTCAATCTGAAGCATTAACTATGATTGCTGCTCAAGTAATGGGCAATGATGTAGCTATTAATATTGGTGGTTCTATGGGACATTTTGAATTGAATGTTTTCAAACCAGTGATGATTTATAATTTCTTACACAGTGCGCGTTTAATAGGTGATGGTTGCGTAATGTTAGTGACTGCACTGAATACAAAAATTGGTTATTACAAAGCCGCTGAAATTGCACAAAAAGCACATAAAGAAGGGACCACTTTAAAAGAGATGGCCGTTAAATTAGGCTATGTCACTCCAGAAGAGTTTGATGCATGGGTGATTCCTAAAGATATGGTCGGCTTGTAGTTTTTGAATCTGCATTATTTAGTTAGGAGCAGAAAGAGAATTAATACTATTTCGAACGAACATTTGAGCGAAGCGATTGAGAGTGAGAAATAGGTATTTATTCTCTTGATAGCACAGAAGGATGAAATATAATATGCACAAATGAACTAATTAGAATACTCTTTCTCCGTTCAGATAAGTCTTCAAAACTTTTACCTGCAGAATACTATCCGTAGGAACCTTCATTAAGTCTTTATCAAGGATAATAAAGTCTGCTTTTTTACCTACTTCAATACTACCCACTTGCTTTTCCATGCGATTGGCCTTGGCTGCCCAAATGGTCATGCCACGAATGGTTTGTTCACGCGTTAAAGCATTCTCCATTTGAAAACCACCTGTAGGAAAGCCTTTGCTATCCTGTCTTGCCACAGCGGCTAAAAAAGTTTTAAATGGATTAATTTCTTCCACAGGGAAATCGGTACCTAAGGGTAACCAGTTATTTTGTTCTAATAATTGCTTAAATGCATAACCTCCTTTTAAACGCTCAGCACCTAATCTATCTCCTGCCCAATACATATCACTGGTAGCATGCGTGGGTTGCACAGAAGGTATAATACTATTCTCTGTGAAATAATGAAAATCAGCTGCATTTAAAATTTGCGCATGCTCTATTCTCCATCTTCTATCATTCTTCCCTTTTAAATACTTAGCATATACTTTTAAAATAGTTCTGTTCGCACTGTCTCCAATTGCATGGGTACACATTTGAAAATCGGTATTAATTAATTTAGCGGCAATGCTATCAAAATGCGCGGGACTACTTAATAAGAAACCACCCCAGCCTGGCTTGTCCGTATAATGCGCCAATAAGGCAGCACCCCTTGAACCTAAGGCACCATCTCCATACACTTTTATTCCTTTCACCGATAACCTATCCGTTACATAACCACCACTGGTAAAATATTTTGAAGTATAAGTGCTTGGCTTATCACTTAACATCACATATAAACGCATTTTTAAATCATTGGATTTTTGCAAGGCATCTACATAATCTACATCTTCAGGGCTTAATCCGCAGTCGGTAATTGTGGTTAAGCCTGTGGCAAAACAATTTTCTTGAGCTGCAGTGAACCAATTTTTATAATCTTCCTGGGTTGCTTCAGGAACTTTTTTCTTTACCACACCCACTGCATTGTCAATTAACAAGCCTGTTAATTTTCCGTTCTGGATGGTAAACTGACCTCCTTCGATGGTTTGCCCTGCTTTCACACCCGCTAGTGCTAAAGCATAATCATTGGCAATACTTGCATGACCATCTACTCTTTCTAAAATCACAGGTCTATCTGGAAATAAAATATTTAACTCCGCATTGGTAGGAAATTCTTTGCCTGGAAAACGATTCTGATCCCAGCCTCTTCCTTTGATCCATCCTTTGCCAGGATGTTTGACTGCAAAGGCTTTCACTCTTTCAATGGCTTCGGACCAACTAGGCACAAACATTAAATCCACCGCATACAAGGATTGCCCATAACCCAAAAAATGCGCATGCGCATCTATAAAACCAGGATAAATAATCGCGTCATTTGCATTCACAACAGAATCCGATTGATACTCTTTTAAAATATCATCATTGGTTCCAATGGCTACTATTTTACCATCTTCTATGGCCATGGCTTCGGCCTTGCTAAATTCATTATTGACTGTATAAATTTGTGCATGGTGCACAATCAAGTCCACTCTTTGGTTAATACAAGAACTGCAAAGAAGTATAATAGCTATAGCAAATACATTACGCATGGTAAAATGTTTAGAGAATAAAAATAACTAAAAAAGGGTAGAAAAAATAAATGATACATGAAACCTAGTTCAATAACTCACAAGGCTTTAAGCCGGTATGCTTTTTAAAAGCCGCAGAAAAATGCGAGATAGAGGAATAGCCCAACAAGGCAGAAACATCAGTGACACTCAATGATTTTTCATAGAGCAAATACTTAGCATGCTCCATTCTTTGTTGCTGGTAAAAATCAAAGATAGTGGTACCGTATACTTCCTTAAAGCCTTTCTTTAAGTAACATTCATTCATGGCTACTTTACGGCTCAATTCCTTGATGGTAATAGGATCCCCAATATGTTGCAATAAAAATTCACGTGCTTGATAAATACTTTCCTTGCCTCTTTCATCGGCTAAAAACTTACAAGTAAACACTACTTCTTTTTCCTCGATGATGCTTTCTAAACTGTACACCAACAACTCATGAATTTTTGCATTCACAAAAATATTTTCCAAAGAACCGCTGTAACTATGATTCAATAAGGCATCTAGCGTATGTCTTTTCTTTACGCTTAAAGGAAAAGTTTTGGTAAAATTATTGGTATGCTTAAAAGCGAGTAACTCATCTTTCTTGGTATTGGTTTTTACATTGTGTACAAACTGATGTAAAAAAGTAGCCGTAAAATGAAAGGAAAAAACATCGATAGTTTTCAATGGCCCCATACATTCGGTGGTGGGCAATTGATTGCACCCTCCACAAACCTTGTTGTCGCAGTATCTATTTCCAGATATACAAAACCTCAATTCTAAGTAATTTTCTTTAGGCTTTTGCGCATTGTAATGGTAGACAAACATCCCGGTATCTTCTGCCCCCCAGGGCATATGGGCTTGGTACCTTTTAATTTGGTATTGGGTAGACCCTGGAATACGCTGTTCTTTGCTGTAGAGCAATGCCATCCCACTCAAAATTTGGGGGGTATTTGCCTGCATTAAAAGTTCTTGTACCTGTGTCATGGGTACAAAATTAAGACATAAAGCCTAAAGCAACTATTTAGCCCCAAAATCTGACCAAAAAATGACTTAGAAAATGCCCCATTTTTGGCCTTAAAAACTATGCACAAAATGGCAAAATTGGGGATAACTAAATTGGACTCGAAACAGGCTTTAAACCCTTAATTATCTTAAGTTTGTAGGCATTCGGAATGCATCGAAAAACAAACAAATTTTATTACAATTATGTCCAACGATTTACAGTCAAGCGAATCAGCAGAAAATAAGAATTATGGTGCCGACAGTATTCAGGTTTTAGAGGGCTTGGAAGCCGTTCGAAAAAGACCTGCCATGTACATCGGCGATGTGGGGTCGAAAGGCCTTCACCATCTAGTATATGAGGTAGTCGACAACTCCATTGACGAGGCCCTTGCAGGTTATTGCTCTCATATTGAGGTAAATATTCACGAAGACAACTCCATAAGCGTACAGGACAATGGTCGTGGTATCCCCACCGCCATGCATACCAAAGAGAAGCGTTCGGCTTTGGAAGTAGTAATGACCGTGCTTCATGCCGGTGGTAAATTTGATAAAAATACCTACAAAGTTTCGGGTGGTTTGCACGGCGTAGGAGTAAGTTGCGTGAATGCACTTAGTAAAAAATTATTAGTCACCGTTGAAAGAGAAGGAAAAATATTTGAACAAGAATATGCCATCGGTGCACCTCAATATGCAGTAAGAGAAATTGGCACTAGTGATAAAACGGGAACCCGTGTGCACTTCTGGCCTGATTTAACCATCTTCCAAGAGTCAGTATATAAAAGAGAAATTTTAGAAAGTCGTTTACGTGAGCTTTCTTATTTGAATAAAAGAATTAGCATTACCATTACCGATTTAAGAGAGAAAGACGAAACAGGTAATTTCTATACCAAGAATTTTTATAGCGAAGGCGGTATTGTGGAGTTTGTACAAATGTTAGATAAGAACGGAAATAGAAATCCAATCATCTCACAACCCTTGTATGTAGAAGGTTTAGATGAAGCCTCTAATGTAATGGTAGAAGTAGCTTTAACCTACAACGACGATTTTAAAGAAAACATTTTCTCTTACGTAAATAATATCAATACCATTGAAGGTGGTACGCATGTAACTGGTTTTAGAACTGCACTTACGCGTGTATTCAAAAGCTATGGTGATAAAGAAGGTTTATTTGAAAGAGCTAAAGTTACCGTTGAAGGGGATGATTTTAGAGAAGGTTTGAGTGCTATTATTTCTGTAAAAGTACCAGAACCTCAATTCGAAGGTCAAACAAAAACTAAATTAGGTAATAGTGAGGTGAGTGGTGTTGTGCAAACTACCGTTTCTCGCGTATTAGAAGCTTATTTAGAAGAGAACCCCAAGGAAGCTAAGTATGTTATCTCTAAAATTATTTTGGCAGCCCAAGCGCGCGTAGCCGCTAAGAAAGCGCGTGATATGGTGCAACGTAAAACAGTACTTACGGGTGGTGGATTACCTGGTAAATTGGCCGATTGCTCGGATAGAGATCCTGAAAGATGCGAATTGTACTTAGTCGAAGGAGACTCTGCAGGTGGTACTGCCAAACAAGGTCGTGATAGAGGTTATCAAGCCATTTTACCTTTGCGTGGTAAGATATTGAACGTAGAAAAAGCCATGGAGCATAAGATTTACGAGAATGAGGAGATAAGAAATATGTATACAGCATTGGGTGTAACCGTGGGCACACCAGAAGATCCAAAAGCATTAAATATTACCAAGCTTCGTTATCATAAGTTAATTATCATGACCGATGCCGATGTGGATGGATCTCACATTGCTACCCTTATTCTTACTTTCATTTTCAGGTACATGACCGAGTTGGTTCAAAATGGATACGTCTATATTGCACAACCTCCATTGTATTTAGTGAAAAGAGGTAAAGAGCAAGAATACGCTTACAGCGAAGAACAAAGAAAGGCCTTGGTAATTAAATTAGGTGGTGGAAAAGATGATGCAGTGACCATTCAACGTTACAAAGGTTTGGGAGAAATGAACGCAGATCAATTATGGGAAACTACCATGGATCCAGCGCGCAGAACATTGAAACAAGTAACCATTGAAAGTGCTGCGGA
Source organism: Bacteroidota bacterium (assembly GCA_026391155.1). Lineage (GTDB taxonomy): Bacteria > Bacteroidota > Bacteroidia > Chitinophagales > Chitinophagaceae > Sediminibacterium. The sequence goes on from JAPLEP010000021.1 coordinate 81,272, forward strand.
AGCAGATCGTATCTTTAGTATGTTGATGGGGGATGATGTGGCACCAAGGAGAGAATTCATTGAAACTCATGCCAAATATGCCAAAATTGATGCTTAAACCCATGATTTTCTACGTTTTTTGGCTGATTTAGCAAAAAATCAAGCCTTTCCGTAAATGAATCCCGATAAATGACCTACTTTCAATTAGAAATATTCACTTTAAAATTTATACAAAATGGACACTTCAAAAATGATTAAAGCGTATTGCTTAAAAACAAAAGAAAAAAATGTACCAATGCATGACGCTGTCATCACTAAAACTGCTAGAGGCGGTTATATGGCAGGTGGTAATGATGGTAAAGGAAATAAAATGGCTGCCATTTTAAGCGAGACCAATGCCCTTAAGGCAATCGCTGATGGAGTTGCTAAAAAAGGATTCTAGTAAACTTCGTTTACAATAGATTCTTAGTAAATTTCAATCTTATTAAAGCCCTTCTCTCGAATTCTCGGGAGGAGGGCTTTTTAATAGTAGGAAAATTTATTTAAGCGAGCTTAGCAAATACCCCTTGCTTAATTTTTTCTAAAAGAGCAAAACACTGTTCCATATTTTTAACCTCTTTGATGATCAATACAAAGCTTCGGCCCACTTGTTTAAAATGCGCTTTATTCATGTTTTTTTGCGCATAGTCAAGCAACTGTTTAAAAGTGTTGCTTTCAAAATAAGGCGAATCGGGCCTGTTGATAAAGAAACATCTTAAAGTATCGTCCTTTAAGGTCATTTTTTCAAAACCCAAGGCAATGGCAATGCGACGACAACGAATGGTAATAAATAAATCATTCACCGAATTAGGTATGGGACCAAATCGATCTGCCAATTCAGTTTCCATCAAGGCCAATTCCTCATCATTTTCGGTCTGATCCATTCTAGTATACAAAGAGAGCCTTTCGCCAATACTTTCTACATAACTATCTGGAATCATAATTTCCAAATCGGTATCAATGGTACAGTCTTGTACAAAATCATCCTGCTTGCTAATTTCTTCTTCAAACAATTCTTTAAAATCAGAACGTTTTAATTCTCTCACCGCTTCGGCTAAAATTTTCTGGTACATTTCAAAACCAATCTCTGCCATGAATCCACTTTGCTCTCCACCCAATAAATTACCTGCACCTCGAATGTCTAAATCGCGCATAGCAATCTGAAACCCACTACCCAACTCACTAAACTGTTCTAAAGTTTGCAATCTTTTCCTAGAATCATCGGGCAAAGTGCTAATGGGTGGCGCCAATAAATAACAGAAGGCTTTTTTATTGCTACGGCCCACCCTTCCTCTTAATTGATGTAAATCACTCAAGCCAAATTGATGTGCATTGTTCACCATGATGGTATTCACATTGGGAATGTCCACCCCACTTTCTACAATATTGGTACATACCAACACATCGTACCTTCTTTCAATAAAATCTAATATTTTTTCTTCCAATTGATGGCCTTCTAATTGTCCATGCGCATAGCCAATGCTAATGTCCGGGCACAAGCGCTGAATAGTCGCACACATTTCCGCTAAGCCTTGAACTCTATTATGAATAAAGAATACTTGGCCTCCTCGCTCGGTTTCATAATAGATGGCTTCTCTAATGGCATCTTCATTAAACACTTGCACTTCGGTATGGATGGGTTGTCTATTCGCAGGGGCTGTATTAATAATACTTAAATCTCTTGCACCCATCAAACTAAAATGTAAAGTTCTTGGAATAGGGGTGGCAGTTAAGGTTAAGCAGTCTACATTGGTTCTTAATGTTTTTAATTTTTCTTTGTGGCCCACACCAAATTTTTGTTCTTCATCAATCACCATCAATCCTAAATCTTTAAAGTTTACTTCCTTGCCTAAAATTCCATGCGTGCCCACCAAAATATCAATCTTGCCTTCTTTTACTTTTTCTATGGTTTCTTTTTTCTGCGCTGCAGATTTGAACCTATTTAAATAATCAATGGTCACCGGGAAATCTTTTAAACGTTCGCTAAAAGTTTTAAAATGTTGGAAAGCCAATATGGTAGTGGGTACCAATACCGCTACTTGCTTGCCCTCAATGGCTGCCTTGAAAGCGGCACGTACAGCCACTTCGGTCTTACCAAAGCCCACATCTCCACAAACCAATCTATCCATGGGTGCCGGTGCTTCCATGTCTTTTTTGACATCTGCAATGGCCTTGGCTTGATCTAAGGTTTCTTCATAAATAAAAGAAGCTTCCAATTCATGCAACATATAATTGTCGGGTGAAAAAGCAAAACCTACTTGCGCTTTTCTTTGGGCATACAATTTAATTAAATCAAAAGCTATCGATTTTACTTTGGCCTTTGTTTTGTCTTTTAATTTTACCCAAACATCCGATCCTAATTTATTCACTTTTGGTGGCGTTCCTTCCTTGCCCGTATATTTTGAAATTTTATGGAGTGAATTAATATTCACATATAAAATATCACTGTCCTTGTAAATAATTCTCACTGCCTCCTGCCAACGTCCATTGACTTCGATTTTTTGCAAGCCACTGTACACACCTACACCATGGTCAATATGTGTTACATAATCGCCAGGAAGCAAGTCTCGCAAGGTTCTTAAGGTAATGGCCTTGCTTTTGCTATAAGCTTGTTTTACTTTATACTTATGGTAACGTTGGAAAATTTGGTGATCGGTGTAACAAATAATTTGATGGTCATGGTCAATAAAACCTTCGTGTATATTTTTTACAATAGGGGTAAATTGTATCTCGGTTTTTAAATCGGTGAATATGGCATGCAATCGTTCCAATTGCTTGGCCTGTTCGGCAAATATAAATACAGCATAACCCTTCTTTTCAAAAGATTGTAAATTATCTATCAACAATTCAAACCTTCTATTAAAAGAAGGTTGCACTTGGGTATTGAATATTATATTTTCTTTAGCCAATTGTATATGAAAACCCCATTCTATGATGGACTTGGTGGCCAATTGTTTTTCGGTTGCTTCTACTGTTACAAAATCTTCAACCACACTTTGCCTTTTGTGGGCATCCTGCTCATCAGTGGTATTGGCACTCGCATGATGTTCAATAAAATCTACCAAGGCCTCGAATTGATCATTGCCTCTTTGAGCAACTACATTCCAATCTTTCAACCAAACCAAGGTATCATTGGCCATAAAAGTCAATAAAGGAATTTTTTGCGTGTCTTCGAATTGCGTTGTTACATTAGGAATGATATTGACTTGTAATAACTTCCTTTCACTTAGTTGTGTGGCGGGATCAAACAATCGAATGCTATCCACCTCTTCTCCAAACAATTCAATACGGTAGGGCTGTTCATTGCCAAAAGAATAAATATCAAAAATTCCTCCGCGCAAGGCAAACTGCCCAGGCTCGTAAACAAAATCGGTACGCTCAAACCCATAACCAATAAGGCTTTGCATTAGTTCATTCAAATTAACACTGTCATTGGTTTTAATTTGAATCATATTTTGCTGCAAAGTATTGGGCATGATTACTTTTTCAAACAAAGCTTCTGGATAGGTGACTATAATTTTTTTATTCCCACCCATAGAAATTTTAGTCAATGCTTCGGTGCGCAGCATCACATGCGAAGGATTTAACGAACTAAAATTCTGTGGTGTTTTATAGGAAGAGGGGAAATAAAATAAATCTAATGCTTCAGTTACACTTTCAATGGAATTAAAAAAATAAGCAGCTTCTTCGGCATCATTGAGCACCACAATATGATTGAATTGCTCGGTTTTGGGATGCGTAAAAATAGATTGTAAAACAAAGGCAGCAGCGGACCCATGTAAGTTTTGTAAAAAGACTTGATAAGGCTTGTTTTCTAACTTGGACATAGCTATCCTGTCCGCCAAATTATTTAGGAGGGGGGAATTGCGAAAACGTTCAAACAGAGATTGCTCATTCATACATCAACCCCACAAAGATACAAGCTGTAGCTAATAACTTGCTTTTTGATTTAGCTTGATGTTCAAAATAGTGGTTTTTTTGGACTCCAAACTAAGGAGTGCCACACCATCATTGCCTGAAAAATAAGGGATAAAAAAACCTTTTTCGTAGGCCACTACTATACTATAGAACCCTGCTGGTAATTGGAATTGATAATGACCCAATGAATCGGCGGTGGTAGTTTGTATTAAATCTCCATTAATTTTAGCACAAATATTCCCATTTATATTTTCTAATTGCGCCAAATTAAGTGCTTTGTAAATGTATATTTTGGCACTTATGGCTTGGCCATTGCTGCTAGATTTTGCTTTAATGGGCATAGCATTACCCCACTGTTCTGTAACCATCCCTTCAAGAACAGCATGGTTTTGAATTTTAGCATATAGCTTCAAGTCTCGGCAAGCCATTAGACTGAATACAAATATGCTGCTTAGCAAAAAACCAATCGTCCATTTCATCTGCCTAAATATTTACTTAAAATTACAGCAATACCCGGCGAATCTCCTTTATTCATCTGCTTTTTTACTCCTCTAACCTAAAAATATGAGGATTTCATTGTAATTTTATAGGGCCTAATTTTAGGCTTTCAATCCCAGTACTTTAAATGAAAAAAACAGTCTTATTTCCCTTTTTTTTATTTGCCCTTTGCACTGTTTCCTTGGCTCAAAATGGAACCAATAAATTGGTATTAATTAACACTGCCAAAACATTAGAACAAGAATCAAGAGCCAGTTATTCCGCTGCAATAATTTTAGCCAAAGAAAAAGGTTGGCCCCTTTTTTATACATCAAAAAATAATTCCATTGCTAGTTTAATAGGCATAGACGCTTTTGGTCAACCAAGGTATAAAGTTGGGTTGGCAGATCCAGTTCAAGCCACCACCGTAAATACCAATAAAGTATGGCCCGGTGGCATTGCAGGTTTAAGTTTAAATGGAAACAATGATAGCCTCACCAATAAATTAGGCATTTGGGATGAAGGTAAACCAAAACTTACCCATCGGGAATTGACAGGCAGGGTCACGCAAAAAGACAATGCCAACAATACTGTAGACCATAGCACCCATGCCTTAGGCATCATGATGAATACCGGAATCAATCCATCGGCCAAAGGCATGGCCTATGGATTAAAGGGCGCCTATGCTTATGATTGGAACAACGACGCTTCTGAAATGGCCATAGCTGCTGCCAATGGTTTATTGATCTCCAATCATTCCTATGGAACTGTAACTGGCTGGGATTACAATTCCGATTCATCGCGTTGGGAATACAATGGTAGATGGAATGAAAAAGAAGACCTCAATTTTGGATTATATGATTTAGATGCACAAAGATTTGACTCCATCGCTTACAATGCGCCCAATTATTTAATTGTAAAATCGGCTGGAAATAATCGCACCACCAATGGACCAGCAGTTGGACAAGATTATTGGAGAAGGGATGAAAATGGGAAATGGTACGATGCAGGTGCCAGGCCAGATAGTTTAAGTAGTAACAATAGTTACGGTATTATTCCCACTGATGTGAATGCAAAAAATTTATTGACCATTGGTGCCGTCTATGGCATTGCAGCAGGTTATGCCAAAAAAGAAGATGTACTCATGACAAGTTTTAGTAGCTGGGGACCCACCGATGATGGAAGAATAAAACCTGATTTAGTAGGAGATGGCTACCAAGTTTTTTCATCCATCGGTACCAACGACTCTAGTTATGGTTATTTGAGTGGCACTTCGATGGCCGCACCAGATGTTGCAGGTTCGTTACTTTTATTGCAAGAATTAAGTCAACAATTAAGCCAAAAAAAATTTATACGTTCCGCCACCGTCAAAGCCTTGGCTATACATACTGCCAATGAAGCTGGATTGTATCCTGGTCCTGACTTTAAATTTGGTTGGGGATTACTTAATTTAAGTGAGGCTGCTAATGTTTTAAGCAACGCACTTAGCACAAATAACAATAGCTCAAGCGCCGATCTTGTCTATGAAAAAACTTTACAAAACAAACAAAGCGATACCTATACCATTGTGGCCTCTGGCATAAAACCTGTGAAAGCCACCCTTGTTTGGACCGATGTGAAAGGAACTGTTCAAACTACACTCAATGATACGACGCCAAAATTGGTGAACGATTTAGATATAAAAATTAGCAGTACCAATACTAATTTCCTACCCTGGACTTTAAGTGCTGCTAAACCCGATAGTCCTGCTTTAAAAGCCAACAATAGATTGGACAATGTAGAGAAAGTAGAAGTAGATACCAGCTTTATTGGCAATACGTATACTATAACAGTAACTCATAAAGGAAATTTAGAAAGAAGCAAACAAGACTATTCCTTGATTATCAGTGGAGCAGGTGGAAATATTTATTGTGCCTCTACTGCAAGTTCTGCAGCAGGTACAAGAATAGATAGTACCAGCATCAACAATATTCAATTTACCAATACGACCACCAATCAATACATAGACAATAGCAAATACAATGTTTTGGGAGAAGCCAATGGCAATTTAAGTTTATCCCTTAAATTAGGCAGCAGCGACACTAGCAATGCTACCCGTTTTGTAAAAGTATTTATAGACTACAACAACAATGGCAATTTTGAAGATAGCGAAACCGTGGCCACAAGTATTGCATTAAAAAACGGATTATACAATACTAATATTACTTTGCCTGCAACATTAAAGGTGGGTACTTTTACTAAATTAAGAATAGTGGCCATGGAAACGAGTAGCAGCAGCAATCTAAAAGCTTGTGGCACCTATACCATTGGTGAAACTCAGGATTACACTTTAAAAATAACCAACCCTTCTACCGACTTAGCCATCTCTGATTTAATTAGCCCGACAGGAAGTGTTTGCAAAAAAGAAGTGCAATACATCACTGTAAAAATAGTCAACAATGGATCTACTACGCAAAGCAATTTGCCTTTAACTTTATTGGTTAAGGATGGTGCTACCACAATTCTATCTGTTAGTGAAACCTTCAAAGGCAGGCTTCTTGGATATGAAAGCATGAATTATACTTTTCAAAAACCAATGAGAATAGATCCGAGTAAAACTTATTCCATTACAGCCGCTGTAAATATTACCAACGATCAACAAAAAAGCAACAATAGTTTAAGCGCTTCCTTTGTAAGTACTGCGCTACCAGCTACTCCATCGGGTAGCGCGGTTTTTTGTAGCGGTCAGTTGAAATTAGCGGTAAACAATCCAAACGCTTCCACCAGTTATCTATGGTACGATAGTGCTAACTTATTAAATCCAATTGCTTTTGGAACAAATGTTTATTCCACATCTTCAAAAAATCCAATTTATTTAACACAAGGTTTTCAAGGAACAGCAGGGCCTAGTTTTAATAGTAGCTTGGCCACTACGGGCGGCTACAATAATTTTAGTGGCAATTATATTAAAATAAATACCACAAGGCCTATTAATATAGAAACCACCAAGCTGTATACGGGCTACCCTGGAAAAATAAGTTTTACCCTAGGCACATTGGTTTCGGATAATGGCGTTACTTATTCCTATTATGCATTACAAACAGTCAATTTAAATGTAGACGCTAGCAGCCCAAGTCCTGCTTTCCCGACTTACGACTCTGTGAACAAAGTGAATACCCCTACCCCCTATGTAAGTGGGGACAGTGGTAAAATATATGCACTCAACTTTAACATTCAAACACCTGGTGATTACATCCTTGTGGTTGCCTGCGACAGCGCCACTTTGTTTAGAAACAATGCTTTAACTACTACCACCTATCCTAGCGGACCTGCAAAAATATTTAGTTTTACAGGCAATAGCGTTCCTACCAGTGCAAGTAGTACTTACCAAAACTATTGGTACTTTTTTTACAATACACAAGTGAGCACCACAGATTGTTTTAGCCCAGCAGCCATCATTCCAGTGGAAACTCCACCCAATCCAACCATCACTAGATTGGGCGATAGCTTAACATCAAGTGCCGCCAATGTGTATCAATGGTATTTGAACGATACCGCCATACAGGGTGCTAGTTCAAAATCCTACAGGGCTACCCAAAATGGTTTATATAAAATTTCCACCTTTGTTGGCGATTGTCAAACCACTTCACCCAACTTACTTGTATTAGTAAGAGATCCTAGTGGCAAAGTAATCACCGATATTCAAGAAAGTAATCCAAAAGACATTCAACTTAAAATTAGTTCAGACAACAATATTGATAATTTAATTAAAGGCAATTCCTTTTATGTTCAATTTAGCAAAATACAAACCGAAGGCATCTCTCTTGAAATTGTCAATGCAGTTGGAAATAAGGTATTTCAAATTGAAAATTTAATCAACCAACAAGCACCACAGCGCATTACCACAGGAAACTTAAGCACTGGCGTTTATTTTGTAAAAATTTATGCCAATAAAAAAGTATATGTTCAACGTGTTTTCATCACCAACAATTAAAACTAAAAACTATGGCACTAGAATGGATGGAAGGTATACTGACAAAGATTGTCGATGAAACTTCTAATACGAAAAGATTTTATTTTGAAATACCCAGCATTGAAAAATTTGATTTCATTCCTGGGCAATTTGTTACACTAGACTTGCCCATTCATGAGCAAAAAAATAAAAGATGGAGAAGTTACTCCATTGCTTCGGCACCCAATGGTACCAATACTTTTGAATTGGTCATTGTTTTATTGGAAGGCGGCCTCGGTACCACTTATTTATTTAATGAAGCAAAAGTGGGTACAAAAGTAACTTTAAGAGGGCCTCAAGGGGTATTTGTACTTCCTAAGAATTTCGAACACGATGTTTATTTTATTTGTACTGGAACTGGTATAGCTCCATTCAGATCCATGATTCGATACATTCATGAACATCAAATTGCACACAATAATATCCACCTCATTTTTGGTTGCCGTAAATTTGAAGATGGTTTATACATTGATGAATTAAAAGAATTAGAAGCGAAAGAACCAGGCTTTCATTTTCACCCTTGCTATTCTAGAGAAAACGAAGTGCCAGCGGGCTCCCATAAAGGTTATGTACACCCCGTGTATCAAGAACTATTAAAAGAAAACAAAGAAACTGCTCATGTTTGGTTATGCGGTTGGAAAGCCATGATTGATGATGCACGTAAAAATATGACCGAGCTTGGGCTAGATAAAAAGCAAGTCCACTTTGAATCTTTCGGGTAGTTGACCTTATTACTTATGATTTTTTCAAGCTGTCTCAAAAAAGCCCCGAGCATTCGCTCGGGGCTTTTTAATATAATACATTAATTGAAGAATTAAATATTTGCAATTAAATTCAGAAATACAATTTTTTAGCGAGCGTTTTTAGCGAGTCTAAAAATTAGTATTTTGAATAAAATTGCTTGAATAGGTATACTAAGCAATATGCGCTAGTACCAACTCCTTAATTTTACTCAAGGCAATACGTTCTTGCAACATGCTATCGCGGTAACGAATCGTCACGGTACTGTCTTCTTTGGTTTGATGATCGATGGTTACGCAGAATGGGGTTCCAATCGCATCTTGACGACGGTATCTTTTTCCAATCGCATCTTTTTCTTCATAAAAACAATGGAAAGATTTTTTACAATCGTCCATTAATTCTTTAGCGAGTTCTGGCAAACCATCTTTTTTAGTCAAAGGAAGGATGGCCAATTTATTTGGGGCCAATTTGGCTGGTAAATGCAAGACCACTCTCGAATCGGTGGTGCCATCTTCTTTATTAATTGTTTCCTCTTCGTAGGAGTTGGCTAATAACAACAAGAACATTCTATCTAATCCAATCGATGTCTCAATGACATAAGGCACATAGTGTTGATTGATCTCCGTATCAAAATACTGCATCTTCTTCTTGCTGAATTCTTGATGTCGGGTCAAATCAAAATCGGTACGAGAATGAATACCTTCTACCTCTTTAAATCCAAAGGGGAATTCATATTCAATATCTAAGGCCGCATCGGCATAGTGTGCTAATTTAACGTGGTCATGAAAACGATATTTCTCTGGCGCAATGCCCAAGCTTAAATGCCAGTTCATACGCTCGTTCTTCCAATGCTCATACCACTCTTTTTGTGTACCTGGCTTAATAAAGAATTGCATTTCCATTTGTTCAAACTCACGCATTCTAAATATAAATTGACGCGCTACAATTTCATTTCTAAAAGCTTTTCCAGTTTGTGCAATACCGAAAGGAATTTTCATCCTGGCTGTTTTTTGCACATTTAAAAAATTCACAAAAATACCTTGTGCTGTTTCTGGTCTTAAATATATGGTGCTAGCTTCTTCTGCCACTGCACCTATTTCCGTAGAGAACATTAAATTAAACTGTCTTATTTCTGTCCAGTTGCTTGTACCACTAACAGCACAAATAATTTTATTTTCTTCTATTAGTTTTTTTAGTCCTTCAAAATCTTCTTTGGCAAGCAAGGCATCCATATCCGCCAATAATTTATCAGCCGCTTCCTTATTCCCTTTAGCAATCAATGCATCCGCATGCCCTTCAATTAAATGATCTACACGGTATCTTTTTTTACTTTCCTTATTATCAATTAAGGGATCACTGAAACTATCCACGTGCCCGCTAGCCTTCCAAGTGGTAGGATGCATAAAGATAGCCGCATCAATGCCCACAATATTTTCATTCAACTGGGTCATACTATTCCACCAATAATCTCTGATATTTTTTTTCAATTGCGCACCGTAAGGGCCGTAATCGTATACTGCACTTAATCCATCATAGATTTCACTACTTGGAAATACAAATCCATATTCCTTTGCGTGGGAAATGATGGCTTGCAATGTGTTGTCTGGTTGTACCTTACTCATAGGTTGCAAATATACTGCGAGATTGTATTATCGATGTAATTTTTCATTATTTTGATGCCTAGAACCGTCTCTGAGTGTTTTCTTTTGTATATTTTTCTCCAAGGCAGTAGCTAAATCAATACCCGTTTGGTTGGCCAAGCATATTAATACAAATAAAACATCGGCCATTTCATCTGCGAGCAAGGCTTCCTCTTCTTTATTTTTAAAAGATTGATCTCCAAATTTACGTACCATAATTCTAGACAACTCTCCCACTTCTTCCATCAAGATGCCTAAATTGGTGAGTTCACTAAAGTATTTCACCCCCACTGTTTTGATCCATTGATCTACATTTTCTTGTGCTTGTTGAATGGTGGTCTGATTTGCCATGTTCTATTTTTTATGCTTTGTTTTTTGAATCCACAAGGATGGTCACAGGACCATTGTTAATTAATGCCACTTGCATGTCTGCGCCAAATTTTCCAGTGGAAATAGGCGCACCCATTTCAACACTTAGTGCTTGAATCATGGCTTCATACAAAGGGATGGCTATTTCGTGTTTTGCCGCCGCTAGGTAAGAAGGTCTATTTCCTTTTTTAGTGCTGGCATGCAAAGTAAACTGACTGACCAACAATACATTCCCGCCTACTTCTTTCACACTCAAATTCATCACTCCTGCTGCATCATCAAAAATGCGCATATGGACTATTTTATTAGAAAGCCAAATTAGATCCTCATTTGTATCTGCTGTTTCAATGCCCAAAAGCACGAGCAAGCCCTGGCCAATAGCGCCTGTGACCTGACCTTCGATTGTAACGCTTGCCTCCTTTACTCTTTGTATGACCGCTTTCATAGTATGACCAATTTCAGCGTGAAGATAAACAAAACTATTTTCACTAATTTAGCTGTAATTTCAATGCCTTGAGTAGTATAAAAAAATTAGCCGGTCAAACCCTATGGTATGGGCTTAGCTCTATTGCAGCTAGGTTTATTAGTTATTTGCTGGTACCCTACCTCACTTATAAGTTCACCGAATCGGCTTATGGCGAAATGTCCATTGTTTATTCTTTTATTCCTTTTTTAAATGTGCTGGTGACCCATGGTATGGAGACTGCTTATTTCAAATTTGGCAGCAAAGAAAATGAAGAAAAAATTTACCATACCAGTAGTTTTTCGATGATGATGGTTACGGCACTAGTACTCATGGTACTGATTAAATTTAGTGCCCCCATTTCGGAACTTTTACAAATTACGGCACATCCAGAATACATTAGTTTAATGGCCTGGGTAGTGGGCTTGGATGCATTGGCTACCATTCCTTTTTCAAGATTAAGATTAGCAGGCAAGCCGAAAAAATTTGCATTCATAAAAATTGGTGGTATTATTTTAAATATACTAGCTACCTATTATTTTATAAGTATACTTCCTACTTATATTACTACGCATCCGGGAAGCATTTTAACGAGTTGGTATAAACCCGATTGGGCAGTAGGCTATGTTTTATTAGCAGGCATTGTTCAAAATGTTTTTGTTTTATTATTACTTAAAAAAGAAATTGGGGCCTTGCGTTTTTCTTTTGATTTTGATTTATGGAAACAAATGATGTTGTATGCACTTCCATTAATTATTGTTGGATTCGGCGGCATGGTGAATGAAACATTTGATCGAATTATGTTAGGTTGGTGGGCACCAGGTGGCTCAGTGGATGCCAATAAAGCCATCGTAGGTATTTACAGTGCCTGTTATAAATTATCCATATTGATTACCATTTCCATACAAGCTTTTCGCATGGGTGCTGAACCTTTTTTCTTTAAACAATCCACCGAAGAAAATGCCCCAAAAACTTATGCTAGAGTGATGAAATTTTTTGTCATCACCTTATGCATTATGTTTTTAATGGTGGTTTTATACTTAGACATTTGGAAAGAATTTATTCGCAATCCCGCCATGTACGTGGGTTTACGCGTAGTGCCTATTTTATTAATTGCCAATATATTTTTAGGGGTGTATTATAATTTAAGTATTTGGTACAAGCTAAGCAATAAGACCATGGCCGGTGCGTGGATTACCCTTATTGGTGCAATTATTACCATTGCTATTAACTTTATTGCGATTCCTTATTTTAGTTATATGGCCAGTGCCTGGGCTACTTTAATTTGTTATGGCACCATGATGTATATAAGTTATCAATGGGGGCAAAAAGTATACCCTATTCCTTATGCGACTAAAAAACTAATCGCTTATTTTGTCATCACTTTATTACTCTATGGCATTTATTTATTAGTCGAATGGATCACTAAAAATAATACTGCACGACTTAGTATTGCAAGTTTTGAACTCATTGCCTTTATTGCTTTTGTAGCAAGAATAGAAAAGAAAGAATTAAAATCATTATTACAAAAAAAGGAGCCGGCTACTGTTTAATCATTACTCAGTTATAAAACTTATTTATAAAAAAATTATGGCCGAAGATTTAACCATTGCCCAAGGAAATAAAAAAGAACAGTACGAATCATTGCTTCCTCAAATTCAAGCTTTACTCCATGGCGAACCCAATTTAATTGCCAATCTGGCCAATATTGCGGCTGCCTTAAAAGAACAATTCAATTGGTTTTGGGTGGGGTTTTATTGGATCATTGAGGACGAGTTGGTATTGGGTCCATTTCAAGGGCCAGTGGCCTGCACCAGAATAAAAAAAGGCCGTGGTGTTTGTGGCGCTGCTTGGGAAAGATCGGCTACGATTATTGTAGATGATGTTGAAAAATTCCCTGGACATATCGCATGCAGTAGTTTATCTAAATCAGAAATTGTCATTCCCGTTTTTAAAGAAGGAGAAATCATTGGTGTATTGGACGTGGATAGCAGCGACTTGGCGCAGTTTGATGCCACTGATCAAGTTTATTTAGAAAAAATAGTGGCCTTGATCCGCTAAGCCTTCCAAAAATTGAAGCTTCATAATAAAAAATAAATTAAGTTTGCACCCCCTAAGCGGATGTGGCGAAATTGGCAGACGCACTAGACTTAGGATCTAGCGCCGTGAGGCGTGTGGGTTCGACCCCCTCCATCCGCACCAAGCATAAAAAAAGCCCCCAAGCAATTAGGGGCTTTTTTTATGCTAAATAGCTGTTTTTTAGGGGTAAAAACCTACCTTTGCCCCCCTTAAACCTTAGAATTTACTAGAAAAGAAAAGTATATGGCAACCATTAAAAGAGAGAACATTGGACATTTAAATGACAAATTAACTGTTCAGTTAAATAAAGAGGACTATTTCAGTGGCTTTGAAACCAGCTTAAAAAAGCATGCCAAAACAGCCAATATTCCGGGTTTTAGAAAAGGTATGGTACCTGCAGGCTTGATCAAAAAAATGTACGGACAATCTGTTTTCTCTGATGAAATTTTGAAAAAAGTTGAAAGCGAGTTAAACCAATATTTGAACACCGAAAAAATTGAAATATTTGCACAACCCCTTCCAATGGATGCACAAATTGCAAATTTGGACGTGAATGCACCAGGCAATTATGAATTTGCTTTTGAAATTGGATTAAAGCCCGCTTTTGGTTTAAATATTAAAGACATTAAAGTAAAACGTTACCAAGTAAAAGTAACCGATGAAATGATTCAAAACGAAGTGGATAGAATTCAAACGCGCAATGGTAAAATGACCGATCCTGAAACAGTAGAAAGCGAAGAGAATGTGATCAACTTAACATTTACGGAATCTGATAAAGAGGGCAATGCCATTGAAGGTGGAATTAGCAAAGACAATTCTTTATTGATTAAATATTTTGCAGAAAAATCTAGAAAGCAATTTATAGGTAAGAAAAAAGACGATACGCTTGTAATTCAATTAAAGAAAGCCTTTGAAGAAAAAGAATTAGATATCATTGTTGGTGATTTAGGCATTTCAAAAAGCGATGCAGACAAGTATTTTACGCTACTGATTACTAAGGTGGGCTTGATTGAGAAAGCACCCTTAGATGAAACTTTGTTCTTGGCTACTTATCCAAATCAAGCCATCAAAACAGAAGCAGAATTTAGAGCAGCGCTTAAAAAAGACATAGAAGGGCATTACGAGCAACAAGCAAAAAATCAAATTCACGATCAAATTTATCATCATTTGATTGACCATACAAAAATGGAATTTCCTGTTCCTTTCTTAAAACGTTGGTTGCAAAAAGGAGGAGAAAAACAAAGAACCGAAGAAGAAACAGAAAAAGAATATCCTGTATTCCAAGACCAATTAAAATGGACATTAATTAGCAATCAGTTGACTATTGATTATAAAATTGAAGTAGTGGCAGAAGATTTGAAAAACTTTGCCAAACAACAATTGATGAGTTATATGGGCCCTCAAATGGGTGCCTTAGGGGACAACGATCAATGGCTGGAAGATTATGCAGTGAGAATGATGCAAGACAGAAAGTTTGTAGAAGATAGTTATCAAAGAATAGGCACTGAAAAAATGTTTACCGCTTTGGAAACCGAAGTACAAGCCAAGGACGAAGCCATTGAAGCAGAGAAATTTGCTGATATGCTGAACCACCATCACCACTAATTTTCATTGATTACCAATGCATTTTGGCCTTAAATAGGCCCAAAGGGAGCAAAGTTTGGCACCCTTTTTGTAGTTCCTTTGGGTACAAGGATTTATCTTTACTTACTGAAAACCGAAAATATGAACCTAGGACAAGAATTTGAGCAGTATGCCATCAAACACAAGGGCATTAGCAGCAATAGCCTGCATCAATACAAAAAAAGTGTGACCAATCTAACGCCCTACATTATTGAAGAGCGTCCGATGAATGTGGCCAGCATGGATGTGTTTAGTAGACTGATGATGGACCGTATCATATTTTTAGGCGAAGGCATTAATGATTATGTAGCCAATATTGTGACTGCGCAGTTGCTATTCTTAGAAAGTACCGATCGCACCAAGGACATTCAAATGTACATCAATAGCCCAGGGGGTAGCGTTTATGCAGGCTTAGGTATTTATGATACCATGCAATTTATTAGTCCAGATGTAGCCACTATTTGTACAGGTATGGCGGCAAGTATGGGTGCCATTTTATTGTGTGCTGGGGTAGAAGGCAAAAGAACTGCTTTAAAACACAGCAGAATTATGTTGCACCAACCTAGTGGTGCCATTGGTGGACAAGCATCCGATATAGAAATTACTGCAAGAGAAATAAAAAAATTGAAATTAGAATTGTATGAAGTAATTGCACACCATACCCATAAAGATGTAGAAACGGTGGGTAAAGATTGTGATAGAGATTTTTGGATGACGGCTGCAGAAGGAAAAGCCTACGGATTGGTTGATGAAGTATTGTTAACCAACCCACGTAAATTAAAAAAATAAAATTACTGTTCAACTATTTTTTATGATAATCAACAAGCGCTATTTAATGGAGGAAGAAGAAGAGCCTAAAGAAGATAAAAAAGAAGAGGCTGCCCCTAGTTTTTTAAACAAGAAGATGGAGCATCTTTTTTTTGAAAAAAGAGCCATTTATTTATGGGGCCCTGTCGATGATAAATCGGCCAAAGACATTGTCAATAAATTGATTTTATTGGAAGCAGACAAGCCTGGTGCTGATATTAAATTTTACATCAATAGCCCAGGGGGTGTGGTGACCAGCGGTATGGTCATGTACGATACTATTAAATTAATCAAAAGCCCAGTGCACACTATTTGTATGGGACTAGCAGCCAGCATGGGTTCTATATTGTTGAGTGCAGGAGAAAAAGGAAAGCGTACCATCTTCCCACACGGCGAGGTCATGATTCACCAACCAAGTATTGGTGGTTATTTTCAAGCCAACAGCACAGACATTGAAATTCATGCAGAGCAAATTCGTAAAACAAAAGAATTGGGCGCTAAAATTTTAGCCGACAATTGCGATAAAACTGTAGCTCAAATTATGAGTGACTTTGATAGAGACTATTGGATGAATGCAAAAGAAGCGGTGGCATATGGTATCGTAGATAAAATTGCCAAGCAACTTTAAAAAATAAAAAATGGCTAAAACAGAAACAGTACATTGTTCATTTTGCGGTCGCAACCGTGATGAGGTGAAAATACTTATCGCTGGTACCGACGGGCATATTTGCGAAAACTGTATTGAACATGCACATGAAATTATTCAAAAAGAATTTCATCAGAAAAAAGCCGAGGGCAAAGCGGGTACTTTAAAAATCCAAAAGCCAATGGCCATTAAAGCCTTCATGGACCAATACATCATTGGACAAGATGAAGCTAAAAAAATATTGTGCGTGGCAGTGTACAATCATTTTAAAAGAATCAATTTACCGGTGACCACTAAAAATGAAGTGGAGATAGAAAAAAGCAATGTGATCATGATTGGTGAAACAGGTACGGGTAAAACCTTACTTGCCAAAACTATTGCCAAGCTTTTGAATGTGCCTTTTGCGATTGTAGATGCTACGGTATTTACCGAAGCGGGCTATGTAGGCGAAGATGTTGAAAGCATGCTCACCCGTTTATTGCAAAACTGCGACTATGATGTAGAAGCAGCCCAAAGAGGTATCGTGTACATAGATGAAATAGATAAGATTGCCCGCAAAAGCGACAACGCATCCATCACCCGTGACGTGAGTGGCGAAGGTGTTCAACAAAGTTTGCTAAAAATGCTAGAAGGAACAGATGTATTAGTACCTCCACAAGGCGGTCGCAAACATCCCGATCAAAAAATGATTAAAGTTGATACAAAAAATATATTATTTATTTGTGGCGGTGCTTTTGATGGCATCGATAAAATAATTGCGCGTCGTATTAATACCAATGCCATTGGCTTTAGTGTGAATAAGGAAGAACAAGAATTACAACGTAAAAACTTACTCCGTTTTGTGAATGCACAAGACATCAAAAGCTTTGGATTGATTCCAGAACTTTTAGGCCGTTTGCCCATCATTACCCATTTAGAACCATTGGACGCAGCTACTTTAAGAAGCATTTTAACCGAACCAAAAAATGCATTGATCAAACAGTATACTCAATTGTTTGCCATTGAGAAAATTAAATTGACCATTGAACCCGAAGTATTTGAATTCATCGTAGAGAAAGCCATGGAATACAAACTAGGGGCAAGGGGGTTGAGAAGCATTTGCGAATCCTTGTTTACCCAAGCCATGTTCGAAATGCCTGGCACCAATGCCACTGAGTTTATTGTAACACTTGAATATGCAAAGTCCATGTTTAATAAAAGTAAATTAAGCAAACTAAAAGCAGCCTAACTTTTTAAATAATTAAATAAAATCAATAAAAATGCAAGAACTTATCGATCGTTTAGTGAAAGAAGCCAATGTAACTCCTGAACAAGCAAAACAATCTATTGAAACCATTGCCGCTTTTGTAAAAGAAAAGTTTCCTATGCTGGGTGGTGCAGTCAATCAAATTTTTAAAGCGGGTAAATAAATTCGCTTTTTCGTACAATGCAAAATGCCATTCAAATTTTATTCTGAATGGCATTTTAGCAAGCAATCGTTATTGAGGACCGAAATCCTTTACCAATACTAATAATTTTTCTTCACATCCAAAAAAAATAGGATAATTTATTTTAAAGAAACTACCAATTGTTAATAAAATCTCCTAGGTCTTAGTCTATATCAATCTTCTGCCTTATCTCCCTGGCCTGTGCCTCGGTCAAATCCAGCTCAATCACTAAGTCCCTCCACCCTATTTTTCCGCCGTTTGCCTTTTTCAAATGCAATATTTGCCAAATTTCTTTGTCTTGAAAAATACCCAAGGACTGCCACTGATCAAAGCGCATGGTAGCTGCCGCCATTTTTTTAAAGCTGGCCTTTTTCATGCATAGATGTGGACTCAATTCTTGAAAGCAACTATCTGTTAAGCCATACACTTTACTTATTTGATAGATAGAACCAAAGCCCCCTAAATATTTTTTATATTGAAGTATGCTCCGAATGGTCTGGGTAGATAAATTGGTTTTTTGCGCCCATTCCATTTCACTGGCTTCATTAATATCGATGGTCCAAATGGGTAGGCGCAAGGACCTTTTTTCATCCCTATAATTAGTATACATTGTTGGTTTATTAATTTCAATCACCACAAAAGGCATTAATTTATCCAATAAATCTTTCTTTAATCCATACAGGCGGGCTAGGTCCTCCTTATGGTAAAACCTCCCCCCCTTGTTTCTGTAACGCAATAAAGTATTTACTTGTCTGTTGGGGATGCCTAGCATAACCGCCTTAGCGCTATCAATAGTATTGGGATCAAAATTAAATAAGACGCCTTCCTTAGGCTCCTTGAATGCTTTTAATGGATGGGCAGACTTCGGCACCAATAAACCAAAGACAATACTTAAAAGCAATAGGAAACCAAGTACGATGATCCCTCTTTGCTCTTTGACTGAAAAAATAAAATAGGCTTTCCAATGGTCTTGCATGATTTATTTTCATGCTAGATAAATAATTATTGAAACAGAAATTCGAGTATAAATACTTGAGGATGATAACCCTTGAATTAAATAGAAAAGTTTAACCCATCATAAGCCAAATGAATGCCTCTTGGCAAACTCGCTTCCACTTGATCGTGCAAGCCTATTTGATGACTAAAATGAATAAGGTAAACGGTAGGAATGTCTAATGTAGCAATCAAGGCCAGGGCTTGATCTAAATTAAAATGCGTGGGATGTGTTTCCTTGCGAAGTGCATTTAAGATAAGTACTTTAGACCCTTTTATTTTTTCCAATTCCGATGCTGCAATATAATTTGCATCAGTGATATACGTAAAATCACCCATTCTAAAACCCAGTACAGGCATTTCTCTATGCATCACTTGTATGGGTGCAAAGGGAATGTCTCCAATTGTAAACGCCTCTGCTCCAATGGTATGTAAAATCATTTCTGGCAAGCCCGCGTCTTTGTCCTTTTCAAATGCATAATAAAAATCGCGTTGGATGGCTACTTGTGTAAGTTCATTGGCATAAATAGGCATTGACTTTTTTGAAAAAAAATTAAAAGGTCGGATATCGTCCAAACCTGCATAATGATCTCGATGTGGATGGGTAAAAACAATAGCATCTATCTGCGTGGTCTGGGTACGTAACATCTGGTACCGGAAATCAGGTGTCGTATCAATGACTACCGTAGTGGTTTTGCTTTTTATTTTTATACTGGTTCTTAACCTTTTGTTTTTAGGCTCCGTCGAAGTACATACTGCACAATCACAACCAATCAAGGGGACCCCTGTGCTGGTACCGGAACCTAAAATGGTAATGTCTAACAAGGTATAAATATTTAGAGAAAATCTATTTCAATTAAGCAGTAGCCTCAGTCAAAGAAAGTCGTTTTACTTCGGTATACAGTTTTTGAGAATCATGGGTTAGCTTATCAAATTGAATGTCTAAAATGGGGATCAATTCTAATAAAGTATTAATTCTAGCTTCTAAGTTCAAAAACTTATTGAGTACCACAATTCTTTTGGCTTCCAACAGACACCATCCACTTTGGAAATTGCCTCTTTCATAGCGAACGACAAAATCAGATTCCCCTAAAATATCTTCCAATTTGTCTAAGGTAGATTGCGTCAATTTCATAGTAAGCATTGATTTTTAGTGTGGTAAGTAACCCTACAAATATAGTTTTTAGTTGAACTGCTTTTTTAAATATAAGCGCAGAGTTATTCACATTTCGTACCTTTGTGAACACATGTAAATTATGGCTTTTACCTATCGAAAAATTATCAACGACCCAGTGCATGGCTTCATCACCATCAACGATCCATTGATTTTTGAATTGATCAACCATCCTTTTTATCAACGCCTCAGAAGAATTCAACAAATGGCATTGGCCCAGTTGGTTTATCCAGGGGCAGTGCATACCCGCTTGCATCATTCTTTGGGTGCTTACCACTTGATGTGCATCGCCATCGGCGAACTCACCGATAAAGGAATTGAAATTACCAAGGAAGAGGCCCAAGCGGCAAAGCTGGCCATTTTATTACACGATATTGGCCATGGCCCTTTTTCACATGCTTTAGAAAACATATTACTCAAGGGTGTCAGTCATGAGGATTTGTCTTTATTGATCATGCATCATTTAAACAATTCTTCCAATGAAATTTTGAAAGGAAATTTAAATTTAGCCATACAAATTTTTACCAATCAATACCCGAAAAAATTCTTGCACCAATTGATTAGCGGGCAATTAGATGTGGATAGATTAGATTATTTGTCTAGAGATAGTTTTTTTACAGGTGTTACAGAAGGCCTAGTGGGCTATGAGCGTATATTGAAAATGCTTACAGTGCACGACAATGAATTAGTGGTGGAAGAAAAAGGCATCAATAGCGTAGAGAAATTTTTAATGTCCAGAAGATTGATGTACTGGCAAGTATACCAGCATAAAACAGTATTGGCATCGGAGAAAATGTTGGTTAAGATTATTGAACGTGCGCAGCTTCTGTTTGATCAAAAAAACGAACAAGTAAAAACAGGCGGTGTTTTAGATTATTTTTTAAGCAATACCCATTGGAATTTAAAGCAAATAGATTTAAATAATTTTAGCCAATTGGATGATACCGATATCATGTATGCCATCAAACAATGGCAAAACCATAGCGATCCTATTTTATCCTTATTGTGCAAGCGACTACTCAATAGACAAGGATTTAAATGCATCATGCAATCTGATCCCATCACAGCGGCGCAATGGGATCAAGCTTATCAATTGGTGAAATCTAAATTTCCTTTGGAAGAAAAAGACCTTGGGTTCTTGTGCTTTAAAGGAACCGCCAGCAATACCTTGTACAAAAACGACAATGAAACCATTAAAATTTTGCTAAAATCGGGAGAAATCACCTCTATTTCGCAGATTCAAAATGCATTAATCATTGAAAGTCTTTCTGCACCGGTTAAAAAATTTTACATTTGTTTACTTAAAGAATAACCCCCAATTCAAAAAAATACGCATGCTATCATTCAGTGCCCAACAGATTGCTTTAATGGTTCAAGGAAAAATAGAAGGTGACGCAACCGTTACAGTGAACCAATTTGGCAAGATAGAATCGGCTATAGCTGGGGAAATTTCATTTTTAGCCAATCCTAAATACGAAGAATTTTTATACCAAACCAAGGCCTCTATTGTCCTCATCAATGAAAGCTTGGTTTTAAAACAAAATATGGCAGCCACCTTAATCAGAGTACCTGATGCTTATGCTGCCTTTGCCACATTATTGACCCAATACCAAGCACTTAAAACAAATAATTTAACTGGTATACAAAGTCCCTCTTTCATTGCCAGCTCTGCAAAACTTGGAAAGGATCATTTTGTAGCTGCCTTTGCTTATGTAGGTGAAAATGTAAAAGTAGGTGAGGAAGTAAAAATATTTTCTAATGTAGTGATTGGTGAAAATGTTGTGATTGGAAACAAGGTGGTCTTGCATCCAGGCGTAGTCATTTATGCGGATTGCGTTTTAGGCAACAATATTATCATTCATGCAGGTACGATTATTGGAAGTGATGGATTTGGATTTGCACCCAATGCGAATGGAACTTATCAAAAAGTACCACAACTAGGTAATGTAATTATTGAAGACGATGTAGAAATTGGCGCCAATACCACTATTGATAGAGCCACCATTGGTTCCACCATCATTAAGCAAGGCGTTAAGTTGGACAACTTAGTTCAGATAGCACATAATGTAGAAGTGGGTCAAGACACAGTAATTGCTGCACAGGTGGGCTTAAGTGGAAGCACGAAAGTAGGGAAAGGCGTGATGATGGGTGGTCAATCTGGTGCTGCTGGACACCTAAACATTGCCGATGGGGTTAAAGTGGCCGCCAGAAGTGGCATCACCAAGACCATCGATAAAGCCAATTCTACGGTTACCGGTTTCCCTGCCGCAGAGCATTCTACTGCGCTCAGAGCCCAAATACACCTAAAAAACCTTCCAAACCTTGAAAAAAGGGTTAAAGAATTGGAAATATTAGTTAAACAACTATCTTCAAAAGGGTAAATCAGCCTAATTTTGCTGAAAATCATCACTTTAAGCAAGGGATGACCTAAACCAAGAAAAGCATGGACCAAAATTTTAATCCGGATAAGCAACATACCATAAGTAAAAGTATCAGCATTAGTGGTACAGGTTTACATACCGGCGTATTAGTGGACATGACCTTAAATCCTGCCAACCCAGGTTTTGGTTACCAATTTCAAAGGGTAGACTTACCCAATCAACCCATCATCAAAGCGGACTGCGATTTGGTTACCGATACTAGCCGTGGAACCACCCTTCAAGTTGGTGATGCCAAAATAAGCACAGTAGAGCATATTTTAGCGGCCCTCGTTGGCTTGGGTATAGACAATGTATTGATTCAAGTGAATGGCCCAGAGATTCCGATCATTGATGGTAGCTCCGCTCCTTTTATTGAAAGAATTGAAGAAGCAGGCGTCTTAGAACAAGATGCTGCCAAGGCTTGGTATAGCATTGATGAAAATATTTTTCATTATGATGATGAAAAAAGAGTTGAAATGGTGGCATTGCCCGCACTCGATTATCAAATAACCACTTTGATCGATTTTAATAGTCCTGTTTTAGGCACGCAACACGCCGCACTAAAAACTATCAAAGATTTTAAATCAGAAATTGCGCCTTGTAGAACTTTTTGTTTTTTACATGAGCTGGAAGCTTTACTAAAAAATGATTTAATCAAAGGCGGGGATATCAATAACGCTATTGTGGTAGTAGATAAGCCTGTTTCTAATGAAGAAATGGCCAGATTAGCCAAGGTATTTAAGCGTGAAAAAATAGAAGTTAAAAGCGAAGGTTATTTAAACAATCTTGAATTAAGATTTCCCAATGAACCTGCAAGACATAAATTATTAGATGTAGTGGGCGACTTAGCTTTGACAGGCTATCCAATCAAAGCGCGTATCATTGCCAACCGACCCGGACACAGCAGCAATGTAGAATTTGCAAAAAAAATTAAGCAGTACATTAAAAAAAATAAACACATTAAAGATGTGCCAGTCTACGACGCCACTTTGCCGCCCGTGTTTAATTTAGAACAGATTGAAAAAACATTGCCACATCGTCATCCATTTTTATTTGTTGATAAAATCATTGAATTAACAGACACTGTTATTGTGGGTGTTAAAAATGTTACTTTCAATGAATGGTTTTTCCCAGGACATTTCCCTGGCAATCCTGTGATGCCGGGTGTTTTACAAATTGAAGCCTTGGCCCAAACGGGTGGGATATTATGTATCAATGCCATGCCTAAAGGTGAATACGATACCTATTTTTTAAAAATTGATAATTGCAAATTCAAGCAAATGGTTAGACCAGGTGATACCATGTTATTAAAAATGGAATTAACCAGTCCTATAAGAAGAGGCATTTGTGAAATGCGCGGTACCGTTTATGTAGGTGGCAAAGTCACCACCGAAGCCGACTTAGTAGCCCAAGTGGTGAAAAGAGCAGAATAAAAATTGAACAAAAAGAAAAAATTATGACCCATCCTTTTACTTATATCGATCCCAATGCAAAAATTGCGCCCAATGTAAAAATTGATCCATTTACTGTAATTCATGGGGAAGTAACCATTGGTGAAGGCACTTGGATTGGCAGTAGCGTGACCATTATGAATGGAACGAAAATTGGAAAAAACTGTCGCATATTCCCAGGTGCAGTAATTGGTGCTGATCCACAAGATTTAAAATTCAATGGCGAAAAAACAACTGTTGAAATTGGTGACGGAACGACCATTAGAGAATTTGTAACCATCAACCGTGGTACCTCAGACAGATGGATTACTAAAGTAGGTAACAATTGTTTAATTATGGCGTACAGTCATATTGCCCACGATTGTATTATTGGTAACCATTGTATTTTAAGCAATAGTGTACAAATAGCAGGACATGTTACTTTAGGCGATTATGCTTGGATTGCCGGGGTAAGTGCGGTTCACCAATTTGTCAACATTGGTCAACACGCTTACATTGCAGGAGGTAGCTTAGTGAGTAAAGATGTACCCCCTTATATTAAAGCGGTACGTAATCCTTTAAGTTATGGCGGCGTCAATAGCGTTGGATTGAAAAGAAGAGGTTTTGATCTTGAAAAAATAAATCACATCTTGGATATCTACAGATATATTTTTAGTAAGGGCATGAACACCACACAAGCCCTTGAATTCATTGAAGAGGAAATACCAGCCACCGATGAGCGTGATGAAATTGTCACCTTTATTAGAGAAAGTGGACGCGGGGTGATTAAAAGATTTGGCAAAGGAGTGGTAGAAGAAGATTAATCATGACAAAAATTAGCCTAAGTCAAGCAGGTAAAAGATTTAATAAAGATTGGATTTTTTCTAATCTATATTTTCAATTTGATCAAGGCCAACATTATGCCATCATTGGCAACAATGGTTCAGGGAAAAGTACTTTACTACAAATTATTGCAGGCTATGGCAGTTTGACCAAAGGAAAAATAGACTGGGAAGGGCATGATGCTAGCACTATTTTTCAAGACATTAGTTTTGCTGCCCCCTATTTAGAATTAGTGGAAGAATTCACCACCTTAGAACAAATTCATTTTCATACCCAATTTAAGTCCTTACAAAAACAGTTGAGCGTGGAGGCAATCATTGAATTGATTGGATTAAAAAATGCTGCCGATAAACAAATCAGGTATTTTAGTAGTGGTATGAAACAAAGATTGAAATTGGCCTTGGCTATTTTTTCAGATAGCCCTATTTTATTATTGGATGAGCCTTGTAGTAATTTGGACAAGGAAGGTTACGAATTATACCATCAAATGATTACACAGTATGCCATGCATAAATTAATTATTGTGGGTAGTAATGACTTAGCAGAATATCAATTCTGTAAAGCTCAATTAAACTTAATGGACTTTAAATCAAAGCAAGTCACGCGCTAACTTCTGCTGGTAATCATCAAATTTAAATCGGTATACTTTAAATCGAATTTGGCACTGATATAAAAATCGGTCAAGGCCCCTTTGTATAAATAAATGCCTTCTCTTAAATGTGCTTGTTGCCAAATAATTTCAGACAAACCGCCCAAATCCCCTACTTGCACCAGTAATGGCATGAGCACATTGCTAATGGCTTGACTTGCAGTTCTAGCAAATCCACTTGGTATATTGGGTACACCATAATGAATTACCTCATGTTTGATGATGATGGGATTTTCATGATTGGTGAGTTCGCTGGTTTCAAAACATCCCCCACGATCTATGGCTACATCAATAATAATACTGCCTGGACGCATGGCTGCCACCATTTCTTCACTAACCACAATGGGGGCTCTACCAAAATCATTTCTCAATGCACCCACTGCTACTTCACAAGTTTTTAATTGCTTTGCCAAAATTTTTGGCTCTAAGACAGAAGTCCAAACTCTTTGGCCTAAATTATTTTGAAGTCTTTGTAACCTGGAAACATTATTGTCAAACACTTTTACACTGGCGCCTAAGGCCAAGGCATTGCGGGTCGCAAATTCACCAATGATGTCGGCCCCAATAATGACTACTTTGGTAGGCGGCACCCCGCTAATGCCACCCAACAAAACACCCTTGCCCTGGTTAAAATTACTTAGGTACTGACCCGCAATTAACATCACCGCACTTCCCGTAATTTCTCCCATGCTTCTTAAGATGGGGTAATTCTGATTTTCATCTTTAATATTTTCAATAGCCAATGCAGTAATTTTTTTAGCCATCAATTGCACCATCAATTCTTTTTTTACTGCCGTTAAATGCAAAGGAGAAATAATGGTTTGGTGCATTTGCAATAAAGGTAAATCGGCTTCAACTGGTGGCGCCGTTTTTACCAATATGGGGCATTTATACACCGCTGCTTTATCAAAAACAATGGTTGCACCTGCTTCTGAATAATCATTATCGGTATACCTGCTTCCTTCTCCAGCATTCGATTCCATCAACACTTGATGCCCATTGGCTACGAGTACACTCACTGCCTCGGGAATCAATCCAATTCTGTTTTCTTGAAAGGCAATTTCTTTTGGAATACCAATCAACAATGGCTTGCTCTTAGGTGGGATATCCAATACCTCCTCCTGTGTTTCATAAGAAAAAGAAGATGAAATTTGTGGCTTGATGGAGCTCATATCAAAAATTTACTATGAAGGTATAAAAATCCTTCTATGTTCAGGATCTAAAATTTCGATTTCAAAATACTGTGTATTCCCTGGCAAAATCCCCATGGCTTTCTCTGGCCACTCCACAAAACAAAAATCGGCTTCATCAAAAGCAGCTTCCATCCCAGCGCGGGCCGCTTCCTTTTCATTTTCTAATCGGTACCAATCCATATGGTAGACTATTTTCCCATTGGCCTCGTATTGATTCATCAAGGCAAATGTGGGGCTTGAAATATTGTCTTCAATGCCCATCTGCTTTCCGATGGCGGCAATTAGAGTAGTCTTGCCTGCCCCCATCGGGGCAAAAAATGCCCAGACTGATTTAGTTCCAAATTGCTTTACTAAATCAGCAGCAATTTCCCCCACTTGTTTTAAATCATAAATCCTATCCATAGGGCAAAGATAGGTGAACGCATACACAATGTATTCGTACCTTTATAGGGTAAATGAGCCCTATGGAAAAAGTACAGTGGAAGGTAGATGGAATGAGTTGCACCAATTGCGCATTGTCGATTCATAAGTATTTGCAAAGCAATGGTATTTTGGAACCCAAGGTGAGTTTTATGGAAGGCGAGGTTCAATTTGAGCTGCCTAATCCCAGCATCAAAGAAAAATTAATCAAAGGCATACAAAGTTTAGGTTATAAAGTGCGCGGCCAGGAAGAAAAAGCACCAAAGAAAAAATTTCTTGACAATAATCGAGACCGAGCTCTTTTTTGTTTCTTGTTTGCAGCACCATTGGTGGCACATATGCTTCCTGGTATTCATTGGCATTTTATGATGAACCCCTATGTTCAACTCATTTTTACTTTACCGGTTTTTATTATAGGTATGTCATATTTTGGAAAAAGTGCTTGGTATAGTATCACCAAGGGCATTCCCAATATGAATGTACTCGTTGCCATAGGCGCATTGGCTTCTTTTGGCTATAGCTTGTATGGCACCATCATAGAACAAGGTGCAAGTTTTGCATACTACGAAACTACGGCTACCATTATTACCCTTGTATTTTTTGGTAACTATTTAGAAGATGCCTCCGTGCAATCTACCCAACGTGCCTTAAAGGATTTAGTGAAAGCACAGAAGGTGATGGCCAATATGATCGTCTTTGATGAAAATCATAAAGAAATTATTTTTAATGTAGAAAGCAATACTTTAAAAGTTGGTGATATTGTTTTAATCAATGCAGGAGAAACCATTCCCATGGACAGTAAAATTTTATGGGGCGAAGCCAGTGTGAATGAATCTATTGTTACGGGTGAAAGTGTGCCTGTTTTTAAAAAAATGCATGATTTATTATTAGGTGGAAGTACCATTGACAATGGCTCAGTGAAGGCCTATATTACTGCGGTGGGTGACGATACCGTATTGGCCAATATTTTAAAAATGGTGAAAGCAGCACAAGGCGAAAAACCACCCGTACAAATTTTAGCAGATAAAATTAGCGCCATTTTTGTTCCTGTTGTTTTAAGCATTGCCCTGATCACCCTACTTGGAAATTATTTTTTTACTGAAATTGGTTTTGGACAAAGTATGTTACGCGCCATTGCTGTACTAGTTATTTCTTGCCCCTGTGCCATGGGACTAGCTACACCAGCCGCTATAGCCGTTGGCTTGGGCCGAGGTGCACGCAATGGAGTTTTGTTTAAAAATGCCAAAAGCTTAGAAACTTTCAAAGACATCAAACAAGTGGTATTTGATAAAACAGGCACTTTAACTACTGGGCATTTTGATTTAGCCAATTTTAAAGTGCAAGCAGGCCTATCAGAAGAAAATTTTAAAATGATTGCGTATTCCTTGGAAAAATATTCCAATCACCCCATTGCCAAATGTATTAGTGCTCATTGGAAAAATACAGAAGCCATCAAATGGCAACAAATTGAAGAAGTAAAAGGCTTGGGCATCAAAGCCACAGACAAAGAAGGTAATATTTATTGGGCAGGTTCCTTTAAAACCTTGGGGCAAAATAAAGCGGAAGATGGGCACAATGTATACATTCAAAAAAATGATGAAATTTTAGGTTGGATTGATGTCGCCGATCAAATCAGAATAGAAGCCAAAGAAATTATTGATACCCTGCACCTACAAGGAATTCATACTGTATTACTGAGTGGTGATAGAAAAGAAAAATGCGCACAAGTAGGCAAGGCTTTAGGCATTCAAGAAATTATTGCAGAACAAAGCCCTGCAGATAAATTAGAAAAATTAGATGCCTTAACAAAAATTAGCCCGACGGCCATGGTGGGCGATGGCATCAACGATGCCCCTGCCTTAGCCAAGGCCACCATTGGTATTTCTTTAAGTAATGCCTCACATATTGCCATTCAAAGTGCGCAAGTAATTTTAATGAATCAAGGATTAAAAAACTTACCCATGGCCTTAGGTTTGGGTAGAAGAACATACGAAACCATCAAGGAGAATTTAATATGGGCCTTCTCTTACAATATCATCGCCATCCCAGTAGCTGCCTTAGGCTTACTAGGCACCTGGGGGCCTACCTATGGTGCCCTCATCATGGGGTTAAGCGATGTGGTATTGGCCATCAATTCACTCAGGTTATTTAAGAAAAAATTAGTTTAGTCTTTTTTGAAAACTGCACAGGACATATTGAAACAGTATTGGGGCTATGATGCATTTAGACCTCAACAATTGTCTGTGATCAACACAGTAATAGAAGGCAAAGATGTACTTACTTTATTGCCCACAGGTGGAGGGAAATCTTTATGTTTTCAGTTGCCTACGCTTTTGCAAAATGGAATTTGCGTGATTATTAGTCCATTGATTGCACTGATGCAAGACCAAGTAAAGGATTTGTTGAGTAAAAATATTAGTGCGGTGAATCTGGGCGGTGAAATCAATCAAGCGCAAGAAGACCTAATTTTATCGGAGGCATTGAAAGGGAAATATCATTTTATCTATTGTTCCCCAGAAAAATTAGCACAAAAAAGTTTTCAAATTTTTTTACAACAATTACCTATCACATTATTTGCTATTGACGAGGCGCATTGTATTTCTCAATGGGGTTATGACTTCAGGCCCTCCTATCGAAAATTAGATAGTATAAAAAAGGCTTTCCCTAATGTACCAGTCTTAGCCATGACCGCTTCTGCCATCCCCCTTGTGCAAGAAGACATCATCAAACAATTAAAGCTTTCCAATTGTATTTTAATCACTGATAGCTTTTTAAGACCCAATATAAGTTATGAAGTGCAAAAGGTGCCGGTTAAATTACAAGCACTCAGAAAGCATTTGAATGAAACCAAGGGCAGTGTCATTATTTATTGTACTACCAGAAACAATGTGGCCCAATTAGCGCAAATATTAAAAGACTATGGTTATCCAGTCGCCCAATACCATGCAGGCATGCCTATTGCCCTTAGACAATCCATGCAATCCAGTTGGATGAATAACCAAACACCCATCATTGTTTGTACCAGTGCTTTTGGCATGGGCATCAATAAACCGGATGTACGCGCGGTGATTCATTTTGATTTGCCCAATAGCCTAGAACAATATTATCAAGAAGCAGGAAGGGCGGGCCGAGATGGATTAGCAGCCATCGCAATTCTATTTTTTCAACAAAACGATTGGGAATATTGGACCCAATTGCAAGAAAAAAAATATCCCTCCATTGAACTTATTAAAAGCGTCTACCAAGACCTAGCCGATTTTGTTCAATTACCCATTGGGACAGGAGAAAAACAACAATTTATTTTCGACTTCGATGCTTTTTGTCTTCGTTTTAAATTGGATAAAATAATTGCGCGCAATGCATTACAATGGATAGAACAAGAAGGCCATGTTAAATTTTCGGCCAGTTCCTTCAAACCTTCCATGGTGCAAGTAGTGGCGGATAGAAACACCATAGAACAATACGAAAAAAACAACCCTATTGCAGGCATAGTCTTACAAACCCTTTTAAGAACTTATGGAGGAATCATCGATGCCCCACAATTCATCAATGAAAACTTATTGGCTACCCTATTGCAAAGAGATCTTTCCTTTGTTCAAAAAACATTGGTTTTTTTAGAACAGACAGGGCAGATCAGCTTTGAACAAAAAGAAAACCAGCCTGTAGTACAATTTCTTTGGAACAGAACCGCTGCTGCATTTATGAAAATAGATTTGGACAATTATCAATTGAGAAAAGCTGCATTTTTTAAGCGAATTGACCATTTTTCAACTTATCTATGGGGGCGGAACATCGAATGTCGTAGTGTTTATCTGGCCAGCTATTTCGGAGAAAAAAATCCAAGTAAGTGCAAAATATGCGACCTTTGTAGGGCAAGCGCTAACAAAGTAATTTAACAATACATTATAAAAACCGCATTAAACGGCATGTTTTTAACAAAAGATTGGAAACAAACAATTTACCAAGGATTTTAAATATAGTTTCTTTGTACTGAAGCAATAAAGCAATATAAAAAATTAAATAAAAAAAATGGAAGATAAGAAAAAATATAAAATACTCCTTTGCGAAGACGACAGCAATTTGGGTTTGGTTTTAAAAAATTATTTAGAACTAGACGAATACGATGTTACCTTAGAAAGAGATGGTCGTTTAGGTTTGGCGGCTTTTCAAAGAGAAAAATTCGATTTGTGTTTATTGGATGTGATGATGCCACGTGTAGATGGTTTTACTTTGGCAGAAGAAATTAGAGACATTGATCCTGATGTGCCTTTGTTTTTCTTAAGTGCTAAAACTTTGAAAGAAGATATTATCCATGGCTACAAATTGGGGGCAGATGATTATATTACCAAACCATTCGACAGCGAGGTTTTGTTGTTAAAAATAAAAGCCATCATTAAAAGAAATGAAGAAGACAATAAAGTAAGCGATAATGTGGAATTTGATTTAGGTCGTTATCATTTTAATCCAAGATTAAGAGAATTAAAAATTAGCGATCATACACAAGTACTTTCTCCAAAAGAAAATGAATTGCTTAAAATGTTGGCCGAAAATAAAAATGATTTATTGACCAGAGAAAAAGCATTAAAAAAAATCTGGGGTAGTGATACTTATTTCAATGGCAGAAGCATGGATGTGTACATTGCAAAACTAAGAAAATATTTAAAAGAAGACAACCAAATTGAAATTGTGAACATCCACGGTAATGGATTTAGATTAGTCGTGGCATAGCATACAACTTCATTACATAAAAAAAGACCCGATAACATTGAGTATATCGGGTCTTTTTTTATACCTGTTTTATTATCTAAACAATTCAGGATTATTGGAAGCATGCCCTGAAGGAGGCTTCTTTCCTAAGTGCATATAGGCCTTCTGCGTTACCTCTCTGCCTCTTGGTGTTCTTTGCAAGAAACCTTCTTGTATTAAAAAAGGCTCATAAACTTCTTCAATAGTACCCGACTCTTCTCCAACTGCGGTGGCAATCGTGCTGATGCCTACAGGCCCTCCTTTAAATTTTTCTATAATGGCCGATAAAATTCTATTGTCCATTTCGTCTAAACCATGCTCATCTACATTTAATGCTTTCAAGGCATGTTGTGTGATACCTATGTCTACTTTACCGTCATTCAATACTTGTGCAAAATCACGCACCCTTCTCAATAATCCATTGGCAATTCTTGGGGTGCCTCTACTTCTTCTTGAAATTTCACCCGCCGCATGGCCGTCTATATTGACATTCAAAATACCTGCACTTCTTAAAATTATTTTTTCAATCACCGATGCTGGGTAGTATTCTAACCTAGATTTAATGCCAAACCTAGAAAGCAAGGGCGCAGTTAATAAACCACTGCGGGTAGTTGCGCCTACTAATGTAAATGGATTTAAATTGATTTGAATGCTTCTTGCATTGGGACCACTGTCAATCATAATATCTATCTTATAATCTTCCATGGCCGCATACAAATATTCTTCCACCACCGTGCTTAAACGGTGTATCTCATCTATAAATAAAACATCATTGGGTTCTAAGCTGGTCAACAAGCCAGCCAAATCACTTGGCTTTTCAATCACCGGTCCAGAAGTCTCTTTAATTTGAACCCCCATTTCATTGGCCACAATTCTACTCAAGGTGGTTTTCCCTAAACCTGGAGGCCCATGAAATAATATATGATCCAAGGCTTCGCCACGCATCTTGGCTGCTTTGATAAAAATATTTAAGTTTTCAATGAGTTGAGGCTGGCCCGTAAATGCCTCCATCTCTTTAGGACGAATACTATTTTCAAACTCCTTGTCTAAAGGGTTCAAATCATTCGAGCTATCTAATATTGGATTGGCCATAGTTTCTATTTAGTAGATCAAATTACAATATTGACCATCTTTCCTTTGACAAAAATTATTTTTTTAATAGGACTATCTGCTACCCATTTTTTTACCAACTCATTGGCCAGTACAATGGCATGCACGTCTGCTTCACTGGCAGTTAAATCTATAGAAATATTCGCTCTCAACTTACCATTGATGCTCACAGGATACTCTTTTGTAGATTCAGTTACATATTTCACCTCAAATACAGGATAAGGGGCGTCTACCACCAGGCCTTCATTACCCAAGGCTTGCCATAAATCTTCTGCAAAATGAGGAGCATAAGGGCTTAACAACACCAGCAATTTTTCAAGCACTTCTTTTTTATGACAATTTAAATCGGCTAATTCATTCACACAAATCATAAAGGTACTTACCGCGGTATTAAAACTGTATCGTTCTGTATCTTCTTCAATTTTTTTTATGGCCTTGTGCAAAACTTTTAATTCAGCATCATTGGCTGCCTCCTTATTCCAAACCTGCCCTTTTAATTCATCAAAAAACAAACGCCAGGCTTTTTTCAAAAAGCGGTGCACTCCTTCGATACCCTTGGTATCCCATGGTTTGCTTTGTTCCACCGGGCCTAAAAACATCTCATACATTCTAAAGGTATCGGCCCCATATTTTTCCACTAAATCATCCGGATTCACCGTGTTGAATTTCGACTTGGACATTTTTTCTACCTCTACTCCACATAAATATTTCCCCTCTTCCAGTATAAATTCAGCATTGGCATAATCAGGTTTCCATTTTTTAAATGCTTCTGTATCTAACTCTATGCCATCCACTATATTTACATCCACATGCAAAGCATCTACTTCATGTGCAGCAGCCAAACCTGCTGAAACAAATTTTTGTGTGCCCCGAATTCTATACACAAATCTTGAACTTCCTTGAATCATCCCCTGATTCAATAATTTTTTAAAGGGTTCATCAAATCCAATATGTCCCAAATCAAATAATACCTTGGTCCACATTCTACTGTACAACAAATGACCCACAGCGTGTTCGGTTCCTCCAATGTATAAATCTACTTGACCCCAATAATCACTCACTTTTCTATTGCAAAATTCTTTTTCATTGGAAGGATCCATGTACCTGATAAAATACCAACTACTACCTGCATAACCTGGCATGGTATTGGTTTCGTATTGCGCTGCTTTCCAAGATTCAATATTGGCCAAGGGCCCTTCGCCCTCTGGTCCTGGAGAATAATTGTCTACTTCGGGCAACAACAAAGGCAATTCATTTTCATTCATCGGATAGGCAATGCCATCGATCCACTTAATTGGAAAAGGTTCCCCCCAATAGCGCTGTCTACTAAAGGCAGCATCGCGCATTTTGTAATTTATCTTTCTTTTGCCAATGCCCAAGCTTTCTATCTTATCATTGATGATGGCAATCGCGTCTTTTTGTACTACCCCATTTAAAAAATCGCTATTAGATAAGATTGCCTCCTTGGTTGGATTGGCATCTACCCCATTAAATGCAGCACCAATAATATTAGTAACTGGAATATTGAAATGTTGGGCAAATTTAAAATCTCTTTCATCCCCACAAGGCACAGCCATGATGGCGCCCGTACCATAGCCTGCTAATACATATTCAGAAATCCAAATAGGAATTAATTTTTTATTAAAAGGATTCTCCACATAAGTACCTGTGAAGCACCCTGTAATTTTTTTCTCCGCCATACGCTCTCTTTCACTTCTGCTTTTTACATAAGCAATATAGGTTTCTACTGCTGCTGTATGTGAAGCAGGCGTAATGCTAGTAATTAAATGATGCTCAGGTGCCACCACCATAAAATCTACGCCAAAAACTGTATCCGGCCTAGTAGTATATACTTTTAAAGAGGCCTCATGCCCATGCACTAAAAAATCTATTTCTGCACCATAACTTTTCCCAATCCAATTAGATTGCATTTCTTTCATCGCTTCACTAAATTGGATGGTATCCAATCCACTCAATAATCTATCGGCATATTCCGTGATGCGCAAATACCATTGACGCAATTTTTTCTTTTCCACCGGATGACCGCCTCTTTCACTTAAACCATTCACTACTTCATCATTCGCGAGTACCGTGCCCAAGGCCTCACACCAATTCACTTCGCCAAATCCACAGAAAGCCAAACGGTACTGCATCAATATGGACTGTTGTTCTTTTTCTCCAAACCCTTTCCACTGTGCTGCAGAAAATTGCAAGGAAGTGTCACCAGGACATAGTTGGTTTTCGTTTCCAGATTTTTCAAACGCAATGACTAAACCTGCTATTGGTTTTGCTTTAGCTTCTTTTTTATCAAAATAACTATTAAACAATTGCAAGAAAATCCATTGGGTCCATTTATAATAACTGGCATCGCAGGTTTTTACTTCTCTGTCCCAATCGAAACAAAAACCAATATTATCTAATTGTTTTCTAAAATTATCAATATTGCTATGTGTACTTGCAGAAGGATGCACCCCATGCTCTATGGCATATTGTTCGGCAGGCAATCCAAAAGCATCATAACCCATTGGATGCAATACATTAAATCCTTTTAGTCTTTTATATCTGCTATAAATATCGGAAGCAATATAACCTAATGGATGACCCACATGCAATCCCGCCCCACTTGGATAAGGAAACATATCCAATACATAGCACTTAGGTTTGCTAGTTTCGTTGCTAACCTGATAGGCTTTTTTTTCTTTCCAAATAGTTTGCCATTTCTTTTCAATGGCCCTAAACTGATACTCCATTTCTTAATTTTTCGATGTAAAAAGGGCCAAAAACTACCAATTCATTAACCAAAAATTGAGGCACCCCCTTTTGGCTAAAAAATTGTCCTAATTCACCCTCTGCAAATGTAAGCCATTAGCTTGCAAAACCCTACATTTGCAAAGCGAACAAGTAAAAAATTAATGCTATGGCAGCCAGTGGAACTTCTTCTTTAAAACGCAGTAAACCCAACTACATTTATAGCATTGTAGGGGTAGCAATTGTTTTATTCATTATGGGCATTATGGGTTGGCTTATCTTAAATCTACATGCCATTGGAGACAATTTCAAGGAGGACATTAGAATTAGCGTTTATATCCATACTACAGACAAGAATACGGTGGGGAAAATCCAGCAATTTATTGCCGGTCAAGAATATGCAAAAAATCTAGAATACATTGACAAGGAAAAGGCAAAAGCCATTTGGAACAAAGAGAACAATGAGGAATGGTCTAAAATTTTAGATGTCAATCCGCTGCCTGAAAGTATAGATTTTTTCGCCAAGGCTGCTTATGTCAACACAGATAGTTTAACAAAAATTACGACGGCCATTGAATCTGAATTTAAAAATCAAATCGCCGACATTCAATACCCTAAAAGTTTGGTGTCTAGTTTAAATGAAAGAACCACAAAAATTGGTTTTATCTTTTTAGTATTGTCCATTATTTTATGCATCATTGTAATTATTAGTATTGACAATACCATTCGATTGGCCATGTTTAGCAATCGATTTTTAATTAAAACCATGCAAATGGTAGGGGCCACAAGAAATTTTATTTCAAAACCATTGTTGATACGCGCTTTAATGAATGGACTCATTAGCGCTTTAGTGGCTATCTTCCTATTGTTTGGATTAATCCAATGGGCCACCAGCCAATTCCCACAATTGGATAAATTACAAGGCATTGGCAATAGCTTAGTACTTTTTGGCGGCTTGATTGTTCTGGGCGTGGGTATTTCGGTTGTAAGTACCCAGCGCAGTGTGTTAAAATATTTGAAAATGAAATTAGACGAACTCTATTAACCAATATATTATTTACATTTAAGGATCAAAAAATAAAATTATGAATCAGAAAACTAAAAATAGATCACTTGATTTTTTCGGGAAATCTAATTACACTTGGATGTTGGTAGGTGCTGCCTTAATTATACTAGGCATGTTTTTAATGTCAGGTGGAAAAAGTACCGATCCGAATGTTTTCAATGAAAGTGAAGTCTATAGTTTTAGACGCATTACTTTGGCCCCAATGGTGATTGTGGCTGGTTTTATTGTTGAAATATTTGCCATTTTCAAAAAAGCTTAATTTACTTATATAATAAAAAAGCAATTTCGTTTCTAGTGATAGATCGGGGTTGCTTTTTAAATTTACGCCATGAATACCTTCCAATCCATTATGATTGCCATCATCGAAGGCATCACCGAATTTTTACCCATTTCTAGTACCGCACACATGAAATTTGCTAACCCATTTTTGGGTATTTCAAATGGCCCATTTGTGGAACTTTTTGAAGTAGTGATTCAATTAGCAGCCATTGCATCGGTGGTAGTAATTTATAGAAAAAAGTTTTTCGATTTTAAGCAGCTCAGTTTTTATTTAAAATTAATCGTAGCAGTTATTCCTGCTTTAATTTTTGGCGCTTTATTAAAAAAACATATTGATGCAGCCCTTGGTAATTTATGGATCATCGCCATTGTCATGTTGGTGGGTGGTATTGTACTTTTGTTTATTGATCGATTATTTGAAAAATCAGCAGCTACAGGTAAGAATAGTGCCAATCAGGAGGATATCAGTTATCAAAAATCTTTTGTCATAGGCTGCTTTCAAGTGCTGTCCATCCTATTTCCAGGATTAAGCCGCAGTGCTGCAACCATCATTGGCGGGATGAGTCAACAATTAACCAAAAAGGCCGCCTTGGAATTTTCATTTTTTTTAGCCGTTCCTACCATGTTGGCCGCTTCTGCCAAAAGCACATTAGATGTATTTAAATCCAATCCCGAAGTATTTGCCAAGGACAATTTAGTCTTGTTATTCATAGGTGCGCTCGTAGCTTTTGTCGTAGCCTTAATTTCTGTTCAATTTTTAATTCGCATCGTACAAAAAAGAGGCTTTGCTATTTTTGGCTGGTACCGCATTGTATTGGGTATCACCATCTTAACTTTATTGTACACCCAATACCTGCATTAAGCAAATAGGAGAGTTCCCTTTTTATTTGTATTTTTAAAATACAAAATAATTGCTATGCAAACTGCTTCAAAAAAAGTTGTCAATGGATGGGCCATGTATGATTGGGCCAACAGCGTATACAATCTAGT
Organism: Bacteroidota bacterium; assembly: GCA_026391155.1. GTDB lineage: Bacteria > Bacteroidota > Bacteroidia > Chitinophagales > Chitinophagaceae > Sediminibacterium. The sequence goes on from JAPLEP010000021.1 coordinate 119,532, forward strand.
CATTACCTCCACTATTTTTCCTGCTTATTATGAAGCGGTGACCGGAGACGGGAATGAAAATACATTAATAGATAAAATAAAAATAGGGCCCTATGAATTTTCAAATACTGCCTTGTACAATTATGTATTGGCCATTGCTTTTGTGATGGTGGCCATCCTCTCTCCTATTCTTTCTTCCATAGCAGACTATAGAGGCAATAAAAAACAATTTCTTAGATTTTTCTGTACCATGGGAAGTTTATCCTGTGCTTCATTATACTTTTTTGACAGCCATCATATTACTGGTGGTTTATTTTCTGTAATTCTTGCCTGTGTTGGCTTTTGGGGAAGTTTGGTTTTTTACAATTCCTATTTACCTGAAATTGCTGCTCCAGAAGACAGAGACCGCATCAGTGCCAGAGGTTTTATGATGGGTTATATTGGTTCTGTATTGCTACAACTGATATGTTTTGTTTTTGTATTAAAACCTGAGTTATTTGGCATTACTGTTGGAAAAGCTTCTCAAATTTCTTTTTTATTGGTTGGTATTTGGTGGATGGCCTTTGGTTGGTCTGCCATCGGCAAACTTCCTGCAGGCCATGGGGTCAAAGGAGGGCATAGTAAAAATTTAATTACACAAGGCTACAAAGAATTACATAAAGTTTGGTTGGAATTAAAAAAACAACCCATCTTAAAACAGTTTTTATTTTCTTTTTTCTTTTACAATATGGGGGTGCAAACAGTGATGTTAGCCGCCACGCTTTATGGTAAAAGTGAATTAAACATCCCTACTACAAATTTAATCTTGGCGATACTCATCATACAAATTGTGGCCATCCCTGGCGCCAACTTAATGGCCAAGATGGCAAGCAAATGGGGCAATTTTAATACCATCATGGTCGCCATTGTCATTTGGATAGGCGGCTGTATCATGGGTTATTATTTACCTAGAAACGCTGTGGTGCCCTTTTATTCTTTAGCCATAGTGGTGGGCTTTGTCATGGGAGGTATTCAATCGGTGAGCAGAAGTACATATTCTAAACTAATGCCTGCCACCCATGACACTACCAGTTATTTTAGCTTTTTTGATGTCACTGAAAAAATTGCCATTGTAATAGGTATGTTTAGTTTTGGATTCATTAATGAAATTACTGGTTCACAAAGAAATTCTATTCTTGCTTTGTGTTTATTTTTTATCATAGGTTTAGTATTGCTTTACCGCACTTCTAAAATAAAGGAACATGCAAGTATTTAGCATCGAAACTGGCAAATTTAAATTAGATGGTGGTGCTATGTTTGGCGTGGTCCCAAAATCTATTTGGAATAAATCTAATCCTGCAGATGAAAACAATTTATGCACTTGGGCATTGAGGTGTTTACTAGTGATTGATGGGGAAAGAAAAATTTTAATTGATACGGGCATGGGCAATAAACAAGAGGCTAAATTTTTTAGTCATTACCATCCACATGATACTGTGAGCTTGAAGGAGGCTTTGGGGAAATTGAATTTTACAGTGGAGGAGATTACCGATGTATTGCTTACCCATTTACACTTTGACCATGTTGGTGGCGCCATCATCAAAGACAAAGAACAATATTTGCCCGCATTTCCAAATGCTACTTATTGGGTAAGCGAGCCTCAATGGAATTTGGCTTTAAATCCCAACAAAAGAGAAAAAGCATCTTTTCTTACGGAGAACATTTTACCGATGGAAGCCTCTAGACAACTTAAATTAATTAGTTTGCCCTTATTTGCTAGTAAAACTCAATTGCAAGAAATTCATTTTAGCGAAAATGTCAGCTGTATTGTGGTCAACGGACATACACAAGGCATGCTCTTGCCAAAAATAAACCTGGGTAAACATAGCCTTGTTTTCATGGCCGACTTATTGCCTAGCGTAGGACATTTGCCCATTCCTTATGTCATGGGCTATGACATGCAGCCCTTAATTACCCTAGAGGAAAAAGAAATATTTTTGAAAGACGCAATAAAAAATAATTACAGTTTATTTTTTGAACATGATGCAGTCAATGAATGTTGCACAGTAGCCATGACAGAAAAAGGAATTCGTGCCAATAAAATATTTAAGCTTTCAGAGATCAGGGCTTAGTTGGCTAGTTGTTATCCGTCAGCTCTATCAAGGAACTTAAAGGGTACCTCAGATTTTCAAAACCCACCATATCTACTTTAATGGTGCCCACAATGATGGGTGTTTGAATGCGCACCGGTATATGATTCTCATCGTCAGTCACCCAAATGGTCATTTTCTCTCCCCCTTCAAACATGGTACCTTTAACCAATAAGGGCGCCAATTTGATGGCTTTAAATTTTCCAAAACGAGTAAGAATAATTTCTTTGCCCAAATATTTAAAATAAGAAGGATACAATGTTTTATCTAAGAAAAAGTTTAAAAATATTTTATCATTGATGACGCTATTTTTATAATTGAAATTTCTAGCAGCATAAATAGCGCTCAATACATCATAAGTGCATTCTGCTGTTTTATAAGTGGCTACTTCGTTGTTTACTGTCTTATTTTTTTGATTGAACAATAACTTTTCCTTCTGATGAAAACTGCCCTCATTGATTTCTCTTGTAAATTGATAAGGCAATAAGGTCTTACTGTCCACTACGCTTTCATACTTATCTCTCACTTTAAATATCCAATCGTATTTAGTATTGGATTTCCCGATGGCGGTGAAAGTATAGGCTTCTGCCCCATTCCAAGTATTAGAACGAATGGTAAAATCGGTTTTGCCCGCATTTACATACAAACCCGCTACATTGTAAAAAATGGTGTAGGAGATTTTTTCGCCTACTAAAAAAGAGGTATTGGATTGATTGCATAAACCAGTTTCAGGAGCAGGAGGAGCGCCAAATAAAGAAAATAAAAGAAGTAGGGGGTACATGCTTTTTTTTAACAATGAATACTAGAATGCAAATTTATTGCTTTATTCTGAATCCCAATAGTAGAAAAGAACCAATTATAGCAGGCAATAAAAAATTAACAGTCCAAACAATAGTACTTAAGCAGATTAGCATTAGACTATTACTATACCAAGGGGCTAGTAGTAAAACAATGAGCTGACCGCGAATGACCAAATCTGTTAGTGCAATAGCCGGTATGACGCTCAAACACATCAACAAAACGGCCAAGGCCACCCATAAATCTATACTAGCAATGGGAATGGCTAATATTTTTACTGCCCAAGTATATTGTACAATAAAAATACAATACTTGAGTAAGGACAGTAGCATCAATTCTATTTTTAATTCGTTGGAGATTTGCAAGGAAGTTAATTTACTCAACCATCCTTTGTATTGGCCCTTGCTAAAATAAACTAAAATTGCTGCGATGGTCACCAAGGGCATCCACCATTTTAACCAAGGCAAAAAAGGTAAATTAAAAAATAAAGCCACTGTACCCATACCTAAGGTAATCAATAATTGCGCATAAGAGGCCCAACCCATCTGCGCCAAACCTTTTAATTTGTTTTCGGGGGCTAAGAATAAAATTCTACCCACATAATCTCCAGATCGAACAGGTGTAAAAAAAGCAAATGCCTGGCCAACCAATACAGCTTTCAAAGACTGTAGGACAGACATGGGATTCAAATTTTTTAGTACTAGTTTCCACTTGATGGCTTCTACTAAATAGTTGAAAAAAAACAAAACTAGTAAGATGGACCATTGGATAAAACTGATCTTTAGAAATTGTTCTTTGATGTCTGCTCCATACTTTTCAATATTGTCATTGGTGGTCACTTTACTATAAATTGCCACAGCACAAACAATAAATAAAATAAAGCCAATGGCTTTATTGGCTAAGGAAAATATGCGTTTCGAAAAGACCTCTTTCATAAGGGCCAAAGTTCGGAATTTGAAATGATATATGTAACTTTAATGTAGATGTCAAAAACACCCATTATTCTAGGAATTGATCCAGGCACACAAATTTTAGGTTATGCTTTGTTAAAAGGCGGCCCCAAACCTAGCTTAATTGCAATGGATGTTTTAAAATTGACCAAAGAAAAAGACATTTATGCCCGGCTTCAAATGATTCATGCCAAAATCATTGAACTCATTGAGACCTATCAGCCCCAGCACTTTGCTATTGAAGCTCCTTTTTTTGGAAAGAATGTACAAAGCATGCTAAAATTAGGCCGCGCCCAAGGCGTAGCCATCGCAGCGGCGATGCAATTCAAATTACCTGTAACCGAGTATGCGCCTAAAAAAGTAAAACAAGCCATAACCGGCAATGGCAATGCCGACAAAGAAATGATTTGGAAAATGTTGGAAAGAATATTAGTCATAAAAAACCAGCCCAAATATTATGACGCCACCGATGCCCTAGGAGTAGCACTTTGTCATCATTATCAAATTAGTGGCTTGGTCCTGCCTAGTCCAAAAATTGTCAAGGGAAAAAAATCCTCAAAGAAAGCCAATAGCTGGGAAGCCTTTCTTACTAAAAATCCAGAAAGATTAAAAAAATAGAACTGGGCACAATTTATTCATTAAAGCTTACTAACAATTAGGTCTTGAATGAATTTGAATTCTTCTTTAGTCAAAGAAAGTTTGGGTTGAGAGAATTCCATATCGGCAGCTGCGTTGATGGGGATTAAATGCAAATGTGCATGAGGCACTTCCAAGCCTACGGTGACCATTCCCACTCTGTTGCAAGGGAAACTAGCAGCGATGGCCTGCGCAATGGGTTTTGCAAATAGCATCAACTCACTTAAGTATTCATCAGGTAGATCAAATATTTTATCTACTTCAACTTTAGGCACAATTAAAGTATGTCCCTTCTGCAAAGGGAAAATATCTAAAAAAGCAAAAAACTTTTCCGACTCTGCAATTTTATAAGAAGGAATATCGCCATGGATGATTTTAGTAAAAATGGTCATGGCTTTGAAATTAATTATACAGCAATATTGTCTACCATAAATTTCATTACACCATTGGGTGCCTGAATTTCAGCAATCTCTCCTACTTTCTTGCCCATCAAGCCCTTGCCAATAGGTGAAGAAGCAGAAATCTTACCTGCTTTCAAATCTGCTTCTTTTTCTCCCACTATTTGATAGGTGATGGTTTTTTTAGTCGCCTGATTGGTCATGGTCACTTTCGTTAAGATGGTCACCTTGCTAATATCAATGGTGCTGGTATCCACAATTTTTGCATTGGAAATAGTGGCTTCTAATTGTTTGATTTTTGCCTCTAACATGCCTTGTGCTTCTTTGGCAGAATCATATTCAGCATTCTCTTTCAAGTCTCCTTTTTCTCTTGCCTCTCCAATGGCCCTAGAAGCCGCAGGACGATCCACTGACTTCATGTGTTGAAGCTCTTCGCGCATTTTATTGAAAGTCTCGATGGTCACATACACTGTATTCTCGCTCATACCCTTAGTTTAGTTATAAAAAAAATACAACGCCACCGAAGTAGCGTTGCATGGTGTAAAGATATAAAATATTGCTTAAATAAGGGCTAATTTTTCCAATACCACAAGGGCCATCTTGTAGTAGGCCTCCTTGCTATAACCGGCGATATGCGGGGTAAGTATGAAATTGGGAAAGGCCTGTAAATCAGTTAGTAAGGCCCTTTCTAGACTAGCTAAATTACTCAGTGGCTCGTTTTCAATGACATCTAATCCTGCCCCCCTTATTTGCTCCTTTTGTAGTGCTTTCAGCAAGGCGCTTGTATCGGTCACTGACCCCCTACAAGTATTTATAAAATAAGGCCGCTTTAATAACCCATTAAAAAAAGTTTCGTTGGCATAATGCTTTGTCAGCCGGGTCAAAGGTAGATGCAAACTAATCACATCGGCCTCGGCTTGTATTCTTTCCAAACTAGCTGCTTGAACATGCGCTGTTTCAAAACCAGTTTTATAAATATCATGTGCTAAAATTTGTACATCAAATCCTGATAAAACTTTTGCAAATGCTGTACCCGTATTTCCAAACCCAATGATGCCCACCGTTTTCCCTGTGAGTTCATCTGCCCTATTGGCATCACGAATCCATTTCCCAGCTTGCACTTCTATGGAGGAACTATGAATACGATTCATTAAACTTAACAATAAACCTAAACTATGCTCGCCCACCGTGGTTCGATTGCCTTCGGGACTACTCACGCATTTAATATTTTTGGTTGCTGCAAATTCGGCATCAATCAATTCCATGCCACTGCCAATGCGTCCAATCCATTCTAGTTGATTTGCTTTTTCTAAAATTGCTGCATCAATTTTTAAACGTGTGGTGACGATTAGGCCAATCGCGTTTTCAATGATAGCAGACAATGCTTCATAAGTAATTTCAGGTTCGTACAATAGCACAAATCCTTTGGCTTGAAGGGTTTCCATCAAGAAAGGATGTACAGGTGCCGTTATAATTACTTGTTTTGACATTAAAGGATATGCATTTTAAAAGTAAGTGCCGCAAAATCTTCTACGGTTAAATTTTCGGCTCTTTTAGTAAATAATGGGTCCGTTAATTGCTCGGTAGTAAAATAGGGTTTCAATGGATTTCTTAACATTTTTCTTCTTTGTCCAAAAGCCATTTTAACTAAATGAAAAAATGCTTTTTCGGAAGTAAAAGTAGGAAAAGTTTTTTTTCTGGTCAATTGAATCACCCCACTCATTACTTTTGGTGGAGGGGTGAAAGCGGTGGGCGGTACATCAAATAAATAAGTCACCTCATAAAAAGCCTGTGTCAACACACTCAATATGCCATAGGCTTTTGAATTGGGTTTTGCGGCAATACGTTCGGCTACTTCTTTTTGAAACATACCCACCATCATGGGCACTTGCTCCCTCCATTCCAATACCTTGAAAACAATTTGCGTTGAGATATTATAAGGAAAATTACCCACCACCACAAATTCATTGTCAAAAGGAATACCCGCTGCTAAAAAATCGGCTTCTATTAACTTCCCTTTTAAATAAGGAAACTCTTTCAATAAAAAAGCGATCTTTTCTCTATCCAATTCGATGGCCTTGAATGACTCCGTGGGCAGGTCATGGATATGCTGTGTGAGCGCACCGCCTCCAGGACCCACTTCCACCATTTGGGCGATGGACTGTGCTTGCAATACCGCTTTGATATTCAAACAGACCTGAGCGTCATTCAAAAAGTGTTGCCCAAGGGATTTTTTTAGCGTGTATTGCATGAGGCAAAGTTAGGTTTTTGTGCGTACTTTTGCTGCCTAATCAAATGGATATGAACCCAGACATCAGAAAACCAATTATAGGCTTTACTTGTGGCGATTTAAATGGCATTGGTATTGAATTAATCATCAAATCATTGTCTGACAACCGCATTTTGGACTTTATTGTACCTGTTGTTTTTGCCAATAATAAATGCATCAATTTTTATAAAAAAGGGCTTCCTGAATATGCCATCAATTGCGCCGTTATTACCGACTTTTCAAAATTGAATCCAAAGCAAATCAATGTCTTGAATTGCTGGGAAGAAGAAGTAGCCATCACCCCTGGTGAAATGACAGAGGAAGGGGGAAAATATGCCTTAATTTCTTTAGAGGCTGCAGTAGCTGCTTTAAAAAACAAACAAATCGACGGTTTGGTAACCGCCCCTATTCATAAAAAAAATATACAATCCCCTAATTTTAATTTTAGCGGACATACCCCTTATTTACAAGCCGCATTTGGGAATACCGAAAATTTAATGTTATTAGTAGCAGAAAATTTAAGAATGGCCTTGGTCACCGAACATGTAACCATACAGGAAGTGGGCAAGCATATTACCAAAGATAAAATAAAACAAAAGCTTGCTATTTTATATAGTAGCTTAAAAAAAGATTTTGGTATTGATGCGCCGCGCATTGCCGTCTTGGCGCTCAACCCACATGCAGGTGATGATGGCTTAATTGGCAAAGAAGAAATTGAAATTATCAAACCCGCCATTAAAGAAAGTAAACAACAAATGTTGGTCTACGGGCCTTATTCTGCAGATGCTTTTTTTGCAAGAGGTGCACATGAAAAATTTGATGGCGTCTTGGCCATGTACCATGACCAAGGATTAATTCCTTTTAAATCATTGGCCTTTGGCGAGGGGGTAAATTTTACTGCAGGATTACCGATTGTTAGAACCAGTCCCGACCATGGAACTGCCTTTGACATCGCGGGAAAGAACAAGGCTGAGGCAGGTTCTTTTACTGCAAGCATCTTTGAATGCATCAGAATCATCCATGCCCGTCAGGGCTATAAAGACATGCGTTTGAATCCAATGAAAAAAATGAGCGCCCGCATGTTTGCTGGTGCTAAAGATGAGACTTTGGAAGAGATGGAATAGTTTACCAAATGTTTGATCCATTAAAAAGCACATACCTTTTTTAAATCTATTAAAGATTGTTTACCCCAAGTGGGTAAGATTTGATCCGGTATTTGTTTCTCCAAGAGTTGTCTTGCTTTTACCAATAAAGCTTTATTTTTTTCACAACCTCCTCCAAATAGCGCAGGCATATTCATTTTTAAACTTGCTTCTAATATATATATGCGTGGATTATTAGCATTTATTTTTTTTGCTTTTTGTAATGGCTCAAAAATTTTCTTTTCATAACTCAACCATCTTACAATAGGATTGACCACTAACTTACCTGTTTGTGCCATGGTCAAAGCACAATAATTTTCATCATTGGTTTGTAGGGAAATGGATTTATTGGCCCATTGTACGGCTCTATCGGCATGGGCATCTGCATTATTTTTGTCATTAAAACTTAAGCGCGTATACAATAAGGATAGATAATAGGCAGGCACCCAATCTTTAATGCCAGCAGTTGATTGGGAGAGCTTTTCTAAGTCAGTGATTAATGGATTGCAATCCTGATTGGGCGTGGCGGCATTGAACTCGGTGACGGCTTTTGCCAGCTCATTGATATAGGTATTTTTTTGTGCAGCAAGATTCAAACTTAATGAAAAGCAGCAAAAAATAAACAAAGTTGAAATAAAGCATTTGCGCATAGTACGCAATTTAAAAAATAGAATTCGGAACTCCCTTATTTATCAGGTAATTATTATAAGTAATTTCGATAGTGCCTTTTTTGTTTTTAAGTGCTTTTTGTTTAGCCGTTGGATTCTCGTCTCCAAATTCTAAAGTAATGCCATTGGGCAATTTATAATCCTTGGTATTAAAACTAAAGATAATTTTACTGGCCAACCCATATTTTGCGTATTCACCATACTGCATCAAAATTTCATAACTGCCATTCTCCTTGGTCGTAGTAGCCGTTTTATACACCAGCGCTTCTGCTGGATCAATCCACAAAGTAGAGATGACCCAGTCTAAATTATCATCGGTAGGAATCAACTTAATTACAGTTAAATTTTTGCCATTCAATTCCTGTGTACCGGCAGCAATCGTCGTATACTGTTTTGTATTTAGTAAAGTATTAATAGTCAATGAAACCCCACCTCTAGGCAATAAGGAAATGCCTCCTTCTTTTTTTACTTTTAATAAATTGGGCTTTTTAAAATAAACCTTCACCTTTCCTAGGGAGGCTTTGATAAAGGAAACATTGGTTTTCATTACCCCTTCCGCTACATAATCATTCACCAATGCTAATTTTTGCGCTACTTTTTCAATTAAAGGATCGGTTTGTGCATTGGCCTTAGGGCTGCTCATCAATAAAAATAAGCTGCAGGCAATCAATAGAAGGTTATACTTTTTCATGGTAGGCATTAACTAAGGATGTCTTTTTTCTTAAGGATGAGGATAGAGGCGCTCACAAACAAAACAATATGTAGGCTAAGTACAATTAAGGAAGTTTTAATTTTAGGAATATTTAAGATACTCCCTCTAATGGCTTCATTATCTATATTCACTTTAATGTCAAAAAATTCTTTCCAATTATTCATATGAGTCGTAAATAAATAAGGCTTTACTAGATTAAACAAAGGAATGTTTAGCGTGCTTAAAATAGTAAAAAATACAATCGCACTCATGGTACCTACAATGGGGCCAATTGAATTATTAGATAAACTTGACATCAAAAAACCAAGGCTGGTAACGGTTAACAAAGAAAAGCTAGCAAATACAAAGGCGCCCACATATCTCCATAAAACATCCGACTGCTCTATCAAGACTACATAGTTAGACTTCATTAAAAACAAATCGTCGGTACCGAATATCCACATACTTACAAATAGGGCTAAGAAGGCCAGCCATATTAAAAGTAAAATAGTATAAATACTAGCTGCAATAAACTTGGCAATTACCCAATGGGTTCTACTATAGGGTGTGCTAAATAACAAACGAAGCGTGCCTAAATTTGCTTCGCCTGAGATCATATCTGCAGCTATTAGCGCTACCAACAAAGGCACATGCACTAATAATAATTGCAATAAAATATAACAAATTAAATAGCCATTCAATACTTTGCCATCGACGGTTAAAGTATCATTGATATCCTTCATCAAAAAACCTGCATACGCATCGCCATCAATTTTCAATCCCAATTGAATCACCACAATCAGTGCTGCTATGGCCCCAAAAGCAATATAGGTTCTAGGGCGTCTAAATATTTTATACAATTCTATATTAATGAGCGACCACATAATTAGGAGTTTGACGTTATTTGTAAAAAATAATCTTCCAAAGCGTTTTTACTTTCAATGGCCAACAAGGCCACACCTGCTTTTATTAAGGACTCATTCAATAAAGGAATTTCATAGGTAGGTATTTTTAAAAATATGCCTTCTTTTCTAGGCAACAAATAATTGCTAAAACTACCAGCCACAATCACTTGCAGGGTACCAGCATCGTCCAATGTTTTTATTTGCACGATTCTTTTTTGCGGATCCAACAATTCTTTGGTACCCCCTTCCACCATCTTTTTTCCCTGATGTATGATTAAGATTTGATTAGCCACTTGTTCTATTTCTGAAAGTAAATGAGAAGATACAAACACCGTCTTGCCTTCTTCCTTGGCCAAATATTGAATCAGTTGTCTGATATCGGCAATTCCTTGCGGATCCAGCCCATTGGTAGGTTCATCTAAAATAATTAAACTTGGATTATGCACCAGTGCAATCGCAATACCTAAGCGTTGCTTCATACCCAATGAAAATGTTTGTACTTTATCCTGGGCACGATGGGCCAAACCCACTTTTTCTAAAGTATCAGAAATCCTATTTGATTCTATTTTTTGCCTCCTCACTTTGGCAAACAATTGCAAATGTTCTTTGGCACTTAAATAGGGATACAAATCGGGCCTTTCAATAATGGCCCCTACTTGTTCTAAAATGGCTGCTCTATTTTTTTGAATGGGTTGTCCGAAAATTTCAATGCTGCCACTGCTAGGGTGGATCAAAGAAAGCAACATGCGTATGGTGGTGCTTTTGCCAGAACCATTTTGGCCCAAAAAGCCAAAAACCTGTCCAGCTTGCACTTCAAAGCTTAGGTCATCCACCGCTTTCAGGTGGCCAAATTGTTTGCTAATATGTTGAACTTTAATCACCGACATACCCTAATAACAAAAAACCCCGAACATAGTTCGGGGTTTTGCTATAAAATAGGCTTTATTACTATTTGTATTGAGGAATGATGCTATTGGCCAAGTCTACCATTTGCTTCAAGCCATCTTCAGGCAAATTGCCTTTCTTAAATTCAGCCAATACATTAGGTAGTTTGTTGCTCATCTCCAATAAGAAATGTGCTTCAAATTCTTTCACCTTACGTACGGCTACCTCTTTCAATAAACCATTGGTACCTAAATAAATAATGGCTACTTGTTTCTCTACAGAGAATGGAGCGTATTGTGCTTGCTTTAAGATTTCTACGTTTCTTGCGCCTTTGTCAATTACTGACTTAGTTGCAGCATCTAAATCTCCTCCAAATTTTGAGAAGGCTTCCAACTCACGGTACAAGGCCTGGTCCAATTTTAAAGTACCAGATACTTTTTTCATGGATTTGATTTGCGCATTACCACCCACACGACTTACAGAAATACCTACGTTAATTGCTGGACGAATACCCGCGTTAAACAAGTTACCTTCTAAGAATATTTGACCATCTGTGATTGAAATTACGTTGGTTGGGATATAGGCAGATACGTCACCTGCTTGTGTTTCAATAATTGGTAAAGCTGTCAATGAACCACCACCTTTCACCAAATGCTTAATAGAAGCTGGCAAGTCATTCATATTTTTAGCGATCTCATCGTTCGCAATCACTTTGGCAGCACGCTCTAACAAACGGCTATGCAAATAGAATACGTCACCAGGATAGGCTTCACGTCCTGGAGGGCGACGCAACAATAAAGAAACCTCACGGTAGGCTACCGCTTGTTTAGATAAATCATCAAAAACAATCAAGGCTGGTTTACCACAATCGCGGAAGAACTCACCCACTGCTGCACCCGCAAACGGCGCATAGAATTGCAAAGGAGCAGGATCTGCTGCTGGAGCAGCAACAATAATAGTATAAGCCATCGCACCATTGTCTTCTAATGTTTTCATTACACCAGCAATCGTAGATGCTTTTTGTCCAATCGCAACATAGATACAGTAGACTGGTTTGCCCGCATCATAAAATTCTTTTTGATTGATAATGGTATCCACACAAATAGCTGTCTTACCAGTTTGACGATCACCAATAACCAACTCACGTTGTCCACGTCCAATTGGAATCATGGCATCAATGGCTTTAATACCAGTTTGTAATGGTTCTTTTACAGGCTCACGGAAAATTACCCCTGGCGCTTTACGCTCCAATGGCATTTCATACAATTCACCTTTAATTGGACCCTTGCCATCGATAGGCTCTCCTAATGTATTAATCACACGACCCACCAAGCCTTCTCCTACTTTAATAGAAGCAATCTCGCCAGTTCTTTTTACTTTATTTCCTTCTTTAATCCCCTTGCTATCTCCCATCAAAACCACACCCACATTGTCTTCTTCAAGGTTCAATGCAATGGCTTTAGTGCCATTCTCAAATTCTACTAACTCACCACTTCTAACACCATTCAAACCATATACACGGGCAATACCATCACCCACTTGCAATACAGTGCCTACTTCTTCTAAATCTGCAGAAGCATTAAAGTTGCTAAGTTGTTGTCTAAGAATCGCTGAAATTTCATCTGGTTTAATGTCCGCCATAATAGTCTATTTTAATGTATGATTATTTATATTTTACTAATGAACTCGTTGTTCAAAAATTGTTTTTTAATGTCTTTTAAATCTCTCGCAATACTAGCGTCTACTAAATTATTATTAAACTCTAGTACAAAACCTCCGATTAAACTTTCATCTGTTTTAGTCGTCAATTCAATAGTGGCAAAATTGGTTTCAGATTTTACTTTAGATTCTATTGATTTTTTTACTTCCGCACTAATTTCCACTGCTGTAGTTAAACTTACTTGATGGATGCCTTTAATGGCATTGTATTGCTCGATCAATGCAGTAGCCATTTCTGGTAATTCACTTTCACGGCCTTTCTTTACCAATAAGACCATAAATGAATGGGTCAACAAGCCTACTTTATTTTTAAAAATTTCTGTAAGGATGCTGTTCTTTTGATCGGCTTTAATAATTGGGCTGCGCAATACATTTACTAACTCGCTACTCGCTTGGCAAACCGCTTGCAAATATTTCATGTCTGCATAGACCGCTTCCAATTGACCTTGTTCTAAAGCTAAATCCAATAAACTTTTTGCATACCTACCTGCTAATCTTGCGTTGGCCATTTCTTAAAATTTAATTTAACTTAACTCCCTCTGCTAATTGTTGAATGTATTTCTCTTGCTCTGCTTTGTTAGACAATTCTTTACGTAACACTTTTTCTGCAACCTCTACTACTAAAGAACCTACTTGATTCTTTACTTCAGTTATAGCTGCATTTTTTTGTTGGGTAATGGCTACTTGCGCATCTGCAACTATTCTTTCATATTCTGCTTTGGCTTTGTCTTTTGCTTCGGCTACCATTTTCTCAGAAGCTTCCTTAGCTTCTTTAATTAAGGTGGCTCTTTCTTCACGGGCTTTAGCCAATAATGCTTCGTTCTCATTTTTCATCGCAGACAAGTCTGCTTTCATTTGATCGGCTTTGGCCAAAGAATCCTCAATACCTTTTTCTCTATCAGAGATGGCTTTCAACATTGGCTTCCAAGCAAACTTACCTAATACAACAAGTAGTCCAAGAAAGGCAACTGTATTCCAAAATACCAATCCGATATCTGGCAACACCAATGGGTTTATTTCTAACAACATAATCCTTAATTTATCTTAATGATTTAAATTCTTTTCTTCGTTTTTCAATTTGCCAATTAAAAAATTATAGGCCCATCGCCCTGTGCTAGGGCCTATAATGCTTTTGGAAATCTTTTGATAGATTATCCGTTCCCCAATAGGGCAACCACCACCGCAAATAAGGCTACGGCCTCAACGAAGGCAGCCATTACGATCATGTTAGAACGAATATCATTCCAGCTAATCCAGCGCCGATTGCGGCAACACTTCCTACTACCATTTTTTTACGTTTTAATTGTTATTGAAAAAAAAATTTATAAATATGATTAATGATGTGCTTGATCATGATGTCCTTCCTCTGATGCCATTCCAATATACATCGCAGTAAGCATGGTAAAAATATAAGCTTGTAAAAAAGCGACTAGCAATTCTATCAAGAATATAAAAATTACAAAAGGCACCGCTACTGCAGCTGCATATACTGTTTTGAAAATAAATATTAAACAAACCAAGCTCAATACCAAGATATGACCCGCAGTGATGTTGGCGAAAAGTCGTATCATTAAAGAAATAGGTTTGTTAAATACGCCAATTAATTCAATAGGTGCTAAAAATAATTTCATAGACCAATGCATACCTGGCATCCAAAAAATATGCTCCCAATAGTTTTTATTAGAACTTAAATTCACTACAATAAAAACACAAACTGCTAATGTCATCGTGAAAGCGATATTACCACTTACATTGGCGCCACCTGGAAATAAAGGAATCAATCCTAAAAAATTATTCGTTAATATTAAAAAGAAAATGGTCAATAAAAAAGGCATATACTTAGCATAACGCTTCGCTCCAATATTAGGCAAGGCAATTTCATCTCTTACAAATAAAACAATGGGCTCCATAAAAGATTGTAAACCTTTAGGCGCAGAGGTGATCCCTGTTTTCTTATAAGCGCCTGCTGCAGTTAATATAACCAACAATAAAATAATAACTGATATAAATAAACTAGCTACGTTTTTAGTAATAGAGAAGTCCCATAATTTTTTACTAGCAGCAGCATCTACTTCTCCGGCAGCGTTGACAATTTTAGCCTTTCCTTCGACTAATTTGTAATCAAAGTTTCCTTTGTAAACGATTGGCTCATGATGCTCGTCGACCAATTTAGCGGAAGAAAATATTTCAAAGCCTGCTGGTGTATATAAAATGACAGGTAAAGCAATGGTGGTATGTCCCCATAAATGCCAGCTATGATCATCCTTAATGTGCTCCAAAATAGTTTGGGTAACATTAAAACTACCTTCTTCTTTAGCTTCTGTTTTTTCAGCAGCAAAAGAAACCACTGTATTGAACAATAAAATGAGGCTGAAACTTACTGCCAATAAAGGTTTAATGCGATTAAGGACCATACTTATTTGAAAATTTGCTGCAAAGATAAGAAGAAAGCCTTTGAATCTGCATAAATTTCAAGAGAAATTGAGTCGAAATATTCAAAATCAAAAAAGTTATAACTATTTCATAATCAATGAATTAAAGGAAATATCAAGATTTCTTTTGCTCAAATTGCATTTCGTTCAAGGTAGCATAAAGTCCGCCTTGTTCTAGAAGCTCCAAATGGGTGCCCATTTCCTTGATTTGCCCCTTGTCTAAAACTATAATTTTATTGGCTTTGCGGATGGTAGATAATCGGTGGGCAATTACTATTGAAGTACGTCCTTTAATTAAGGTATCGATGGCGCGTTCAATCAACTGTTCGCTTTCGGTATCTATGGAAGAAGTGGCTTCATCTAAAATTAAGATGGATGGATTGTACAATAAAGCGCGAATAAAACTTAACAATTGTCTTTGACCTAAACTTAAAGTAGCGCCTCTTTCCATGACTTGGTAATCATAGCCGCCAGGCAATTGCATGATAAAATCATGCATGCCAATCATTTTTGCTGCTGCTTGCACTTGCCCAATGCTGATGTCTTTATTGCGCAGGGTAATATTGTCTACGATCGATCCTGAAAATAAAAATACATCTTGTAAAACCACACCAACAGAAGCCCTTAGTCGATCCAAGGAATAAGTTTCGATGGGTTGATCATCCAATAAAATATTTCCTGATTGATAAGGATACAATCTATTTAAAATACTGATGATAGAAGTCTTGCCACTGCCTGTTGATCCAACCAAGGCCACCGTCGTACCTGCTTCCACTTGAAAGCTTAAATTATTCAAGACCCAATTGGGCTCGTTGTAAGCAAAACTAACTTCTTTGAATTCAATTTTTCCTTTGATCTGATGTGGCGCATAAGCACCCTCGTTCAATGTAACATCTTCGTTGTCTAATACTTTAAAGACGCGCTCCGCCGCTACCATACCCATTTGTAGGACATTGAATTTATCGGCAATCATTCGAAGTGGTCTGAAAATTTGATTCAAAAATAAAATAAACGCCACTAAGAGTCCGGCGTCCAAAGACCTGTCCGCCACCCACCATACAATTAAACCCATGCTTAGTGCCAAAACTACTTCTACTACAGGAAAGAAAACCGAATAAGCAAAAATGGCTTTAATATTGGCCGCCTTATGTGATTCATTGATTTTTGAAAATTTTTGCATTTCCTTTTCTTCTGCTGCAAAAGCCTGTACCACTTGCATGCCTGAAATATGTTCTTGAACAAAAGCATTCAATGCAGCCACTGCATTTCGAACTTGAATAAAACTTTTATTGACGCTTTCTTTGAAAAAATAAGTAGCTACTAACATAATTGGAAAAGGAATCAAACAAATTAAAGTGAGTTTCCAATCAATCACAAACATGGTGGATAGGGTCACGATGATTGTCAACAAATCGGCAAGGATGGGGATCAATCCATCTGAAAAAATATCATTGATGCTTTCGATATCATTGACGGTTCTAGTGGTTAAAGTACCAATGGGTGTCTTGTCAAACTGCCTCATTTCCCAATGCATGATTTTATGGTAAACTTTATTTCTTAAATCTCTAATCACCTGTTGCCCTAGCCAGGCCATGCCAAAAGTGAAAAAAAAGCGCACCAGGGTTTCAAACATAATAAATACCACCTGAAACAGCGTAATGGATAAAATTAGTTGAATGGCAGAATCAAATGCATTGCTGGGCAATACGAAGTGCACCCAATGAGGCAAATTCACTGCCTTCCCAATGGCCGCATTGACCGTAGCTTGTATTAAATAAGGTCGTATAGGGGTAGAAAATGCAAGTACAACGGACAAAAATACATTGGCCCAAAAGATGAATCGATAGGGTCTGACAAAAGAGAAAACTCTTCTTAAAATGGAACCTTTGAATATTTTTTTTGGTGGCGTCGACGACATACGGGTTCAAAGTTACACTATCTGTTTGTTCTTTGTAAAAATCCTAGCCCTTTTACGTAATTTCGTACCAAGATGGACTTGATAGACTTAGACAATAATTTAGGTGTTGTTCCACAATACAACTTAGATGACGAACAAGAAAAAAAAGAAATTGTTCGACACTATCGTGCATTGCTTAGAACCCTTAGACCCAAACTAAAAAAAGGAGACCGAGAATTACTAAGGACTGCTTTTGAAATGGCCGCTAATGCGCACAAAACCATGCGTAGAAAAAGTGGCGAACCTTATATTCTACATCCCATCGCAGTAGCCATGATTTGTGTGGATGAAATTGGCTTAGGGGTAAGAAGTACCATTTGTGCCTTGTTGCATGATACAGTAGAAGATACTGATATTGCCTTAGACGATATCAGCAATGAATTTGGTAATGAAATTGCGAAGATTGTAGATGGTTTGACCAAGATTTCTACCATCATGGATGCCAATAGTAGCCAGCAAGCAGAAAATTTTAAAAAGATATTACTCACCCTGACGGATGATCCAAGAGTGATCTTAATTAAATTGGCCGACCGATTGCATAACATGCGCACTTTGGATGCTATGAAACAAGAGAAACAATTAAAAATTGCTTCGGAAACCATTTGGGTATACGCTCCCTTGGCGCATCGAATGGGCTTATACAATTTAAAAACAGAATTGGAAGATCTGTCCATGAAATACATGGAGCCTGATACCTACAAAGAAATTGCAAAAAAATTAGCGGAAACCAAAAGAGAAAGAACCAAATACATCAATGAATTCATTCGCCCATTAAAAGAAAAATTAACACATGCCGAATTTGAATTTGAAATTCAAGGCAGACCCAAAAGCATTCATTCTATTTGGAATAAAATAAAAAAGAAAGGCGTAAGTTTTGAAGAAGTGTATGATCTATTTGCCATTCGAGTTATTTTAGATGTACCACTTGAAAAAGAAAAAGAAGATTGTTGGAAAGTGTATTCTTTGGTTACCGACGAATACCTTCCTTCTCCTGAAAGATTAAGAGATTGGTTGAGTAATCCCAAAAGCAATGGCTATGAAGCGCTGCACACCACGGTAATGGGACCACAAGGGAAATGGGTAGAAGTGCAAATTAGGACCAAAAGAATGAATGAGATTGCGGAGAAAGGCTTGGCTGCTCATTTTAAATACAAAGAAGGGACTCAAAACGAAGACCGATTTGACAAATGGTTTGTTCAAATTAGAGAAGCCTTGGGCAATCAACAAGAAGAAGGCATCGATTTTTTACAAGATTTCAAAACCTCATTTTTAGCAGAAGAAATATATGTGTACACGCCCAAAGGGGAAGTCAAAATGTTGCCCATCAATTCTTCGGCCTTGGATTTTGCTTTTTACATACATACGGCCATTGGTTCAAAATGTATTGGGGCCAAAGTCAATCATAAATTAGTCCCCATTAGTCACAAACTAAGAAGTGGAGATCAGATTGAAATTATCACCAGCAACAAACAAAAACCCACCGAGGATTGGTTGCAAAACGTAGTTACCGCCAAAGCAAAAAATAGCATCAAAGATGCCTTAAGAGAAGAGAAAAAACAGATTGGTGAGGAAGGAAAGTACACTTTACAAAGAAAATTAGAAGGCATAGGCGCTGTTTACAATACCTACAATATTGACCAGGTCATGAACTATTATAAATTGACCAGTCATTTAGATTTATTGTTTAAAATAGCCACCAAGAATATCGATTTAAAAGAACTTAAACTTTTTCAGGTAATTGGGGAAAAAATAGAAGCCCCAAAACCCTTGGTCATCCCACAAGAAATTAATCCAGAACTTAATAGCCCTAAACAACTCCCCAAAAAAGATTCCGAACTCATTATTTTTGGAGAATCCAGCGATAAAATAAAATACAGTTTAGGCAAATGCTGCAACCCCATCCCAGGGGATGATGTTTTTGGTTTTGTGAGTACAGCTAAAGGCTTAATCATCCATAGAACCAATTGCCCCAATGCCACACAATTGTTGGCTAATTATGGACATCGAGTGGTGAAAACCAAATGGGCTAAAAACAAAGAGATTTCTTTCCTAACGGGTCTTAGTATTGTTGGGATGGATGATGTAGGTATTGTGAATAAAATTACCAACATCATCAGTGGGGAGCTTAAAATAAATATTGCCGCCTTAACCATTGAATCCAAGGAAGGCTTATTTGAAGGCACGATTAAAGTGTATGTTCACGACAAGGACGAATTGGAAGATTTGGTAGATAAAATTAAAGCCCTCCAGGGCATTCAACAAGTAAGCCGTTTTGACACAGAAACTGTGTAATTAAATAGGTAATCAACTTTTCAAGACTTATTTTTGCTATCTCAAATACAAAATCATGGTAGATGTAATTTTAGGACTTCAATGGGGTGACGAAGGGAAAGGAAAAATCGTGGATTATTTCGCACCCAATTATGACATCATTGCCCGCTTTCAAGGCGGACCCAATGCAGGACATACCTTGTATGTGAATGGCACTAAAATGGTCTTGCATCAAATACCATCTGGTATATTCCACCAAGACAAAATAAATATTATAGGTAATGGAGTGGTCTTAGATCCAGTTACTTTAAAAAAAGAATGTGATGCAGTTGCTGCCATGGGCGTAGATGTAAAAAAGAATTTATTTATTTCAGAAAGAACTAATATTATTATTCCTACCCACCGTGCTTTAGACAAGGCTTCTGAACTAGCCAAAGGCGAAAGCAAGATAGGTTCTACTTTAAAAGGGATTGGACCCGCTTATATGGACAAGACCGGCCGCAATGCTTTAAGAGTGGGTGATTTACTAAGCAAGAATTTCATTAGCAAGTACATCACTTTGCGCATGAAACATCAAAAGATTTTAGACAGTTTTAATTTCAATGAAGACATCAGCGAAATGGAAAATGAATTTTTTGAAGCGCTTGAGTTTTTGAAAACTATGAATATTATCAATTGCGAATATTTTATTAATGATCAAATCTCCAAAGGGAAAAAAGTATTGGCCGAAGGCGCACAAGGTTCTATGTTAGACATTGATTTTGGCACATTCCCTTTTGTGACTTCTTCTAATACTATTTCGGCAGGTGTATGTACCGGTTTAGGTATTGCACCAAAATTGATCAACGAGGTTTTTGGTATCACCAAGGCTTATTGCACCAGGGTGGGCAGTGGTCCCTTCCCTACTGAATTAAATGATGCCACCGGGGAAGAACTTAGAAAATTAGGATCTGAGTTTGGCGCCACCACAGGACGCCCGCGTCGATGCGGATGGATTGACCTAGTTGCTTTAAAATACACGTGCATGATCAATGGTGTAACACAAATTATTATGACCAAGGCAGATATCTTAGATAGTTTCAAATCTTTAGAATTGGGTATTGCATATGAAATGGAAGGCAAACAAATTGATTATGTACCATTTCAGTTAGTAGGAACACCTGTAGCGCCCGTTTGGAAACAAATGGAGGGCTGGAATATTGATACCACTAAAATGAAAGAAGACAAGGAATTACCTGCAACAATGAAAACATATATAAAATATATCAATGAATACCTTGGTGTACCAGTTAAATATGTTTCTAATGGACCCGGTAGAGACCAAATCGTACACATTTAATTTGGTCCTAGCTAAGAAATATTTCTTTCACTTTTTTTAAAAAAAGGACATTTTTTTTTGGTAAATACAATTTTCAGTTGAAATTTTACACTGTTAATAGTTGTAACAAATTATGGCCATAAAATCTTTAAAAGAAAATAAGTCTACCGCTGCAAAAAGCGGAATTGAAAAGACAAGCAAAGCTTCCCCTAAGCCAAGTAAGAAAAAAGATTTGGACGATGAGGATGAGGTAGATGATGAAGAAATAAACGACGATTGGGGCAAAGAAGAAGAGGATACCAGCTGGGATCCAGATTTTGAAGAGTTTGATATGCCAAAAAAAGCTTCCAAAAAACCAGGCAAGTTTAAAATATCCGAAGAGGAAGATGATTTTTCATTGAATGAAGATTTCAAAGAAATAGACGACGATGATTTGTTTGAGGAGAAAGATGAATTAGACGACTACTAGTCTCCCTATTGTTTCGACTCCATTGCATTTGCAGCGAAGGACAATAAGCCCGTTTCATTAAAGCCAGCACTCATTATTTGTAAGCCAAAAGGCAGGCCATTACTATGGGTAAACAATGGAATCGAGATGGCGGGAATTCCCACTAAATTGGCATACACCGTATAGATATCAGCTAAAAACATTTCCGTAGGTGTATGGTTGTTCTCCCCCAATTTAAAGGCGGGAGTAGGCACGGTGGGTGAAATTAAAATATCATAAGAAGCAAAAAGTGTATTCGTGAGGTCCACTAATTTTTGTCTTACTTGTTGTGCCTTGGTAAAATAAGCATCAAAATAACCCGCACTTAAAACAAAAGTGCCAAGTAAAATTCTTCTTTGCACTTCTTCTCCAAAACCTTCCGTTCTTGATTTTTTATACAGTTCGGTAAGATCGTCTAGCGAATCTTTTGTTCTATGACCAAATTTAATGCCATCAAATCTCGACAAATTGCTAGAAGCTTCTGCGGTGGTGAGTACATAATAAGTGGGCACCAAAAAAGAAAGCAAAGAAAAATCAATGGCATCTACTTCAAAACCTTTTTCTTTTAAATCCGTAATATAGGCCAAGGTTTGTGTTTTCATTTCTGGATCCAAACCAGGATGATCGAGCGTTTCTTTAAAATAAGCAATTTTTTTAGGGACTTTATTAGTGGCTAATTCTTTTGTATAAGAAGGAACAGGTTGCTGTGATACTGTACTGTCAAATGCATCTGCACCAGCCATTACTTCTAATACCAAGGCAGCATCCGCCACTGTAGTTGAAAAAATTCCAATTTGATCAAAGGAAGAAGCATAGGCAATCAATCCATAACGTGAAATACGACCATAACTTGGTTTAAGTCCTATGACGCCACAAAAATCTGCAGGCTGTCTAACAGAGCCTCCGGTATCAGAGCCAATGCTAATCATACACAAATTGGCTTGTATGGAAACAGCCGACCCACCGGAAGAACCACCTGGCACTCTGGATATATCCAATGCATTTTTCACAGGACCATAAGCAGAATTTTCATTGCTGCTGCCCATGGCAAACTCATCACAGTTTTGACGACCAATGATAATGGCGCCTGCATCCATTAAAGCTTGAACTGCAGACGCAGAATAAACTGCTGTATAATTTTCTAAAATTTTTGAAGCTGCACTTACTTTATGGCCTTCGTAACAAAGTACATCTTTGATGCCAATCACCACTCCATGTAATTTACCCATTGTTTTTCCTTGGCCTCGTGAAGCGTCCAATGAATGAGCAGTGGCCATAGCCTCTTCGGAAAAAACCTCTAGGAAAGCATTTAAATGTTCCTGCTTTCTGATTTGATCTAGGTAAAAATTTACTGCCTGAATACAAGTGACTTGTTCAGCAATTAATGCAGCATGGTAGTCTTTGATTGAATGAAACCGAAACAAAGTCTAAAAAGTTAATTGGTAAAAAAAGGGAATCGAGAAATAAACTAAGCAGGCTTTTCGTCTTTCTCTTTAATGCCTTCTTCGATTTCTTTTTTCACGTTATTTTTAGCATCGTTGAATTCACGGATACCCTTACCTAATCCACGCATAAATTCAGGGATTTTTCTTCCGCCAAACATCACTAAAATAACCACACCGATAATTAATAATTCTTGAAATCCTAAGTTGCCCATAATGTTAAATTTAGAACATTAAAGATAAGGTAATTATAAAACAGAATTGGAATATTTATAGGAATTAAGCCAATATAAAGCCAAAAATCAGGGCAAAAAAAAGTCCCGATCTATGGTTAGAACGGGACTTGGTATCTAGTAAGTTTAAATCAGCTTGATTAGAATCTTTTTTCTTTGATACGTGCACTCTTACCGCTTCTATCGCGTAAGTAATACAATTTAGCACGACGTACTTTACCAGACTTGTTCAACAAAATACCATCGATATTTGGTGACAAGAAAGGGAATAAACGCTCTACGCCCACCCCATCAGAGATTTTACGCACTGTGAAAGAGGCGGTTGCGCCAGTTCCTTGTGTTTTGATGACATCTCCACGGAAACTTTGGATACGTTCTTTACCACCCTCAACTATCTTGTAGTTTACGGTAATATTATCACCAGCTTTGAAGGCTGGATAGTCTTTTTTTGCGGTCAATTGCTCGTGTACAAATTTTACTGCTTCGCTCATAATACATTGTTTTTGCGGACGGCAAAGGTAGGAGAACCCACCTTATAATCCAAATTATTTGATCCAAAATTAATAATCGCCTATCTGGCAATGTTACAGCTCTTTTTTCACGTATAACGGTTACTTTAATCTGACCCGGATAGGTCATTTCTGTCTGTATTTTCTGTGCAATGTCAAAACTAAGTTGGTCAGAGGTTTGATCGCTTACTTTCTCCGCTTCCACAATCACCCTTAATTCACGACCTGCTTGAATGGCATAGGCTTTTTCTACTCCTTGATAATTCATGGCCAAATTCTCTAAGTCCTTGATTCTCTGGATGTATTGTTGCATAATCTCTCTTCTAGCACCAGGTCTTGCACCGCTAATGGCGTCACAAGCTTGAATAATTGGAGAAATCACATATTGCATTTCCATCTCGTCATGGTGGGCACCAATGGCATTCACCACGGCTGGGTTTTCCCCATATTTTTCGGCCAATTTAGCCCCTAACAAAGCGTGACTTAGTTCTGTTTCCTCATCGGGCACTTTACCTATATCGTGCAGCAAACCTGCTCTTTTAGCTAATTTAGGATTGATGCCTAATTCCGCCGCCATAATACCGCATAAATTGGCAGTTTCACGAGAGTGCATCAATAAATTTTGACCATAAGAAGAACGGAACCTCATTTTTCCAATGATACGAATCAATTCTTTATGTAAACCATGAATACCTAATTCAATCACTGTACGCTCTCCAATTTCTGCAATTTGATCTTCTAATTGACGACGTGTTTTTTCTACCACTTCTTCAATACGCGCTGGGTGTATACGACCATCCGTTACTAAACGTTGTAAACTCAAACGTGCAATTTCACGACGCAATGGATCAAAAGAAGAAAGCAAGATGGCTTCTGGTGTGTCATCTACAATTAAATCTACCCCTGTCGCTGCTTCAATGGCACGAATATTTCTACCTTCTCTACCAATGATTTGCCCTTTCATTTCATCCGACTCCAAATTAAATACAGTGACTGTATTTTCAATGGCTACTTCGGCCGCAGTTCTTTGAATAGATTGAATAATTATTTTTTTTGCTTCCTTATTTGCTTTTTGTTTCGCGTCTTCAATAATTTCTTGTTGTAAGACCAAGGCCTGTGTTTGTGCTTCATGCTTCAAGCTTTCAATCAATTGTTGCTTGGCATCCTCTGCACTTAAGTTGGCGATTTTCTCTAAACGACGTATATGCTCTTCTTGATGTTTCTCTAATTCAGTACGTTTTACATTCACTAAATCTATTTCGCGATTTAGTTTTTCTTTAATAACGTCATTGTCTTTTACTTGCTTATCAATAGAAGCTTCCTTTTGATTGATGGTAAGCTCTTTCTGCTTAATTCTATTTTCTGCTTCTCCAATCTTTTTGTTTTTCTCTAATAAATCTCGGTCGTATTCCGACTTCAATTGCACAAAACGTTCCTTAGCTTCTAATTGCTTTTCCTTTTTAATGGTCTCCGCTCTAAGTTCTGTTTCTTTTAAAATGTTGGCAGCTTGTGCCTCGGCTTCTTCAATTTGCTTTTTTGTATTACGGGCAAAAACCAGTTTGCCTATAATTAAGCCCCCCACCAAGGAACTCGCTCCTATGATGGCAAATAATATTGTTTGGTCCATTGTTTAAATCTTGTTGTTTAAAAAAAATCATACTCCCCTTTTTCGTTGGTAATGAGGTTACTACATTAATCCTATATTATTTATAAATCATGATAAGTCACTTATAGCAAGCACATTCGTTCTATCTACTACAAGATGACGTATTAAGATTATTCATAATGCGTCAAAGGTTCCGAGACGAAGATAAACAATTAATGGAAAGAATAGACCCAAGTCATTGAATTATATGGCAGAAAGCGCCTTTTCGATGGCCCCTGTAAACCCATCGATTTGATTTTGAATGGTTTCCAATTCATAGAGGTTCTGCCCTGTCTGCTGTTGTTCGGTGGTAAACCACAATAGCACCATGGAAATATAGTCCTGCATGTCCTTGCCCGCATAGGCATTTTTGAATTCCACCATTTTCTGGTTGATGAGGTGGGCAGTTTTACGCACCGCTTCCTCATCCTTGGCAGCAATCTTTACTCTATAGGAGCGATCTGCAATGGTAATATTGACGGGTATTAATTCCTCGTTTTGGGACATGGCTAAGGATTCAAATTTTTAATATTGGCATCTATCTCTTTAATGTATTGATCTATTTTCTTCACCAATTTTTCCTTTGCTGCCGGGTCCATCTGCGCATTATTGACCATGGAGGCCGTCCAATGGGCTTGTTCGTCTTTTAATTGTTGCTCCGCCAAGGCGGTGGCTTCTTTTTGATGCGTCAAGGCAGTTTTTAATTGTAGCTGTTCTTTTTCCAACTGCGCATAACGCTTAAGCAAAAGCTGAAGCTTTTCTTGAAGTGCTAATATAGAATCGTTCAGGTTGGGCATTCAAAGGTTTGTTAGCTGAAATTAACTATTTTCTTATTTCCGCTTGAATATTTTTTTCAAATTGTTGGATGAGGATTTGCATCATTGCATCAATCTCCACATCGGTTAAAGTCTTATCAGGTGCATTGAATACAAAATTAATGGCCACTGATTTTTTTTGATGGCCTAGTTTTTCACTTTCGAAAATATCAAATACCCTGGACTCTTTTAAGGCAATTAATTTTGCTCCATGTATGCTGGATTCAATAGCTTCGTATAAGGTCGTATCCGGCACCACCAAGGCCAAGTCTCTTTCGATGGATGGATATTTAGAAACTTCCTGATACACTACTTGCTTGCTTTGATACACAGTCAACAATTGCATCAAATCAAAATAGATATAAGCAACTGATTGCTTAATGCCAAATGCATTTAATTTTTTTGAAGGGATGGTTTGTAATTGTCCCAAAACTTTTTTATCTGCCACTAATTCAATCACTGAACCATTGGTTTTGAAAGTATAATTTTCAATACCCAACAATTCAAAAATGGCTTGAACCATCCCTTTAGCCACAAAAAAATCTTGTACAGCTCCCTTGGTTCTCCACCCATCCTCATTTTGTTTTCCAGCAACATAGATGGCCAATTGCTCTGCTTCATAATAACTACCCTTACTGGATTTCCCATATACTTTACCCAATTCAAAAAGAGATAAATGATTGTTTTTTCTATTTAAATTATAGGCAATGGTTTCTAATCCTGTTTCTAACATGGAGGGGCGCATGACATCTAATTCAACCGTTAAATTGTTCAGCATTTTTACAGCGCCTGCCAATACTTCTTCAGAAAAATAAGCACTATTGGTAATAGAGTTAGTCACGATTTCGGTGAAGCCTCTGCCCACTAAATAATTGGCAATTTTTTCTTTGAATTTTTCTTTCTTTTCTAAGGGATCAATGGATGGACTAATAGAAATGGTGGTAGGTATGGCAATATTATCCAAGCCATCAATGCGTAAAATTTCTTCCACTAAATCGGCGGGCAAACTAATGTCTGGTTTATGAAAAGGCACGGCCAATTCAATCTCAGCTTCGGTTTCCTGCACTATTTCAAAACCCAAACTGGTCAATATGGTTTTGACTGCGGCCGCCGGATAATTTTTACCACTTAACTTTTTTAAATAAGCATAACTAAGTTTGACTTTAGTTTTGGCGGCAGGATTTGGATACACATCAATGACTTCACTGCAACTACCTCCTGCCAATTCTTGTATCATTGCTGCTGCTAATTCCAACACCTCCACCGTGCCGGTAATGTCTACACCTTTTTCAAATCTGGTGGCGGCATCGGTTCTGAGTCCATGATGAACCGATGTTTTACGAATATGCACATTTTCAAACCATGCACTTTCTAAAAAAATATTTTTAGTGGCTGCAGTGACCCCACTTTTCAAACCACCAAAAACCCCAGCAATACACATAGGCTTTTCGCTGTCACTGATCATGACATCTTCTGCAGTCAATGTACGCTCTGTTCCATCTAAGGTGATAAACTTAGTACCAGCTGGATATTTTTTCACCACTATTTTTTGGTCTTTGATTTGAGCTGCATCAAAGGCATGCAAGGGCTGACCTGTGGCGTGTAAGATATAATTGGTAATGTCTACAATATTGTTGATGCTGCGCACCCCAATGGCTTTCAAATTATTCTTTAACCAGTTGGGTGATTCTTTTACGGTCACGCCTTCTATATTTAATCCGCTATATCTTCCACAACCCTTTTCATCTTCTATGCTTACTTTATAAGTTTTGATGGAATTATTTTTAGTTGCTTTTTTTGTGAAAGGACTAATGGCCTTTACTGTAGTTTCATGGTAAGACAAATAAGCACAAACATCTTTAGCTACCCCATAGTGACTCATGGCGTCCATTCTATTGGGGGTCAAGCCTATTTCATAAATCCAATCTTGATCATACTCAAATACTTCTGTCACTAAATCGCCTGCCTTCCATTGATTGTCTAAAACAATAATGCCTGCATGGTCTTCGCTGATACCAATTTCATCTTCGGCACAAATCATCCCCTCACTTTCTTCGCCTCTTATTTTGGCCAACTTCATTGTGATGGGGTCTTTGCCTTTGGGAAAGATGGTCGCTCCTACTGGGGCCAGTACTACTTTTTGCCCAACCGCTACATTGCTAGCGCCACAAACCACCTTCAAAGGACTTTCTTTGCCAACGGCTACCTTGGTCAATTTTAATTTATCCGCATTGGGATGTTGTTCTACTTCCAAAACCTCTCCCACCAATAATCCAGCTAGCCCGCCTTTGAAATTTTCATAGTGTTCCAAGGACTCTACTTCTAAGCCAATGGAAGTAAGGATGGTGGACAATTGCTCAGGGGTAAGCTTTTGTGGTAAATAAGTAGAAAGCCAGCGATAACTAATCGTCATATAGGATCTTTATGGTATGGCTTCAAAAATACAAATTTTTAAGTGCTTTTAAGTAAAAAATAGAAGTCAATAACTACAATTACTAAGTGCAAAACCCGTGAATAACCTTTAATTTTTGTGTATTTCACATGAAAATTGCCTGTGCATAAGCCTATGGCAAAACTAAATTTCATGAAGTCCCAATTTGGGTTGATTTTCGCAGTAGAAAATAGTTGTTTCAATATGGCCCTTCCCAATATAAATACCAATAGAACTAAAAAGAAAAGTACTTCGGTGGATCTTAGCTCCATGATGTATGGAAAAATTCCACCACAAGCTAGAGAATTGGAAGAAGCCGTATTAGGTGCCATCTTATTAGACAAAAGTGCTTTTGATACCGTTACTGAAATTTTAAAGCCAGAATGTTTTTATGTAGAAGCACATCAAATGATTTTTGATGCCATGCAAGGTTTGCAACAAAAAAACATGCCCATTGACATGCTCACCATGGTGGAAGAATTAAAAACCAGAGAGCAATTGGATATAATTGGTGGCGCTTATTATATTTCTAAATTAACCAATGTGGTGGTGTCTACTGCCAATATAGAAGCACACGGAAGAATAGTTTTACAAAAATTTATACAAAGAGAACTTATTAGAATTAGTGGGGAAGTAATTGCCAATGCTTACGAAGACAGCACCGATGTTTTTGATTTACTCGATGACAGTGAAACAAAAATGTTCAATATCACCAATAATTATTTGAAGAAAAATTTCGTGGACATTGGAGATGCCTTGGCACATGCAGTGACAAGAATTGATTTATTAAGAACCCAAAAAGATGAAATTTCAGGGGTGCCTAGTGGTTTCACTTCTTTAGATAGAATTACTTATGGATGGCAGCCCACCGATTTAATCATCTTGGCAGCACGTCCTTCAGTGGGTAAAACTGCTTTTGCCTTAAACCTGGCGCGTAATGCAGCACTGCATCCTACCAAACCACAAGCGGTTGGCTTTTTTAGTTTGGAGATGAGCGCTTCGCAATTGGTGCAACGTATTTTAAGTGCCGAAAGTGAAATTAAAATGGAAAAAATTTCTAGGGGTAAGCTAGAAGATTACGAATACCAACAATTGCATAGCAAGGGTATTAAAAAATTAGAGCAAGCACCTATTTATATTGATGATACAGCCGCTTTGAATATTTTTGAATTCAGGGCCAAGGCCAGAAGATTGGTGAACAAACACCATGTAAAAATGATCATCATTGACTATTTACAATTGATGAGTGGATCGGGGGATAGAAATTCAAACCGTGAGCAAGAGATTAGTAATATCTCAAGAAGTTTAAAAGCATTGGCCAAGGAATTGAATATTCCCATCATTGCCTTATCCCAATTGAGTCGTGCCGTAGAAACCAGAAAAGAAAGCAAGATGCCACAGTTGAGTGATTTACGTGAATCGGGTGCTATTGAGCAGGATGCGGATATGGTGATGTTTATTTACCGTCCGGAATATTATGAAGTGATGAGTAATGAAATGGGCGAAAGCACCCAAGGCGAAACGCATATTAGAATAGCCAAACATAGAAACGGTCGATTGGATTTAATTAAACTTAGGGCCAACCTAGACATTCAACGTTTTGAAGAAATGGAAGGCGAAAATGGTATTCCTGGTTTGGGCAGTAATTACAAGCCTATTCAATCTAGTAACAATAATGGCGGCGCAGCAGATGGTGGACGCTTTTTTATTCAAGGCAGCAAAATGAATGGTGGTGAATTTGACGAAGGCATCAACGACGATCAGCCTTTTTAAAATCTATTCTTATGCCTGTCCCTTATTTCTACGAACCTAATTTACTTTCAGGCAATAACAATTTTACTTTAAGTGAAGCTAGCAGCAAACATTGTATTCAAGTATTGAGAATGCAGGAAAATGCACGTATTGATTTAACCAATGGTAAAGGTTTTTTATTTGAGGCTAAGATTCAAGTGCCACATAAAAAAAATTCCATCGTTACCATTCTATCAGAAAAACAAATGCCGGCCCCAACACAAAGCTTGACCTTAGGTATTGCTTTACTAAAAAATGCAACGCGATTGGAATGGCTCATTGAAAAGGCGACCGAAATGGGTGTGACAAAGATTGTTCCAATGCTTTGCGAAAGAACCTTATTTGAAAAATTCAAATTGGACCGAATGCAAAACATTCTGCAATCGGCCATGATACAAAGTCAACAAAGCTGGCTGCCCAATATCACTGCCCCTATCAAATTTAAAGAAGTGATAGCAGCACAAAAAAATGCGCAGAAATTAATTGCCCATTGCGAAGCCGGCGATAAAATAGACATCAAAAAAATCAAGGCCGATCAGGATTGTCTTTTATTGATTGGCCCTGAAGGTGATTTTAGCCCCAAGGAAATTGAATTGGCCCTTCAAAATGGTTACCAGGCCATACATTTAGGCCCCACGCGACTCAGAACAGAAACAGCTGGCCTATTTGCCTTAAGTGTCTTAAAAAATTTCTAATTTCAAGCAATGAAAATTGTTGAAGTCAATTCGGCCGCACTAGCCAATGCTTTTATTAAAATCAATGCCCAAATCCATCAAGGCAATCCCCATTATATAAGGCCCTTGAATAAAGAGGTGGCTGAAGTGTTTGACGAAAACAAAAACAAATTATTCCAACAGGGCAATGCCAAAAGATGGTTGTTGCAAAATGAAGAAGGTAAAGTCATTGGACGTATCGCAGCCTTTTACTATTCAAGTTATAAAAACAAGGGCACTGAATTCCCTGTTGGTTGTGTAGGTTTTTTTGATTGCCCCGATGATTTCGAAGCCGCCAAATTACTTTTAGATACCGCTAAAAGTTGGCTTTTCGAAAATGGCATGCAGGCCATGGATGGTCCCATTAATTTTGGCGACCGAGATAAATGGTGGGGGCTCATGGTCAAAGGTTTTGAGCAAGCGCCTATGTACGGCATGTCTTATAACCCGCCCTATTATGAAAATTTATTGACCCAATATGGATTTGAAAATTTTTACAATCAATATTATTATCAAAAAGATTTACGCGAATCCTTACCACCAAGATTTGAAGAGCGTTATCATAAATTTAAAGCCAAGCCTGATTATTCGGCGATGCATTTAGATAAAAATAAATTAGAAAAATTCGCCAAAGATTTTGTGCATATATACAATAGCGCCTGGGCACAACATGGAGAAGCCAAGGCCATTACTTATGATCAAATCATTCAATTATTTAACTCGCTTAAAAAAGTAATGGATGAAAAAGTAATTTGGTTTGCTTATTATAAAGAAGAGCCCATTGCCATGTTTATCAATATTCCAGATCTGAACCAGTATTTCAAATATTTTAAGGGGGACTTGGACATAAGGCAAAAATTGCATTTGTTGTGGATGAAATGGAACAAGTCCAATACCAAATTAACCGGCTTGGCTTTTGGGGTGGTGCCAAAATACCAGGCCTTGGGGGTAGATAGTTTTTTAATTTACTCCTGTGATTTGTGGTTGAAAGAGACCAAAATTTACCAAGAGTACGAAATGGGTTGGGCGGCCGACTGGAATCCCAAAATGGTCAATATTTATAAAAGCTTGGGCGCCCTTCCAAGCAGACAAATGATCACCTATAGATATATTTTTGATAAAAATATCAACCCTTTTGAAAGGCATCCCATCATGGATTACAGCGTTAAACCCTAAGTCCAAATAGCTATTTATAATTAGGGGATAAGATTTAATTCCTCATTGAATACTTTTGATTTTGAATGTGTATATTGCGCGTCAAGTATGGAAAATTTTGTTGTTTCAGCTAGAAAATACAGGCCCCAAAACTTTAATACAGTGGTGGGACAGTCGCATATTACGACGACCTTAAAGAATGCCATTTTAAATAACCATTTGGCGCATGCCTTTTTGTTTTGTGGACCTAGAGGAGTTGGTAAAACTACTTGTGCCAGAATTTTAGCTAAAACCATCAATTGCACGCATATCACCAAAGAAGGAGAAGCTTGCAATGAATGTGATAGTTGTGTTTCTTTTGAAAAAGGAGGCAGTTTGAATATTCATGAGTTAGATGCAGCCAGCAATAATTCAGTGGATGACATCAGAACCTTAGTAGAACAAGTTCGCTTTGCGCCTCAAGCTGGTAAATACAAAGTATATATAGTAGATGAGGTACATATGTTAAGTACTAGTGCCTTTAATGCATTTTTAAAAACACTAGAAGAGCCGCCTCCTTATGCCATCTTTATTTTAGCCACTACAGAGAAGCATAAAATATTACCTACCATTTTAAGTAGGTGTCAAATTTTTGATTTTAGACGCATCAATAACAATGATACTGTATTGCATTTAGAAGAAATCATTGGCAAAGAGCATATTAATGCAGAAAAAAATGCATTGCAACTAATTGCACAAAAAAGTGAAGGTTGTATGCGCGATGCCTTAAGCATTTTGGACAAGATTGTTAGTTTCTCCAATGGCGAATTAACCTATGCCAATACCTTAGAACATTTGAATATTTTGGATGAAGCTTACTTTTTTAAATTATTAGAACATTTAACCAAGCAGGATTTAACTAGTGCCATGTTGTTGTATGATGAGATCAATCAAAAAGGTTTTGAGGGAGATATGGTCTTATACGGACTTGCCAGCTTTATTAGAAACCTATTAGTATGTAAGGATCCTGCAAGTGCCAAATTACTAGAATCTATTGAAGGTTGGAGAGAACAATATGTTAGCACTGCAGCGGATATAAGTACACCCTATTTAGTCAGTGCCTTGAATTTATTAAATGAGGCAGAGATTCAATTCAAGATGGCTCGAAACAAAAGATTGCATGTAGAAATGGCCATCATCAAACTTAATTTTTTACAACAAGCCATTGAACTAAGCATGGAAGATAGCCAAGTTGTAAAAAAAAAACTAATTGATAGTCACTACCCTATTCGGCTTAAAAAAATTCTTCCGCTAAGCAATATTGTAGTCAACCAGGAAGCTAAATTGATGATCGAGCAAGCCCCATCATTTAATAAACAGCCCGATCAGCCATTGGTCAAATCAAACACTGCTAAGATAGAAAAAGCGCCTAACCCTTCCGCACCTTCAACAATTGAAACTAATGCCGCTACAAAAATAGAGGCCAATTTGCCAACTGCAGATGGAAATAAAAAAAACCTGCTGGCTGTTTTACAAAAGAAATACGGGGAGAAATATGAAATTGAAGAAGTGATTGAATCACTTCCATTGAATATGGAATTGTTAAGAAACTGCTGGGAGGAATACACGCTGCATTTAGAAACTGCATTGAAACATTCTGCTGCCGGTACTTTTAAATTTGCACAATTGAGCATAGAGGATGAAACCCATTTCACCATTACGGTGCCGGCATTGACTGCGCAAAAATTCGTGGAACAAGAACGCATGAATTTATTAGAAAAAGTATGGGGCAGTTTTCACAACAGGGCCATTCAATTTAATATTTTAGTAGCCGCTGGTGAAAAAGAAGATGTACCACTTCATTTAAGTTTGAATAGCAAACAAAAATATGAACGTATGGCCGCACAGTACCCTTTAATCACAGAATTAAAAACAAAATTAAACTTAGAAGTTTATTTTTAGAGCTTGGCTTTTTTATAGCCCTTTGAATTCAAGTATTGTATTATTTTTTGACGATGGTCTCCTTGTATGATAATTTCTCCGTCTTTTACAGACCCTCCTGTTCCGCAATGATTTTTTAAAGCCTTGCCTAAAGTATTCATAGCTTCTTCATCGCCAACAAATCCAAGTACGATGCATACTGTTTTACCAGCACGTTGTTTGGTTTCTAAAACAACCTTTAAGGGCTGATCCGCCGGCGCTAAAGTAATTGCTGATACTGCTTCTTCTGGGCGCCTATAATCTGGATTAGTACTATACACTAAAGGGGAGCTATTTTGGCTGTAGGTATTTGATTTCGCTCTTTTGCTCATTTTTTTCTTATTATAACAGTATAAAGTTTGTAATCTGCCTAGTATTTTGAAACTTTGTGGTAATCGAGGATAAAAAACAAAGTTACAGCTAAAATAAGGTAAGAAAATGTCAAAAAAAGTAATATTAGTGATCATGGATGGATGGGGATTGGGCTTGATTCCAAAAGCAGATGCAATTCAACAAGCCCATGTTCCCTTTGTTCAAAGCTTATACGCGCAGTATCCCAATACAACCTTGGTGACTTGTGGAGAAGAAGTAGGCTTGCCTGATGGGCAAATGGGCAATAGCGAAGTGGGACATTTGAATTTAGGCGCAGGGAGAATTGTGTACCAGGAATTACAAAGAATTAATGTAGCCATTAAAGATGGTGAACTTGCCAATAACCCCACCTTATTGAACAGCATTCAATATGCTAAAGAAAATAACAAGCCCCTGCATTTGTTGGGTTTGGTAAGTGATGGTGGCGTACATGCACATACTTCACATTTAAAAGCACTATGCGAAATTTGTAAATCCCATGGATTATCTAAAGTATTCATTCATGCATTTACCGATGGAAGAGACACAGATCCCAAAAGCGGTTTAGGTTTTGTTGAAAATGTAGAAAAACATTTAGCGGCCAGTGTAGGCAAAATTGCCACCGTAAGTGGCAGGTATTATGCCATGGATAGAGATAAAAGGTGGGAAAGAGTAAAGTTAGCCTACGATGCCTTGGCCAGAGGAGAAGGCCCCACTGCTTTGACAGCCATTGCTGCCATCAAAGAGAATTATGCCAATGGTATAACAGATGAATTTATCAAACCAACCATCCTTCTAGAAAATGGTCAACCCATTGCCACTATTCAAGAAGGAGATGCTGTATTGTGTTATAATTTTAGAACCGATCGTTGCAGAGAAATCACAGAAGTATTGACTCAAAAAGATTTTCCTGAATTTGGAATGAAAAAATTGAAAGTGCATTATACCACCATGACCAAGTACGATGAAACTTTTAAAAACGTCCAGGTCATTTTTGAAAACGACAACTTAGTCAATACCTTGGGTGATGTGTTAGCACAAAACAATAAACAACAAATTCGAATTGCTGAAACAGAAAAATACCCGCATGTGACTTTTTTCTTTAGCGGAGGCAGAGAACAACCTTTTGAAGGCGAAACAAGAATCATGGCTGCTTCACCCAAGGTAGCTACCTATGATTTACAACCAGCAATGAGTGCTAAAGAATTAACAGATAAATTATTGCCCGAAATCAATGCAGGACATCCCGATTTTATTTGTTTGAATTTCGCCAATGCAGATATGGTAGGGCATACAGGTATTTTTACTGCCGTTGTAAAAGCGGTAGAAACTGTAGATGCCTGTGTGAAAGAAGTGGTGACCGCTGGTTTAAAAAATGGCTACACTATTTTCTTAACCGCAGACCATGGCAATGCCGATTATATGATCAATGAAGATGGTAGTCCCAATACGGCGCATACCACCAACTTAGTGCCTTTCTTTATCATAGACAAGGATTGGAAAGGACCTATTAAAGCAGGTAAATTGGGCGATCTAGCCCCTACTATTTTAACTATGATGCAAGTGCCTATTCCTAAGGAAATGACTGGGAAAGTGCTTATTTAAAAAATATATTCCTACTTTAATGATACCTTTACTATAGAGGATTTAGATTAAACCAATCGCCTGAATATTGGTCCAATTTCAATATTCAATAAAACAAATATCATGATAAAGAAAATTTTAATTGGACTGCTGATTGTATTAATCGCCATGCAGTTTATACGCCCTGAGCAAAACTTATCTGGTGATACTACCAAAGACATCACCACTATCTACCCTATGTCCGATAGTGTAAAATTAGTTTTTGACAAGGCTTGTGCAGATTGTCATACCAATAAAACCAATTATCCATGGTACACTGCCATCCAGCCCATCGGCTATTGGACTGCCGACCATGTGAAAGATGGTAAAAGACATTTTAATCTGAACGAATTTGCTGGTTATAGATTAGCCAAGCAAAATCATAAATTAGAAGAAGTGATTGAACAAATTAAAGAAGGTGAAATGCCACTAACTTCTTATACTATTATTCATACTGAAGCAAAATTAACAGAAGCTGAAAAAGCAACTTTAACTAATTGGTGTCAAAATATTATGGATACATTGAAAGCTAATTACCCTGCGGATAGTCTTATATTAAAAAAACCTACAAGTCCAGCAGGCGCTGCTAAATAAGGAAACTTCACCCAGCCCTATGAAAATTGTAAAAGCTACTTATGTCATCTCTAGTCCTAGTTTTGATCAATGTCCTGATTTAAAAGCGCCTGAATATGCCTTTATAGGGCGAAGTAATGTGGGTAAATCTTCCATCATCAATGCATTGTGCTCCCAAAACAACTTAGCCAAAACCTCTGGCACACCCGGTAAAACACAGCTGATCAACCATTTTGAAATTACCAGCATGAGTGTGGCCAAAGGCAAACAAGACAAATGGTATATTGTGGATTTGCCAGGCTATGGATTTGCCAAAGTGGCTCAAAGCAGCCGAAGAAGATGGGAACAAATGATTGAAAATTACTTAAGAAAAAGAGAAAACCTAAGTAGGGTTTTTGTTTTAATTGATAGCCGACATACGCCACAAAAAATAGACATTGCTTTTGTACAACAATTGTTCAAATGGGAAATTCCCTATACCATTATATTCACCAAATCTGATAAAGAAAAGCCTGGTGTAGTGACTCGTAATGTAAAATTATTCTTTGATGCGTTAAATGAAATATTGCCCTATTTACCACAAGGTTTTGTAACGAGTGCAGAAAAAAGAACCGGCGTAGACGAAGTGTTGGCATGCATAGACCAATACAATAAATTAGACGCAGAAGGGCTTTAAATTAATTCACTGCTTTATCAGCACAGCAACTACTTGCAAATGCTTCTGGCTTTGCTTTAAAAGCAAAGCCCATTCCTAAAATATAGCCCATGGCTTCTTTCAAAGCATCATTACTTTTGAATTGCGGATTGGTATTGATGTCGGCATGCACTTCCATTTCTATATTGTGTTCAATAAAAAGATCACAAAGCTCATAAGCAATTTCAATACTTTTAGCCACTTCCATTAACATTCTTTCTTTAAGGTGATATTTTTGTGTAGTCTTATCGTTATGGATGTACATAAAACCTCCGTTATGTTCTCTTAGAAATACAATTACGGTGGCAAATTCTGTAATATTGGCTTTGACTTGACTGTCTGTGCCAATGCACACTTTTAATTTTGTTTTCTTTTCAGACTCGGTAATAATTGCTTGCTTCACTGCTTCTTTAATAGGAAGTAC
Organism: Bacteroidota bacterium; assembly: GCA_026391155.1. GTDB lineage: Bacteria > Bacteroidota > Bacteroidia > Chitinophagales > Chitinophagaceae > Sediminibacterium. The sequence continues at coordinate 157,524 of JAPLEP010000021.1, forward strand.
AATTTTTTCACCATTGAATTTTCTCCAAAGCATAAAAAAATATTTACAAATGATTCAATTCTGTACTGTTAAATTATTGTATTAGCGCTAGAACTACTATAAATGGCCAATTCAGTTTTCAACAGCTCGTGGATAAGCGCAGAAATTGCCCTAAAACAAGGTAGATTTATTACCTTTGGCCCCATTACAATTACTTGACTATGAAAATATTGATCCAATACATCAAACCCTTTAAAGGCTTGGTATTTTTAGCCTTTATATTGGCTGCCATTAACCAAACTTTTTCCTTATTTGACCCGATGATCTTTGGTCGTTTGATTGATGATTTTGCCAAAAGCCCTTTACTAAGCAAAGCGGGCGAACACCGCAGTCAGTCAGAATTTTTATGGGGCGTGAGCAATATGTTATTGTTATTGGTGGGTACGGCCATGGTCAGTAGAATTGCTAAAGCATTTCAAGACTATACGGTCAATGTGATCATTCAAAAATTTGGTGCTGCCCTTTTTACAGATGGTTTAAGACATTCCATGCAATTGCCTTACCAAGCATTTGAGGACCAAAGAAGTGGAGAAACACTAAGTATTCTAACCAAGGCAAGGGCTGATTGTGAAAAATTCATCAGCTATGTTGTGAATGTACTTTTTGGAATCATTGTTAGTGTGATCTTTGTTTCTGTGTATGCCACAAGATTGCATTGGTCCATCATTCCAATTTATATAGGAGGCGCCAGCATGATTGCTTATGTGACCAATTTATTAAGTAAGAAAATTAAAGTCATTCAAAAAAATATTGTCAAAGAAACCACTACTCTAGCAGGCACTACCACTGAAAGTTTACGCAATATTGAACTAGTAAAAAGCCTAGGCTTAACCACGCAGGAAATCAATAGATTAAATAATAATACTTATAAAATTCTTGCCTTAGAATTAAAAAAAGTAAAAAATATTCGCTCTTTAAGTTTTGTACAAGGCACCATGGTGAACTTTCTAAGACAGGTGATCACTTTTACTTTGATGTGGTTAATTTTTAAAGAGATTTTAACGGTTGGTCAATTAATTTCTTTGCAATTTTACAGCTTCTTTATATTTGGACCATTGCAAGAAATTGGTAGCATCATTATGAGTTACAGAGAAACAGAAGCTTCTTTGAACAATTTTGATGCCCTCATGAAAAAGCCCACAGAGCAAATTCCTGCGAATCCAGTGGCCATGGGTACCATCGAAAACTTAGCTTTTGCACATGTTGGTTTTCAACACCAAACGGCCAATTTCAAAGCCATTGCTGACATCAGTTTTGAAGCCAAGAGAGGTGAAACTATTGCCTTTGTTGGGCCTTCGGGGGCTGGCAAAAGTACGTTGGTAAAATTATTGGTAGGCTTGTATGAAGCACAGGAAGGAAAAATATTGGTCAACGGTGTGGATACCCATCAGATCAATATGAATGAACTAAGAAATCAAATTAGTTTTGTGACCCAGGATACGCAATTGTTTGCAGGTACTATCACAGAAAATTTAGCCTTTGTCGCGCCGAATGCCACCAAAGAAGAAATGTTGTTGGCCTTGACTAAGGCAAGTTGTAGTAATATTTTAGACAAGGGGGGCAATGGCTTAGATACTTTAATTGGAGAAGGCGGTTTGAAATTAAGCGGTGGCGAAAAGCAAAGATTGTCTATCGCGCGTGCTTTATTAAGACATCCGCACCTACTTATATTTGATGAAGCTACTTCCTCATTAGATAGTATTACAGAAGAATCCATCACCGATACCATCCGACAACTTTCGGCAGAAAGAGAACAAATTACCATCATGATTGCGCATCGATTGAGTACCATCATTCATGCCACTAGAATTTATGTCTTAGAAAAAGGCCAAGTGATTGAACAAGGCACCCATGATTCTTTGTTGTTGGAAAAAGGATTGTACTATGCCATGTGGCGTCAACAAATTGGAGAAAGAAGGGCTTCGAATTAAATACAGCTATAAAAATTACTCTCGATCAAATTTCTTTCTAAGGTATTCCATTACCGTGGGATCCTCTAGCCCCTCCATGTCACTCAATTCCAATTCAATGGCCTTTGTACTTAATCTGATTTCAATTAGTGATAAAAAAATGGAGATAGAAAAAGTAACCAAACTAATGCCAAAAACTATCTTAGCCAGAGCTTGGTATTGAATAAAAATAAAAAACATAGAAACAATAGATAAGAGCAAGGTCGCTACCCCATAGGTTTGCATGTTTTGAATCAGCTTAATTCGGTATTTTAGGTTCTTAATTTGCCCAAAAATGATCTGACGCTGCTCCTGTTGTTGGTATTTATCATGCAGGACCCTCACCCTATTGGAAAGGGCTAAAAACCGATTGGTATAGGCCAACATAATGAGGCTAATAGCCGGAAAAAGAAGGGCGGGTATATTTACAGATAATTCCATGACACAAAAATATAAAGTATTTTTGTGAACGCCCTAGCGAATATGGAAAAAGAGCAGTTTAAACAAATACAGTCTAGTCTACCCTCCAACCCTGGTATTTATCAGTATTTTGATGAAAAGGGCCAACTCCTGTATGTGGGTAAGGCTAAGAATATTAAAAAAAGGGTAAGCTCTTACTTTTTGGCCACACAGGACTCCCAAAAAACAATAGAGCTGGTTCAGAAAATTAAAGACATACAATTTACACTCGTGGACTCCGAACACGATGCCTTTATTTTAGAAAACGAGTTGATCAAAAATTATCAACCCAAATACAATATTAATTTAAAAGACGATAAAACCTATCCCTACATTGTCATCAAAAAAGAAGCTTTTCCACGCGTATTTTATAGTCGTCGAAAAATTAAAGATGGATCTACTTATGTTGGCCCATTCACTAGTGGGCTCGCTGTGAGAGAACTGATCGACCATATCAAACAAACCATTCCACTTAGAACCTGCACCCTTCCACTTAATAAAAAAAATATTGCCCTAGGCAAGTTTAAAGTTTGTTTGGAATACCATTTAGGTAATTGTCTGGGGCCTTGTGAAGGATTGCAAAGCCAAGAAGCTTATGACGCTTCTATTGAACAAGTAAATTTATTATTGAAGGGCAATATCAAGCCTGTATTGCAGACACTCAAAACGACCATGCTGCAGGAGGCTGGAGAACTAGCTTTTGAAAAAGCTAACCTCACCAGAAGAAAAATTGAAGAACTAGAAAATTACCAAACCAAATCGGTGGTCTACATTAAACAACTGGCCCCTATCGATGTTTTTAGCATTGCCTATGAACAAGACCAAGCCTATATCAGTTATTTAATGGTACAAGAAGGCCGAATCATTCAAACACATATCTTGCCCCTTAGCGTTCCTTTAGAAGAAACCAAAGAAGCCATCCTAGCCTTTGCCATTCATTATTTTAGAAATAATCTACAATCCACTGCCAAGGAAATTATTGTTCCTTTTGAATTAGAGGATCAATTGCCGGGCGTAAAATATACATTACCCAAACAAGGAGATAAAGAACATTTGTTGTTGTTGTCACAAAAAAATGCAGACTATGCCATAAAGGAGTGGTTGCAAAAACAAGCCTTGTTGGCAATTGAAAATAAAGAAGAAAATATCATTTTAGAGGAATTAAAAACCTTACTTCATTTAAACCAACTACCAGTGCACATTGAATGTTTTGATAATTCTAATATTCAAGGCGCTTACCCTGTATCTGCCATGGTCTGCTTTAAAAATGGCCTTCCCAGTAAATCAGAGTACCGAAAATTTAATATTAAATCAGTGGTGGGTATTGACGATTTTGCCAGCATGAAAGAAACCGTATTTAGAAGATATACTTCGGTATTGGAGAAAAAACAAAGTCTACCTCAACTTATTGTTATTGATGGGGGAAAAGGGCAATTGAATGCAGCGCTAGAAGCCCTTGCTAGCTTGGGTATTGAACATCAGGTGACCACCATTGGCCTAGCAAAAAACTTAGAAGAATTATTTTTTCCTGGAGATGCACAGTCCATACAATTGAATTGGAATAGTCCAGCGCATAAACTAGTGCGTACTATCCGTGACGAAGTGCATCGCTTTGGCATTCAGTTTCACCGAAGCCAAAGATCCAAAGGGGCGCTTGAAAATAGTTTGGATGAGATTGTGGGCATTGGCCCTAAAACCAAGGACCTATTATTGGTTTATTTCAAATCTGTTCAAAAAATTAAAGAAGCAAAAATAGAACTGTTGACAGAAATTATTGGGGCTAAAAAAGCAAATCTATTAAAACAAGCTTTTGCTCAACAAAAGGATTAATACACCCATCTGTCTTGCTCGTAATCAAAAATTTTCTGTTTGATTTTATCTCCCTCCAACAATCTTCTTTTTGGATCTGAAAATAAGGAATTCAACATCTTATCGTTGTAATTGTCTAAGGTAGATTTGACCACATAGCCATTGAAATATCTGCTTTCAAATAATTCCTCCCAAGTAATTCTGCTGGATATATTTCTAGGGTTGTAAACTTCATGCTTGGCCAAACTATTTCTAAGTTCAGGATAGTAGATCCAAAATAAAGTTCTCTTCACCGGCTTATTGTTAATCACAATGGTTGCCACGGGTGCGATACCAATGATTCTGCAATACATTCTACTTGTTTTGCTATCAAAAATAAATTGCTCTTTTAATCTAAAAGTATAGATAGAATCAGGATTTGGCGCTAGTTTGGTATTGTATATGATACTGGTATCAAATACGTTTGGATTGTTTACATTTTGTACCAATTGGGTATCCAAACTTCCTTTCAACATCGCATTCACATCATCTAAATTGAGTGGCTTGGTAAAACGGTCGTCGCCACCTTCTGCTGAAAATGGCACTACACCATCATTTTCTATAGCCCTTAGCAAGATGGCAAAAAAGCGTTGATCACCATTGTCATCATAAGCTTGATAAATAAAGGGTCTATTAATTTTTTCACGACCATCCACTTCTTCCCAAACAAATTCACTAAATAAAGCGTCTTCCTCTCTCAAATTTTGATAATTGACAGGGGTTCTTGCCTGTGTAGATTTTTTAGAGGTATTGCCAGAAGAAAAACCATAATTGTTTCTTAAACTCTTTTTTGGATTAGCATTAAAACCACCCACTAAAGTAGTATCAATAGACTTACTTGGCTTTACATTTGGATCTGGCACCGAAGTGGTTTTACTGACCACAGGAGCTTCTACTGGAGCTGGGGCTACTGTATCTTTAGCATTATTAGTAGTGGCAGGGCCAGCTTTTTTCTTATAATTGAATTGCGCTTGTCCAGCGGTACCCAATAAAAGTCCTCCCAATAAAAAGCAAATAGGACTAATCAGTTTTTTCATTTTCTATATTTTAAATTGACCTTTTTTTACAAGTAATATCGAAATCAAAATTATTGTAAAATAAAAGTAATTGTTTGATCTAATTTTCTAGTTCCTCCGCCGGGCTCTGTCACTTTGATTTCTTCAATGGTAACCGTCGTTCCAGGTTGGCATCTTCTAATCAATGCTTGTGCACCTCCAGCAAAAGCTGCCCCATTGACTTCTGCTACTTCGGCTTCTTCAAAACCTTTGCCAGTAGCTACTACGATAAAAGAAACTACATTGAATTTAATGCCTTCAAATACAAAATCTCTTAAATCTGCAATCACCCCTTGTTGAACTCTAAACTTGTTCGCAGGCATATTACCTCCAGCGCTTGCGCCGACAATGGCGATAGGGTCTGGTACTCTTTTAACTGGTATAGAAATTTTTTGAGCATACTTGCCGCTATTCACATTCACTAATACATTTCCCAACTGCGAGCACTTTACAATATATTGCCCAGCACTTGCTTTGCTAATAGTTGAACCCGCTCCTTCCACAGCCACATTGATATTTTCTGCACCACCACCCCCTGTAATCGTTAATGGATTATCTAAGCCTTTATAAAATACCCTTGTTTTATCTGTTGATACCACTAAACCAACTGGGGTACCAACGGTATACTTCACATCTTTTTCTATAATTGCCGTTTCTCCATTAGGCTTTACAAAAGAGATACGTACTCTTTTTACACTAGACCCTGGCGCACCTGCGGTTGTTTTATATACAGCAGAACCATCCGCTGTAATGGGGACTGTATTGCCGTCAATGGTGATGGTAGGCTTTGCGGCACTGCTAAATGCACCTACACCAGCTGTAATGATTAGCTCTTCTCCAGACATTAGATATTGAGAATTGGAAGCTGCAAAGGCATTGAACTGGTCATAAATTAATTCTACTTCTCCAATTTCTTTATGACAATACTCCACTACCTGCGCTTCACTGTTTCGAATGTCATTTTGAAATTTAGTTAAGATGGTCACTGCGGCCACACTTGGCGTCATATTAAAATAGGCATAGCCCCAATCGGTTTTGCCTGCAATACTTTTTGTTTCTGGAATTCTTAAATCAAGCGGCAAATTAGGTAAGACTTCTTTTTCAATAGCAGGATCAATAGCAGCTAAATCTGCTTTGAATTGAACTAATTTCTTGAACAACTCTTGACTTCTTGTTTCTCCACTTTTATAATTTAAAAACAACCTAGTCGTCGCTTCTAAATCATCTTCTTTGTATTCTTCTTTGCCGTCTTTAATTTTCAAACCAGAAGCTTGTTTCAATTCTTTTTTTAATCCTGCTATGTAATTGAACATTTCATCTGCATAGCCATGTGCCTTCTCCGCCTTGGGCGCCCAGATGGCTGCTTTTTCTGCAGTTTTCGGATCAGCTAATTTTTTCTGTAAAGATTTATAAATATCTGAATTCTTGCGTTCGATAATATCATTCGCATTGGCCAAACTTTGATCAATGGTTTTGAATGCATTCAAAATTTCGCTAGATACATTTAATGCCAACAAAGCAGTCAACACAATGTACATGATGTTGATCATTTTCTGCCTCGGCTCCTTAGGTAATGACATGTATACTAGTTTTTAATAAAGTAAAATGATTTTAAAATACAATTAACGTCCTTGCATTGCAATAATCATATTGCCATACACTTGATTCAATTTGGTTAAATTATCTGCCAGCAAAGCAATTTGCTCTTTGGCTCTAATGGCATCTTGTGCGGAACTAGACATGGCATTGGATGCTTCAGCCAATTTGCTGTAATAGGTATTCATGGCCTCCATGCTTTTGCTCATCATTTGAAATTGATCGTTCAAATTTTTAACCCCATCGGTGGCCAATGCAAAGCTGCCTAAATTAGTAGAAACTCCTGCTGCTGCCTCTTTGATAGAACCCAAAGCAATGGCCGCATCCTTGGTATTGTGTGTAAAGTCTTTGCTAGACTTTGACATCTCTGCCAAATCACCCAAATACATGGCTGTATCATTTAAGCGTTGGAAACTACTACTTAATTTTTCAAAGGCTGCACCATCTAATTTGGCTGCTTCTAAATGCGCCATCACAGAATCCACCGCACCCGTTTGAGGCGCATGGGTGGAATCGCCTACTTCAGGCGGAGGCAAAAATGCATAAATGGTAAAGATGACCGCTTCCGTAATAAAGCCAAGAATCAAAGCATAATCTGCCCATCCAAGATGTAAAATTTTAGCCAATGTTGCAATAATGACCACTGCTGCTCCCAATGAAAAAACTACATTGATGATTTTATTGGTTTTTGGAGAAATAGAATTTGACATTTTGGAAATTTATTAGTTTTTAAATAAAGTTTAATTGATGCGCTTTGTTTAATTAATTCTTGGCGCCATAGATAAGACACATCTGAATCCAATATAGGATTTAGCGGTATCTTGGTATTCATAATTTCTTGTACTTACTTGACAATTGTAGGCAATGTCTTTCCAAGAACCACCTCTAATGACTTTACGTTTCATTAATATTGGATCCTCGTCTTTGGCATTGTATTGCAAGTCTGGACTAAAATCACCCACGAAATTGTAACCGCCTTCATAGAAAATAGAGCTGGTCCATTCTGCTACATTACCCGCCATGTCAAAAAGTTTATAGCCGTTTTCAGCGTATGATTTCACCTTGGTGGTATAAATATTATCTGCTTTTGTACTGCCGCCAAAATAGTCTCCTCTACCTGGTTTAAAGTTGGCCAACAAACGACCTTCTTTTGTTCTGGTATAGGGTGAACCCCATGGATACATGGCATTTGCTTTTGAACTGCCTCTTGCTGCATATTCCCATTCTGCTTCTGTAGGTAAACGAAAAATGCCGTCAATCTTCATATCAGTACGCCCAGGTTTCCCATTATAATAATCGCTGTTATTGGTTCTCCAATGACAAAAAGCAGTGGCTTGTTTCCAAGTAACCCCCACCACTGGATATTCATTGTAAGAAGGATGAGAAAAATACATACGTGTTAAAGGCTCATTATAGGAATAAGAAAAATCACGCATCCAAACTAAAGTGTCTGGATACACGGGTTCTTCCTTGGTCACCATAAAATCACTTAAAGGAAGTTCTAAAGATCTAGAAGCCAATGCAGCTGCTTTCAAATCTATAAAAGAATATTTATAAATTAGTTTAGTTGGATCAATGCCAATTTTCCCTTTGTAACGATTGTCCGGACTTAATAGCAATTCATTTAATTTTTCTATAACCGCCTTACTATTTAAATTGATTCTTTGCGCACGGTTCCAATCCACTTTAATGGTATCTTCTGTTTGATTGATTCCACCTAGATATACCGCCAAATATTTTAATGAGTCGCTTACATAGCTTACGAATTTTCTATACTGCTCATTCGTGATTTCGGTTCGGTCCATCCAAAAGCTTTGAACAGAGACTAATTTTTTACGATTGACCATTGAATTGTCAATTTGCTCATCGCTGGCTCCCATGTAGAAGGAACCTCCAGGAACAAAGACCGTATGTGCAGGATCTGAATTGAATTTTGGACTCCCTTTTTGGGATTCAAAAGCCATGATGAACAAGGCCCCCATCATGATACTTAGTACAATGATTGGAAATTTAAACCTGACTTTATATAATTTTTTTATCATATCAATTTTTTAACCTAACTCCTAGTTCTACTTAGAACGAAAAAAATGGAATTAAATTTTATTTTTTAAAACAATTATTTCAAATTTTGTAGTGGAAATCAATGATTTAGAACCCTTAATCAAGGGTTGCAAATTAATTCATTAGTTGTTAGATATTTGCTAAAAATTCATTTAGCTCCATAATTGGTGCCAAACAACGCTTGTTTCGACATATATAGTATTGATTATCAATGTTTTGTTTTCCTTTTGTCATCAAAATAGCCTCCGCTTCTTTCGTTGTAAAAAGTATCAAATGATGAGGCAAAAACTTAGACAATACCCTATTCAGTCCATTTAGCGCCATTTCTCCCACACAAACCAATTCCACCATGCCCACCGCCATTTGACTAAAAGATTGGGCCCAATAGCTATAGGAATTGGGATATTGTACCATCATTTTTTTCATTGCGCTCACCATTGCTTTAGATTGATTGACCCATTGACTTTGCTCAAAAACCTGTCCCAAATAGAATAAGTTAGAACACATCATGGCATTGGCACTTGGCTGAGCACCGTCATACAATTCTTTTTTTCGAAGGATGATGTCTTTTTGGTAATTGGCCGTATAGTAAAAAAACAATTGGTCTTCATCCATAAAATGGGCTTGTACATAGTCCGTCCATTTTTTTGCTTTTGCTAAATAACTAATATCTCCCGTAATGATTTGTAATTGAATATAAGCTTGAATCAAACTTGCATAATCTTCTAAAAAAGCATTGGCCTTGGTCAAGCCCTTAGTATACGTATGGTAAAAATAATTTTCTTGGGCATCAAATAAATTCAATTCTAACCATTGCATTGTCACTATGGCCTTATTTTTAAATTTTTCATCTCCAAGGGCTGCGTATACTTTACATAAAGCAATGACCATTAAATTATTCCAAGACAAAATAATTTTATAATCTAAGGCTGGCCTAATTTTTTTCGCGCGCACTGCAAATAATTTTTTTCTTGCTTTTTCAAAATTTAATTCATTGCCTCCTTCCTCTATATTTTGCGTCCAAAGTATATTGGTATGTTCCCAATTGCCTGCTGCTGTAATTTGGTAATGCTGATAAAATTCTTCAAAAATGGCAGGGTCAACCTGCGCTTTAATTTCTTCATAAGTCCAGGTATAAAACTTTCCTTCCACACCCTCACTGTCTGCATCTAATGCGGCAAAATAGCCGCCCGCTTCATTGGCCAACTCTCTGTCTAAAAATTGAATGGTGGCTTTCATAACCAATTTATAATTTTCTTTTTTAGTGAGCTGGTAAGCTTCTGCCAAAACAGTAAGTAACAAAGCATTGTCATAAAGCATCTTTTCAAAATGCGGTGCCTGCCATTGTACATCTGTACTATACCTTGAAAAGCCACCGCCCAAATGATCGTAAATTCCACCTTGTATCATTTTGTCCAATGACCTAAGCCCATGCACTACGGAGGATTGATCTTGATTTAAAAAATAATTCCGAAATAAAAATTGAATAGAAAAAGTTTGAGGAAATTTTGGCGCTGCACCAAAACCACCCCACTGGGTATCTGCATTTTGTAAAAGTCTATTGGCCATCAAAGCAATTTCTTCTTTGCTGGCCAATTCTTCATTCTCTAAAATACTACTCACTGTATTTTTCCCAGCTGCAGTAATATGGTTGGTTAAATTTTCCGATTGCTCAATTAATTTTTCTGGTTGATTTTCATACGCTGCTTGCACCCCTTTTAAGACCTCCATCCAAGAAGCTCTTTGATGCATGGGGATGGGTGGAAAGTACGTACCCCCATAAAAAGGCTTCCCATTGGGCAATAAAAACATATTTAAAGGCCAGCCTCCTGCACCGGTCATGGCTTGCAATGCATCCATATAAATATGGTCCACATCGGGGCGTTCTTCTCTGTCTACTTTTACATTGATAAAATGCGCATTCATATAGGCGGCCACTTCTTCGGACTCAAAACTTTCTCTTTCCATCACATGACACCAATGACAAGCCGCGTAGCCAATACTTAATAAAATAGGTTTGTTTTGCGCTTTGGCTAAATCAAAAAGCGATTCGGACCAAGGCATCCAGTGGACCGGGTTATGGGCATGTTGTAATAAATAAGGACTGCTCTCGTGAATGAGCTGATTGGTAAATGGAGGATTTGCATTCATTTGAATGCAATTTATTTATTTCTTTTTACTATTGGAGGAAAGAAATTGATCCAAGCCTGCGATCATACTTGGTGTTTGAGGACTTGGCACTTTAATGTGTAAAGCAAAGCCTGCCTCTTCTACTGCTTTGCAGGTGCTAGAGCCAAAGGCGCCAATGGCAGTACCATTTTGTTTGAAGTCGGGTTTATTTTGTAAGAAACTCTTCAAGCCACTTGGGGTGAATAAACAGATGACATCAAAATTATGTTCTAAGAGCACTTTTTTAATATCACTGAATTCAGTTCTATACATATACCCTAAATCATAACTGCAGTCGTGCTCTTTTAGCCAGCCAACAATTTCATTGTCTTGTTGATTTTCGCTACACACATAAAGGAATTTTTCATTGCCTTTATGCTTATTTAATACATCAAACAATTTCTTATTGGTACCATCTGCCCCAAAAAATACTTTGCGTTTACGGTACATGATAAATTTTTGCAAATACAAGGCGACCGACTCTGTAACACAAAAATATTTGGTGTCTTGACTTATGCTTAGTTTTAATTCATCACAGGTTCTGAAAAAATGGTCAATGGCATGTTTGCTGGTAAAAATTACTGCAGAAAAAGTGGCGATGTCTATTTTATTTTTTCTAAAATCTTTGGAAGGAATTCCAATAAGTTCAATCAATGGATGAAAATGTAAAGAAACTTTGTGCTTCCTTTCTAAATCAAAGTAGGGAGATTTTTCACTTTCTGGACGCGCCTGTGAAATCAATATTTTTTTGGTCGTCTTGGTTGCTGTTTTTTTCTCTTCACTCATTTCTTTTCCGTTTTACACTTTGAAAATTAGTAGGTTCCGCCAAAATACTGAACTACCAATTTATACAAAATTAAAAGAGGTAATATTTCGAAAGCACAAAGGTAAAGAAAAAAATGAAAGGAGGATAAATGTAATTTATTCCTAACAGATGTTATTGAAAATAAATACCTGTAAAGCAACAATAAAATAGCCACGCCTGCAGCACCGTAAATGGCTACAGTATAGTAGATTGGCTTGGCAAAGGCTAAAATTAAGACAAAGGGGACCAGCAAAAATCCCAATACCTTATTGACCATAAAAACGATAAAAATATAGGATTTCACCAACTCCTTAGTATTAAAAACCGAACCAGCTATTTCTAAACAAATGTATTTGCCAAGATACAGGCTTGAAAAAAAAAGGAGAAGGTACACATACCCCTGCCAAAAAGAAATAGGAAGCAAATGTTGATTAAAAATGAGCAAGTTGGCCATTAAGGAAAAACTTAAAATAAAGCAGATATTTAAAGTCAAAGAAGCAAAGCCGTTTTGCAAGAGTTGTTCTCTGTTTTGAATCATCCGAAGGGTGGACTGACTAAACTGACTCAATAGTTTTGGAAAATATTGAGGGTAGATGGTATTGATAAAGCCATATAAAAAAAGTATACCCACAATCATATAAAATAAAAAATCCTTATCTGGCAAAGAATATCTTTGTTCGATTTTATAAATTACTTGATTATCATTATTGCTTAGTGCATTTTTAAAATACAATTGAAAGGCTTTTTTTCGATTGCTGAAATACTCTTTGTAATCTTTTAAACTATTAAAAGTAGAATCGGTTTTTAAGTTGTGATTAGATTGAATAAACCAAGCATCTGAACTTTCAAAAGATTTAGGAATGATGGGTACATACTTGATCAACAAGCTGTCTTTTTTAAGCAGGGTATCCATTAGATTGCTTGCCCCGTCATTTTGTAGCAAAAAAGTGTCTTTTTGAGTAAAAGCACTCAAAAGGATACATCCACCTATGATCCAAGCCCCTTTTTTTAGTATTGTCCACATCTACTACAAAAATAAGTATCCTAATGCAGAATTAGTAACTAATGGCTAGCTTTGTTCCCCAATCCTTCTTATGTCAGGCATCTACATACATATTCCTTTTTGCAAAAAAGCCTGCCACTATTGTAATTTTCATTTTTCTACGCAGACCAAGTACATCGATGAATTTACCGAAGCACTGCTGCTTGAAATTGAATTGCAACAAAAATACCTCAATGGCAAAATTGAAACCTTATATTTTGGAGGTGGCACGCCTTCCCTTTTAAGCAAAGAAGCCATCCAATCCATTTATACTAAGCTCAAGGACAATTTCGACTTCGCTCAGGAGCTTGAATTTACTTTAGAAGCCAATCCTGATGATTTGTCTTTAGAAAAAGCAGAAGATTGGTTAAGCATCGGCATCAACCGACTAAGCATTGGCATTCAAAGTTTTCAACCCCAGTCATTGGCCTGGATGAATCGGGCCCATAGTACAACACAAGCACACCAGTCCATCCAAAATGCGAAAGCTGCAGGCTTTAGTAATATTAGTGCAGATTTAATTTATGGGACCCCCCATTTAACGGACCAAGACCTTCGTGCCGACCTCGAGATTTTATTAAATTATGAGATTCCCCATATTTCTTGTTATGCTTTGACCGTAGAAGAAAAGACTGCGCTACACACCATGATTCAAAAGAAGACCATGGAAGCGGTAGATACTTCACAACAAGCAAGGCAATTTAATTTAATAGTGAACAGTTTGGACCATGCTGGTTGGGAACATTACGAAATTTCTAATTTTTCCAAACCAAATCAAAGAAGCAAACACAATAGCAATTATTGGAATGGAGTGCCTTATCTAGGTTTAGGACCAGCTGCACATTCTTACAATGTTCATTCCAGGCAATGGAATTTAGCCAACAACCAATTGTATTTTCAATCTATCAAAAATAAAACGGTGCCCGCAGAAATAGAGGCATTGCAAATTCCTACTCAATTCAATGAATACATGATGATTGCGTTGAGAAAAATGGAAGGCTTCTCTTTTGAAAAAATTAAAAATGAATTTGGCGCAGTGTATGAAAATCATGCCAAAACTATCGCTGTGCAATTTGCAAAAGAAGGAAAATTAATTGCCACCCCCGATGGTTATACCTTAAGTAAGGAGGCCAAATTTTTTGCAGATGGTATTGCGAGCGATTTTTTCTGGTTGGCGAATTAGACTAATATCTTTTCAATTTCCTTAAAGGCCTCTGCCGGATCATGTCCTTCCCAAAGGATTTTATAGATGGCGGTTATGATGGGCAAGTCCAGTTTTTGCTTTTCATTGATGGCGACTATACACTTACTGGCATTGTATCCTTCTGCCACCATGTTCAATTCCAACTCTGCAGCACGAACCGAATAGCCTTTGCCTATCATGTTTCCAAAAGTTCTGTTTCTACTGTGTAAGGAATAACAGGTCACTAGTAAGTCACCTAAATACACCGATGAGTCATAATTGACCGCAGGACCCTTCGTATTCCCCACCACAGCCTTTAGCAATTGCTGCATTTCATTGGCTGCGTTGGCAATAAATACACTTAAAAAATTATCGCCGTATTCTAAGCCATGTGCAATGCCCGCCCCTAAGGCGTATATATTTTTTGCAACGCCTGCATATTGAACACCAATCACATCATTGTTGATTCTGGTATTAATGTATTCTGTTGCAAAATATTTTGCAATGGTTTCAGTGGCTTTAAGGTCGGTGCCCGAAAATGTCAAATAGGATAATTGCTCCGCAGCCACTTCTTCTGCATGACTAGGGCCCAATAAAGTAAAATATTGCTCAATAGGAAAATTGAATTCATTGTGTAAATAATCATGCAATAGAACATTGTGTTTGGGTAAAACCCCTTTCACAGCAGAAATGATTTGTTTTCCTTTTAACAGCTTTGCATCTAAGCCCAACAAAGAAGCTTCAATATGTATAGATGGGACTGCAATTAGAAGTATATCGGAATTCGTCACTAGTTCTTTGAGGTCTGTATAGAAATTGATTTTAGAAACATCAAAATAGGTATTTCTAAGGTAATGGGGATTGTGGTGACGTTTTTTAAAATAGTCAATATTGGCCACTTGACGCACCCACCAATTAATAGGCTGCTCATTGTCTGTTACAATTTTAGCAATGGCGGTTGCCCAACTTCCACTACCAATGATTCCAATACGCGCTTGTTCCATAAATCAAAGATACGAAACAAATAAAAAAGGGGCGCATTTTTGAAATGCACCCCTTTTTACCTTAATGAGTAAGGTTTATTTCTTCTCTTCGAAAAGCTTTTCCTTAGAAACAACGGTCACCAGACTTCCTTCTTTCAAGGTTTTGCTTACGGTGCTATAAGGACCAGTAATAACTTCTTCTCCTACTTTTAAGCCTATAATTTCTATAAAGTTTAAATCTTGAATATCTGTTTTCACTTTCACCATTTTTACTTTCTTGTCTTTTTGCAAAACAAAAACCACTTCTGATAATTCTTCATTGCCCTCTGTTTTGGCTGCAGTTTTATCATCCGCTTTTGTTGTGGATACTTTAGTCTCTTTGCCTTGGCCATCCTTGTCTCTTGTAGTTACCGCATTCAATGGCACAGTAATCACATTTACTTTAGATTTTGTTTGAATATCAGCACTAGCTGTCATCCCTGGTCTAAAAGGAAATATATTATTGTCTTTCACTAAATCAGTATACCCTTCAGGCAATAATCTAATATGCACTTTATAATTGGCCACTTCTGTTGTAGAAGCTGCACCTGTAGTAGCGGAAGTAATTGGGTTGGCAATTTTATAGACCACTCCTTTAAATTTTCTATTGTTATAGGCATCCACTTCTACTAAAGCGGTATCTCCTAATTTAACTTTTGTGATGTCATTCTCGCCCACGTCTACTCTCACCTCAATACTTTTCATATCCGCCACACGCAACATTTCGGTACCAGTCATTTGCGCAGTTCCTACGACTCTTTCACCCTTCTTTACATTCATCAAACTCACAATACCATCCATTGGACAAGTGATGATGGTACGCGCCAAATCTTTTTCAGCTCTAGCCAATTGCGCATTGGCTCCTTGAATTTGCGCCTCTCCACTTTTAATGGTTTCTTTCGCAGAATTGTAAGCTGATTCTGCAGAACGATAAGCTTGTTCAGTTTGCTCAAATTCGGCTCTTGATACTATTTTATCCGCAAATAATTTTTTATAACGCTCGTAGCTTGCCTTGGTATTTTCATAGCTGGTTTTCATTCCACTTAAAGCTGCTTTCACATTTTCATATTGCGCTTTTACTTGATTCACACTAGCCGTTACTTGATCTCTTTGAGAAGAATAAATATCCGCATAGATTTTAGCTAATATTTGCCCCTTGGTTACTTTGTCTCCTTCTTCTACATAAAGGTTCACAATTTCACCAGAAATGTCTGGAGACACTTTTACTTCAATTTCAGGATAAACTTTGCCACTTGCATTCACCGATTCGGTGATGGTTCTTAATTGAACTTTTTCAGTGGTCACTTCAATGCCTTCTTCTTTGCCAATCACGCCGGCTTTTTTCAAGCCTACCAATAGAGCAATGACTGCCACTAGTCCTACCAATATCCAAATTACTTTCTTATTCATTTTTATTTATTTAATACGATTATAATGTTAATGCTTCTCCTTTGTAAAATTCTAAAAGTTTAATTCTAAATACATACTCGTATTGAGCCGTTTTAAAATTCACTTTTGCTTTTAAATAATTATTTTGATTGTTCAATAATTCAATGGTACCCAATAAGCCCAAATCATAACGCTTAGTGGCAAATTGGTAAGTTTTTTCAGAAGAATTTAAAGCTTTTTGTGCCGCATTCAATTTGTTGAAGGATACAATGGCATTGGTATATGCCGAATAAATATCTTGCTTCAATTTAAGTTGTGTGTTATCTGCTTGAAGTACTACATTGTTTAAATTCAATTTAGACTGCTGGTAATTTAATTTGGATTGATGGCCATTGAAAATGGGGATATTCATTTGGAAGCCTACATTCTGACCAAAATTATTACTTACTTGTGTGTTCCAGCCATTCCAAACATTTCCCCAATTTTTTGATTGATTGGAAAAATTAGAAGTTAAATTGTAACCGAAACTTAAAGATGGGTAAAACCCAGCCTTAGCGGCTAAGGTATTTTTTTCGGCTGCTTTTACACGAAGATTAGCAGCTCTTACATTGGGCATATTTTGAGTAGCCACATTGAATACATAATCAGGTTGCAAATCGGCGAAGGTTTGCAATTTAATTTGATCTACCGGTTGTGCAACCACTTCAAATGGATTTGAGGCATCTAAATTCAGCAGTGCAATCATGCTTAATTTACTTTGCTGCACAGATGATATGGCAGAGATGTAATTACTACTATCATTAGCTAATTGCGTTTCTAATTCCAATAAATTTAATTCAGGCAATAAACCTACTTCTACTCTTTTAGCAGTGGCAGCTAATTGTTCCTTTGTTTGTTGTATTTGAATTTTTGCAATTTCAGTTTGCTCAATAGCCGATAATATTTGTAAATAAAAAGTAGCCACATTCAATGAAATATCATTGGCAATGGTTAGCTTATCTGCTTCACTGGCATTCCAGCTAAAACTAGCAGCAGCTGAAGTATTTTTTAATCTTCCTGCATTAAATACTTGCACACCCCCATTGACACCAAAATTGTTGTATAAAAATTGAATGTTTGAAAATCCATTGGTGGTAGGATCGATAGATCTACCAAAGCGCATGCCCATCCCGGTGGAAGCATTCATGGTAGGCAATTGATTAGAGCTGGCTAACTGTGCCTGTAATTTTGCCAATCTTGCGGAAACATCTGCTTGTTGAACAGATATATTGTGTTGAATGGCGTATTGAACGCAGGATCTTAAATCCCATTGAGCTGGTTCTTGCGCTTGAAGGCTTAAGGCACCACAAAACAGGAGTATGGAAAATAGGTATTTCATGAGTATTGTATTAGAACGCTTTTTACAATACAAAAATAAACTAATAAGTATTAGTGGACTAATTTTTAGACAGACGGAAAAGGCATCGGCTGAGCAGCTATAAATACAGATAAAAGGCTTTATAGAGGGAATTTTATAAAAAATACGGATGGATTTGATTAGAAATTAGGGCTGGCTGGCTGTTTTTTGTAATAGAAAATACGATAAACAATAAGCACCAAGGCCACCAAACTCATGGCGGTAAATGCTGAATAAGGCTTGTCAATGACAACGGCCACTGCTACCAAGGCATAAGACAAAACAAAAACAACACAGAAAAAAGGGGTCCATTTTTTTATTGCCCCTGTGACTACTTCATCTCCTTGCTTTTTATTTCTCAATATTAATAGTGTCGCTGCCGAGGTACTCATCCCTAAACAATCTAAAAAAATGCTAAAGCTTAATACATCGTCCACCCCTTTTCCAAAAAAAGTAACCAATATAGTGATCAGGGCAAAAACAGTTAAGCCAGGCACCAAGGCATCTGTTTTGGGATGTTTTTTTTGAAAGATGGCAGGTAATACTTTATCCTCGCTCATCGCATACATCACCCTTGGGTTACTCATCAATATCACATTCACATAGGCGAGTACACTTAAGACCATGGCAAAATCAAAAACCTTGGCCCCAAATTTTCCAAACCAAGCTTCAAATAATAAAGAGCCAATGGCATTGGCGTTTTTCATTTGATCAAATCCAATGACTTTAATATAGGTGTAATTAATGGCTAAGTATAAAAATAGCACCACTAGTATACCCACCACAATTCCTCTTTGCATGGTCTTGGCCGATTTTACTTCCGATCCAAAATTGATAGTTTGTTGATAGCCTCCATAAGTAAAAAATACAGAAACTAAACTTACTAATAATAAAAGTGCCCCGTTGGTTCCATCATAAGTATAAATTTTTCCTTCATTAATGCCATGTGGCGGAACGGTAACCCCTTTAAATAAAGAAGAAATTAATAAAACAATTAAAGAAATTTTTACCACCGTCAAAACATTCTGCGTTCGACTACTGGTTTTTAAACCTAGTAAATTGACAATATAAAAAAGTCCCACAGACACCGAAGCCACAATTATATTAAATAAAGTGCCTGAAGGTTGACCATACAATAAATCACTTACATAGTCGGCACCAATTAATGCCACCACTGCTAAAGAAGCTGCATTACTAATTAATATTAAAACGTTAATGGTAAAACCAACCCCCGGATGGTAGCAATGGGCAAATACTTTATAATAGCCTCCCATCACAGGAAGTCTTTGTCCAATTTCTGCATAGGTTAAGGCGCCAAACAAAGCAATTAAACCCCCAATAAGCCAGGCACTAAAAAATATAAGTGGGGTACCCGATTTGGCAGCAATGGTGGCAGGCGTTTTAAAAATACCCATCCCTATCACTAAACTCACCACAATCATGGTTAAGCTAAAAAAATTAATGGACTGCTTTTGCTTCATTGTTAGACTATGAAAGCTAAATATAATAAAAAGGGCCAAGTTTTCAACAAGCGGTTAGTAATTAAAAAAAACAAGGGGGTAGATAAGCAGTAAATTCGAGCTAGAATTAGGTTCATGCAAATGATTAAAAGGGAATCCCGTTAAAATCGGGGGCTATTCCCGTAGCTGTAAGTTCGTTGCTGCAAAGCAATTGATGCAAAAAGTCCACTGAAGCAATTTGGGAAGGACGCATCGTTCAAGAACAAGCCAGAAGACCTGCCTAGTTTAAAAAATCAACAGCTTTCGGGTAAAAAGCAGGGATTGTAAAATTTAGGCGGGGTAGCTTGTCTAATAATTATGGTTCTCTTTCTCCAGGAAGCTCATTGTTCACTCAGTAAATGAAAAACAAAACAATGAGCCAAAAATTAATCACGCTCTCGGTGTGCCTTTTCGCCACCACCCTCCTCTTTGGGCAAAAAGAAAAACCTGAAAAGGATTCCTTATCTAACACTTTAGAAGAAGT
>JAPLEP010000036.1:0-68564 GCA_026391155.1 Bacteroidota bacterium
AATTCTTTAATAAAGGGTCCTAATTTAAAAGAACCTGCTAAGTCTGCAGTTAATACTACTACTTCACTATTTTCTTTTGCTAGCTCATGTATGCCTTCACCAAATCCTGCTCTGGTTTCTTTTTCATTTAAGGCTACGATATCTTTTACGTTCATAGTATTTAGTTTTCTTTAATTAGTTGTATAGAATTCGGTGGGTTGAATTAATTTTCAAAGGTGGAATAAAAATACGGTGTCTTCGCTTCAAACTCGGCGCTACAAGTATCTACCATTTTGTAAACCCTTGTAATACCCCAAGCCTTTCTTTTTTCATAGACCGCATCGTCATTGGTATTGCCTGTTAGTAGTTTAGAAATTTGCATATCACTAAAGCCATGTTGCTTGGCTTCTTTCATTAATTCTATGGTAATAGTTTCAAGAGAATGCTTCATTAATTCTTTTTCAACATTGCAGATAATTCTTATTTGGTATAAAAACCAGTTGTCAATGCCTGTGGCAGCTGCAATAGAGCGCACCGTGGACCCTTGCATTAATGCATCTTTAATTCTAAATATGCGATCCCATTTTGGAACTTTTATATATTCCATCAACTCTTCATTCTTCATTAAGCTCTTTCCATAATAGCCTAAGCCAATGGCTTCATTTTCTAAACTTTGACAAGCTTTTTGAATGGCTTCTGTAAAACTTCTTCCAATGGCCATTACTTCACCTACACTTTTCATTTGTAATCCTAAAGTATCATTCGCACCTTTGAACTTATCGAAATTCCATCTCGGCATTTTTACAATTACGTAATCTAATGCGGGTTCAAAGTAGGCTGAAGTAGTTTGTGTGATTTGATTTTTTAATTCATCTAATCTATAACCAATCGCCAACTTAGCTGCAATTTTTGCAATAGGATAACCAGTGGCTTTAGAAGCTAGTGCAGAAGAGCGTGATACCCTTGGATTAATTTCCACTGCAATTAATTCTTCAGTTACTGGGTTTTGTGCAAACTGCACATTACATCCTCCTGCAAAATTTCCTAAACTACGCATCATTAACATGGCTTTGTTACGCATGTCTTGAAAAGAGGTATCGCTCAAAGTCATGGCAGGCGCTACGGTGATAGAATCTCCTGTATGCACGCCCATTGGGTCCAAATTCTCCACTGTACATATAATTACTACATTATCGGCTTGGTCTCTTAATAATTCTAATTCATATTCTTTCCAACCTAAAACTGCTTTCTCTACCAATACCTCGTGAATAGGAGAGGCCTTCAAACCTTTCTCTAATGCCGCATCTAATTCAGAAGCGTCATGCACAAATCCTCCACCGGTTCCACCTAAAGTAAATGAAGGACGAATTACTAATGGAAAACCGATTACTTGTGCAAATTCTTTTCCTTCTAAAAAACTATTGGCAACTCTACTAGGCGCAACGGCTACGCCGATTTTTACCATCAATTGTCTGAACTGTTCTCTATCTTCTGCTAAATCAATGGCTGCTACATCCACGCCAATCATTCTACAATTGTATTGTTTCCATAAACCAATTTCATCGGCTTCTTTACACAAGTTCAAGGCTGTTTGTCCGCCCATCGTAGGAAGCACGGCATCAATTTGATTCTCTTGTAAAATTTGTTCAATGCTTTCGATCGTCAATGGCAATAAATAAACTTTATCGGCCATCATAGGATCGGTCATGATCGTTGCCGGATTACTATTAATAAGAATAACCTTAATGCCTTCCTCTCTTAAAGAACGGGCTGCTTGTGAACCAGAGTAATCAAATTCGCAGGCTTGACCAATAATAATGGGTCCAGAACCTACAATTAATATCGTTTTTAAGGAGTTGTCTTTTGGCATAGCGTACAAAAATATAAATTGCGCAAACCTACGAAAATTTGCCTGAATTTGACCCATTTTAAGCCTAAACATTTTTGTCCTTTTTAAATGCTATCTTCACCGCCAATTCAAGCATATGGCAGTTATTAAAGAAGGATCTAAAGCACCAGCCTTTAAAGGCGTTGATCAGCATGGCAATACCGTTTCTGTAGCCGATTTTAAAGGCAAGAAGCTAGTCCTTTATTTTTATCCAAAAGATGATACGCCAGGATGTACAGCTCAAGCTTGTAACTTGCGTGACAATTATAAAGCCTTGCAAAAGAAAGGGTTACAAATTTTAGGGGTCAGTGTGGACTCTGTTAAATCTCATGAGAAGTTTATTGCCAAATACGATTTGCCTTTTTCTTTGGTAGCAGATGAGGACAAGAAAATAGTGGACAAATACAATTTATGGGGCCAGAAGAAATTCATGGGCCGTACTTATATGGGCACTAGCCGTACTACTTTTTTGATTGATGAAGCGGGTATTGTTAAACATATTATTGATAAGCCTGATACGAAGGACCATACCAAAGAAATTTTAGCCATTAGCGGCTGGTAATCATTAAACTCTTTCCTTAATTTGCAGTCCTATATTTACTATTAAATATGCCAATTGAGTTTGATAAATATTTTTTCTTTTTACAAAGAATTGGCAGCAGGTATTATTTAATTGCTGGTGCCGTTTTCTTTCTTTTTTATGTAGTACTTAAAAATAAAATACTACATCAAAAAATACAATCCCTTTTTCCAAAGAACTCCGATTACCTGCGTGAAATATTTTACAGTACTATTACTATTTTAATTTTCGGATTTATTCCACTATTTTTTATTGCGAATCCTATATTGAGGCCCCACACTACTTTATACGATAATGTTAGCGATTACGGCTGGTTCTATTATTTTTTAGCCTATCCCATTATGTTTATCATGCACGATACTTATTTTTATTGGACACACCGTATCATGCATCATAAATCACTTTTTAATATTATGCATTTAGTGCATCACAAGTCCACCAACCCTTCTCCTTGGGCGGCCTACGCATTTCATCCTTTAGAGTCCATAGTGGAAGTAGGTATTTTCATAGTTTTTTTATTTACCATTCCAGTGCATACAACGCATATAATTATTTTCTTTTTACTTTCTATTATGTATAATATTTACGGCCACTTAGGCTGGGAATTATATCCCAAAGGTTTTAGTAAAAGTTTAATTGGCAAATGGATAAACACTTCTGTCAACCACAATCAACACCATAAATATTTCAAAGGCAATTATGGTTTGTACTTTCTTGTTTGGGATAGAATGATGGGTACTATTCGTGCCGATTATGATGAAGCTTTTGAGGAAGTGAAAAGCAGGTAGGCTAATTTATTTTGCAATTACATAGACCATCCAGCTCATTAAATAGGCTAGGCCCGTCATCATAAAGAATTGGATAGTTGGCCATTTCCAAGTTTGCGTTTCTCTTTTTACCACCGCGAGTGTACTCATGCATTGCATGGCGAGTACATAAAATACCATTAAAGATAAAGCGGCAGGTAAGCTATATACAGGTGTGCCATCGGGTCTTACTGCAGCTTTTAATTTTTCTCTAAGCGAACTATTGTCTGATTCTTCTACACTATATAAGGTAGCCATCGTACCCACAAATACTTCTCTTGCAGCAAAAGAGGTAACCAAGGCAATACCAATCTTCCAATCAAAGCCCATGGGCGCAATGACTGGCTCTAATTTTTTTCCTAAAATACCTGCATAAGAATTTTCTAATTTTTGAGTGCGATATTCTTTCTCTATGGAAGTAGCATTGTTTTTTGATAATAATATTTGCGCTGCATAATTTTCTTTCACTTTTTGCATCGACGCGCTTGGGCCATAGCTACTTAAAAACCACAACAACAAGCTAATCACTATAATTACTTTGCCTGCATCTCTCACAAAAATACCTGCTTTTTGAATCATAGTCGTACCTATATTTTTCCAACGAGGGGAGCGGTACATGGGTAGTTCTAAAATAAAATAACTTTTCTCTTTAATCTTAATAAACCATTTTAATACCATACTTGCTAATAGGGCCATCACGATGCCCATTAAATACAAACCCATCATGACCAGTCCTTGTAAACTTAAAAAACCAAAATACATTTTATCATTAATCACTAGCGAAATTAAAATAGTATAAACCGGTAGTCTTGCGCTGCAACTCATAAAAGGCGTGACCATTATAGTAAGTAAACGTTCTTTTTTATTTTCAATATTTCTGGCGCTCATAATAGCAGGTACGGCACAAGCAAAGCCACTAATCATGGGCATCACACTCTTGCCATTCAAGCCAACCTTGCGCATTAATTTATCACTTAAAAAACTAATGCGCGCCATATAACCTGTATCTTCTAATAAAGTAATCAGTCCAAATAAAATCATGATTTGTGGAACGAATACGACAATCCCTCCAATGCCCGCCACTAATCCATTCACCAATAAATCCTCCCACCAAACATTAGGCAGTACTGAATTTAAATAAGTAGTTAAATTGGTAAATATCCATTCAATGCCATCCATCGGGAATTTGGCCATCCAAAATACCGATTGGAATAAAATAAATAATACACTAAATAGTATGGCATAACCACCCACTCTATGTAAAAATATATTGTCTAATTTTTCAGATCTTTTTTTCTTGGCAGAAGGATCGGGAGCGACCACTCTATTTTTCATAATCTCCTGAATATGACTATACCTTTGCAATATTTCCTGCGCCTGCGTTTTGGTAGGATTGAATTTTGTTTCAATTTCAATTTCTTCAATGGCTGCTTGCATTTCTTTGTCTAATGAAAATGTTTCATGATGCATTAAATAATGCAAGGCGGCATAATCACTATGGGTAGGGTATAATTTTTTAAAAGCTTCAATGGCTTCTGGTGCTAATTTTTTGTTGTCTATAAAACTCTCAAGATTTTTTGAACGCGTGGTTTGAATGATATTGACTAAAGCTGTTTTTAATTCTGTAAGACCTTTGTTTTTTCTAGCATCCACTGCGACTACTGGAATACCTAAATCTTCTTGTAATCCTTCTAGGTCTATTTTAATTCCTTTTTTAGTAGCCAAATCATTCATGGTCAATGCCAAGACTACAGGAATTTTTAAATCTATAATCTGACTACAAAAAAGTAAGTTTCTTTTTAAATTACTCGCATCTGCAATCAACAAAATTAAATCGGTTTTCAAATCGGCATCCACCCCCATCAGTACTTTATAAGCCACCCATTCATCTGCTCTCTTTGGGTAAAAACTATAAGTGCCAGGTAAATCAATTAAAGTAGTCGATTGCCCTGCCAATTCCAATTGCCCTGTTTTTTTGTCTACGGTAACGCCTGGGAAATTACCTACTTTTTGGTGCATGCCGGTGAGGGCATTAAAAAGCGAGCTTTTTCCGCTGTTGGGATTACCCACCAATGCAATATGTAAACCGGGGTTCATGTGCTCGCAAAGCTATGGTTTAAGATTGGCTCCTACTTACGAATTCAGAAATAGAGCCCTCTTTGAAGCCTGACTTTTATCATAAGAAAGGTTTTTTAAATAAGGCATCCAATTCCTAGCTGCTTTATTTAACTTTGAGCATTAATAAAATTTATTTGTGAGTAGTAAATTAATTTTAGACCAAGACGCGATTAACGAAAGTGATTTCGAGGGCTCTCGTATTTTAGGCATCACTGCACCCATTAAGAATTATCAGTTTTGCATTTTACTCAATCAATACATGGGTTTTGAATTTAGGTTTAACCCCAATCATGAAATTGCTTTAAAAAGAAAAAATAGAACCTACTATTTTTCCATGTACGAAGGCAATGAGCCCAATACTTCTATTCAACATTTTGTTTACCATAATCAATTTGATGGAGAATATTTGTTACCCGAATTAAAACACATGGATTTTATTTGGTGGATCAGAGGAGAATGGATTGAAGATGAAAAAGTAAACGATATTTTACAAACCGTGCGCGGCATCAAGGGTGTTCAACTAGTTGTCGAGCTCACGCCAGATCAAATCAAAAACAAAGGGCACCTAATATTTGAATAAGCAAGCCCTTAAGTTTTACTGCAAAATTTTTCTATCCTTTATTGATGTAAATTCTTTTTTCTTTGGCCGAAATACATTGGCCAATAGGTTCGATGTATTCAATACCTAATGCTTTTAAAATATTTTGTACTTCTGCTAAAGCTTTCGGGGCTACTGCAATCAATAAGCCACCATTGGTTTGTGGATCGGGTAACAATACGGTGGCTTCTGCTTCGTCTATGCCTGCTCCGAAATGCACGCCAGCACTGCAGGAGCTCCAATTGCGAGCGGTGGCACCTGGAATAGTTTTTTGTGCTATATAATTTCTAACTGCTGGAATGATTGGAATTTTATTGTAATTAATTTCGGCACTTAAATTACTGCCTTGCATCATTTCTGTTAAATGACCTAACAAACCAAAACCAGTTACATCGGTCATGGCATGTACTTGTTTTATTTTTCCTAAGGCTTCGCCTGCTTTATTAATGGTGGTTAATTGTTTGACTAAAAAATTTAAATCTTCTTCACTTAATACTGCTCTTTTTTGTGCAGTGGCCATGATGCCCACACCCAATGGTTTGGTTAATATCAATACATCCCCTTCCTCTGCGGTATCATTTCTTTTTAAATTTTCAATGTCCACTAATCCATTCACCACCAATCCAAAAATAGGATCTTGACTATCAATGCTGTGCCCACCTGCAATCACAATACCCGCTTCTGTACAGGTTTTGCGGGCCCCTTCCATCACCTTGGCTGCTTCACTTGCAGGTAGGTTGGCGAGTGGCCAGCCCAATACAGCTAAAGCAAAAATGGGTTTACCTCCCATGGCATAAACATCACTAATGGCATTGGCTGCAGCAATTTGTCCAAAGGCAAAGGCATCATCTACAATGGGCATAAAAAAATCGGTGGTACTGATCATGGCCGTTTTTTCATCAAGCTGATACACGGCTGCATCATCTCTGCTATCATTGCCTACCAATAAATTTTTTACATTAGTATTTGCACCCACATTGTGGGCAGCTAATATTTCAGAAAGGATGGCGGGTGAAATTTTACAACCACAGCCGCCGCCTTTGGAATGTTGTGTTAATTTTATATTCATCTTCTACTATTTTATTTCTATACATAAAGCATTCAATGCTTCAATGGTTTTTTCATCACCTTCTAATAGCCAATTTCGAATCGAAGTAGTTAAGGCTTCACTTAAATGATTTTGCATCTTTTTTAGATCCCAACTTTGATTCGTTATCTCTTGCAAAGAAATAGGATTTACTCCTAATTGATTGGCTGAGGCCATTGAAAAAGAACTTTGGTTAATATTCATGCCTATTCCAATGACGGTCCAGGTCCAGTCCTTCCCCCTAACCAGGTTTTCTATCAGTATTCCCCCTGCCTTTCTGTCACGATAATAGATATCATTAGGCTTCTTAATCTTGGTTTCTTCTCCAGCAAATGCTGCAAAAAAGGCCCTTGCCCCTATGGCAATGGCTGCGGAAAACCCAATTTGATCGGCCGGAGTCCAAATTTTACCTGTTTTTAACTGCTTTAGCTCCAAAACATAGCTTGAAAGGAGGTTTTGCCCTTTTTCACTTTCCCAAACACGGCCATGCTGACCCTTCCCAGCAGTTTGAAAATCAGCGGTGTAGCAACTGCCAGATAAGGCCAAACCCTTGTGCACCAGGTCCATGGCATAGATATTGGTACTATCTATAGAAGCAAGTTCGATGAACGGCTCCCCTAAACGGATATTTGGTGTGGCAGGTAACAAAGAATTGCTATTTTTGTAAAGTTAGTTTAGAATCATTTTAGTCAAATAAAATGTTTTAATTAACAAGCATATCACCAAAAAAATACAAGCATCCTTGGAACCTATTTCCGCGTTGAACGCACTTAAAAATCGACCTAAGTCGTCGGTTCTTCAAATTACACGAAGTTCTAAAATTTTCAAAACCATTATTCAGGCCATTCAAGATAAAAAAGGTGAGAACATTGTAAGCCTAGATCTTAAGAAAATTCATGAAGCTACTTCTGATTTCTTTATCATTTGCGAAGCCAGCAATACCACTCAATTAAAAGCTATTGCCGACTCTATTGAATATGAGGTAAAAACCAAATGTGCTGAAATGCCCTATAAAAGCGAAGGCAAGCAAGCGGCGCAATGGTTATTGATTGACTACATCAATGTAGTGGTTCATATCATGCATCCAGAAGCAAGAAGATTTTACCAATTGGAAGAAATGTGGAGCGATGCAGACATGAAAATTCACGAATTGAAAAACTAATTTTAAAATTAGTTGTTATACCTAACAACACCGCTATAACCAATAACAATGACACCCGATAATAATTCAAATAAACAAGGCTCGCCCATGGGGCAGGGGCCGAAATTGCCAAAATTCAATATTTATTGGGTTTATGGATTGATTGCCCTTTCCTTATTGTCTGCCCGTTTCTTTCAAATGGCACCAGATATTACCACCACCACTGAACAAGAGTTCAAACAAGTAATGTTGTTGCATGGAGATGTGGAGCGTTTAGATTTTGTAGACAATAAACAAACTGTTCGTGTATATATTAAACCGGATAGCATTGAAAAAGATTTTTATGTTCAGAAGTTGAAAACAAAAATGAACAAGGCCAAAGTAAAAGGTGTTCCTTTATTTGAGTTTAGTGTGACCGATTGGAATAGTTTTAATAGCCGATTACAAAATTTTTACGAGCAAAATAATATTACCGAAATTCCGCAGAATACAATTAAAGAAGGAGAGTGGTTTGGCCCTATTGCCAATACCGTTTTTTCCTTGGTATTGATTGTTGTGGTTTGGGTTTTATTAATGCGTAAAATGGGTGGTGGCGCAGGGGGCAGCGGTGGAGGCCCAGGCGGCATCTTTAATGTAGGAAAATCAAAGGCTACTTTATTTGAAAAAGGTGGCACGAAAGTGAATATTACTTTTGCCGATGTTGCAGGTTTAGAAGAAGCCAAAGAAGAAGTGATGGAAATTGTGGACTTCTTAAAACAACCTAAAAAATATACAGCCCTTGGAGGTAAGATTCCTAAAGGTGCTTTATTAATAGGCCCTCCAGGTACAGGTAAAACTTTACTCGCGAAAGCGATGGCGGGAGAAGCGCAAGTGCCTTTCTTTAGTTTAAGTGGTTCTGATTTTGTGGAGATGTTTGTGGGTGTGGGTGCAAGTAGAGTGCGTGATTTATTTAAGCAAGCGCGTGAAAAAGCGCCATGTATTATTTTTATAGATGAGATTGATGCGATTGGTCGTGCACGTGGTAAGAATGCCATGATGAGCAATGACGAGCGTGAAAATACTTTGAATCAATTGCTAGTAGAGATGGATGGATTTGGTGGTGATACTGGTATTATTATATTAGCTGCGACCAACCGTCCCGATGTTTTAGACTCTGCTTTATTAAGACCAGGGCGTTTTGATCGTCAAATTTCAATTGATCGTCCGGATGTAAAAGGGCGTGAAGAAATATTTAAAGTGCATTTAGGTCCTATTAAAGTTTCTGAAAATTTAGACGTACATAAATTAGCAGAACAAACACCAGGATTCGCAGGTGCCGATATTGCAAATGTTTGTAATGAAGCAGCTTTAATCGCAGCACGTAAAGGAAAGACTGGTGTAGAGATGAAAGATTTTCAAGACGCCATTGATAGAGTCATTGGTGGATTGGAAAAGAAAAATAAAATTATTTCTAAAGAAGAAAAAGAAGTAATTGCTTACCACGAAGCAGGCCATGCTATTTGTGGTTGGTTCTTAGAACATGCATATCCATTATTAAAAGTGACGATTGTGCCAAGAGGTACCGCTGCATTAGGCTACGCGCAGTATACACCAAAGGAGCAATACTTATATACCATTGAACAATTAACCGATCAAATGTGTATGACCTTGGGTGGTCGTGCTGCTGAACAAATTTTCTTTGGAAAAATATCTACGGGTGCTTCTAACGACTTACAACAAATTACCAAGATGGCTTATTCTATGGTCACTACTTATGGTATGAATGAAAAAATTGGCAATGTAAGTTTCTACGACCCAAGTCAAGAAAATACTTTCCAAAAACCTTTTAGTGAAGAGACTGGAAAAATTATTGACGAAGAAGTGCGCAAGATGATTGATGCGGCCTACCACCGCACTTTAGATTTGCTCACCTTAAGAAAAGCGGAAGTAGAAAAATTAGCGAAAGAATTATTAGATAAAGAAGTGTTGCATAAAAGTGATGTGGAATTATTGATTGGAAGAAGGCCTTATGAAGAAGAGAAGGTGGTTACCTTTGATGTGGAAGAAACTCCAGTAGTAGCTACTTCAGAAGCATCCATTGAAACTGCAACGGAAGAAAATGCTGCGACTGATCTTCCTGAATCTATTCCAACAAGCCCCATTGCGTAAGTATTGAACTTAAACTTATGGATTCAAAACTGGCAAGAGCCAATATATTAAACAAAATAACAGAGGCCCTAAAAGCGCCTGTTGCTATGCCTTTCCCTGAACAAATTTCAGATAGGCCTGTTTTTTTACCTACGACCAATGAATTGGCCATTGATTTTGCAGAAAAATTTACCTCCCTTTTAGGAAAGTTTATTTATTGTGTAGATGAAGCTGAGCTGGTGAATAAATTAGCGCAATTGATTCATGCCCAGCAATGGAAAAAAATATATTCTATTGAATCGGGTTGGTTGGAGGACATGAAAGAATATAGTTTTGATCCGGTGACTAGCGATGACTTAGCCGCTTGCGACGCTTCTATTACTTTGTGTGAACATTTGATTGCAAGAACGGGCACTATTGTTTTAAGCAGTCAACAATTAAGTGGAAGAACCACCAGTGTTTACGCACCCATTCATATTTGTATTGCCTATACGCATCAATTAGTTTTTGATATTTCAGATAGTTTGACGCAATTTAAAAAAGAAGCCGATACACTTCCCTCTATGATTAGTTTTGCAACAGGGCCAAGTCGTACTGCTGATATTGAGAAAACCTTAGTGGTAGGCGTACATGGGCCTAAAGAAGTGTATTGTTTTTTAGTTGAAAAGCTTTTAGATTAGTACTTTTAGTAGATTATTCATTCATTTTAACCAATGGCTTCATGGAACTAGCAGCTGGAAAAAAAGTATATTTTTTATCTGATTTTCATTTAGGGGCACCGAATGTAATGGCAAGTAGGGAGCGGGAGGATCGACTGGTTCGATTTTTAAACAAGGCCAAGGAAGATGCAGCTGCTATTTTTATTGTAGGAGACCTATTTGACTTCTGGTTTGAATACAAAACAGTGGTCCCCAAAGGGTTTGTGCGCATTTTAGGTTGTTTGGCCCAAATTTCAGATGCGGGCATATCGCTTCATATATTTACGGGAAACCATGATTTATGGATGAATGATTATTTAAGCAAAGAATTAAATGCCAACGTATATTTTGAACCTACCATTTTTACCATCGGTGCCCAAGAATTTTTTATTGGGCATGGGGATGGCTTAGGACCTGGCGATAATGGCTATAAATTTTTGAAAAAAATATTTACCAATCCTATTTGTCAATTCTTGTTTCGTTGGTTGCATCCAGATGCGGGTATTCGATTGGCCAATTATTTTAGTGGAAAAAGTAGAGCAAAAACAGGCAGCGCAGATGAGGTATTTTTAGGGGAAGACAAAGAATGGTTGATTGTGTATGCCAAAGAAAAAGCCAAAGAAATAAAAGCGGACTATTTTATTTTTGGACATAGACATTTTGCAATTGATTTACCTATCAATGGTGGAGCTCGCTACATTAATTTGGGGGATTGGTTAAGATTAAATACTTATGCCATTTACGATGGAGCTCAAGTGCAATTGATAGAATGGAAAGGCTAATCCTTTTTCCAATTTAAAACTAATTTTTATGAACCTAGAACAACAATTTTTTAACAATTCAGTTCAAACCTATATTGTCATTTCTGTTATTATATTAGTCACTTTTATTGTAAAAAGGTTTATTTCACGTTTTGTTGCTGGATTAATTTATACCTGGGTAGATAAAAAAAATCATTCTGAATTAAGAAAAACACATGTGCACCGCTTGATTGTTCCTATTGAACAATTTATGATTTATTTGGTGGCCATTATAGCCTTGTATGAACTTCATTTTCCTGAAAGCTGGAATATTCACTTGTTTAAATTAACCTTACAACAAGTGATAGAGTCAGCAGTAAAGTTTTTCTTTATTGTATTGTTTATTCGGGTTTGTTTGCGTACACTTGAATTTGTTTCTATTGTTTTAGAAGAAAAAGCAAAATTAACTAAGGATCAAACGGATGATCAATTGATTTTATTTTTTAGAGATTTTTTTAAAGTCATATTGTATATTATTGGTTTTTTATTGATACTACATTATGTATTCAATGAAAACATCGGCAATTTAGTCACCAGCTTAAGTATCGTAGGAGCCGCTGTGGCATTGTCTATGAGAGAAAGCCTTGAAAACATTATTGCTTCTTTTATTATATTTTTTGACAAACCTTTTACTGTAGGCGATTTAGTAAAAGTAAATAATTTTACAGGGAGTATTGAAAAAATTGGATTACGTAGTACGCGCATTCGTACTCAGGATAAAACTTATATCTCTGTACCTAACAAACAAATGGTAGACACCATTGTAGATAATATTAGCTTAAGAACGGAAAGAAAAATTGAAATGGATTTGCAATTAAGTGTAAACACTTCTGCAGATAAGCTGTCTAATTTTGCAAAATATTTACGAGAGGAAATTTCAAAAGAAACAAGTGTATTAAATCAATTTGTATTTATTTCAGAATCGGGAAAACAGTTTCATGTGATTCACGCGGAATGTTTTGTATCCATGGAAATAAGTATAGAACAATTTCAGATGTATAGAGAAAAGCTAAATTTAATAGCCATTAACTACGCGAGCACCCATCAAATTGTATTTGCAGAAAAAGCGTAGCGCTTAGGACTAAGCTTTTTTATAAAGAGGCTTTTAAAGAAACCAAGAAAGTTTTTATGTCCTTTAAACTATTTAATAAAGAAAGGTCTTTGTCTGCTTTTTCTTTATTATTTTTTAAATAATTTTTGGCACCTTCTATCGAATATTTTTTCTCCCTTAGTAAATAATAAATTTGTTTTAAAAATTCAATGTCTTGCGCCCTAAACAATCTATCTCCTTTTCTTGTTTTTCTAGGTTGCAATTGTTTAAATTCTTTTTCCCAATACCTGATCAGAGATGTATTGACATTAAACCAAACAGCCACTTCTCCAATAGGGTAGTACAATTTTTTTATTAGTTCTTCCGCTGCTGGCACTTGTAAACTATTTATTTCCGCATCCATGGAAGCAAAGGATTTTCTACCTCTTTTATGCAATGGATGGTTTTTGCTCAAAGACATGGGCGCTCTTGATACAGTGGGCAGGCTGTCTTCGTTGAAGGTTGTTGGCGCCACTTCTACTGGGGCTTTGTATACAGTCAATTTTTCTTTGGGTGCTTTAATGGTCACGGAAGCTGCCGTTTCCAAACCAAATAAATCTAATTGATGCAAGTGTTTTGCCATAGGACAAAGTTAGGGGACATTTAATATTAACTTGTTCTTGCAAATGATTGGTGGATAAATTGTTAAGTATGCAGTAGTTTTGCCTATGCGCTTATTCATTTTAACCGAAACTAATTTCAATCATCCTTCTGAGCTTATTTATCAAAAGGTGTTGGATATCATTGAAGTAGGCACACATTCGGCACATTTACAGTTTTATATTGTGGGCAATCAAATACCACTGACGCATCAGGATTTATATACCACTTATGGCAATGTCACCATTATTAAAAAGCAACTAGCCGAAAAATTGATTGGAGAAGTGACCAATGCCATCGTCATTCACTTTGGTGCAGCATTGAAGGGAAGTAAACAGTTTCCTCATTATTTTATACCATTGACAGATCCTACATTCATTGCTCATTCCTCCTGGTGGGTAAAATGGAAGCAACGTAAACTATTTAAACAACACCTAAAAAATGCAGTGGCCAGTTTTTGCCTCAACGATTGGTCTATAGATAGTTTAAGAAAAGCTTATCCATCTTTTGCTAATAAATTTCAAGAAGCCTGGCTGCCTGTTTCCTTATTGCCCAAATTAGAATGGGTGGATTTGTCTGAAACAAGAGAGCTACTCACGCAAAGCAATAATTATTTTTTAATTTTTCTTCCTATAGACAGGCTGGTGGATACCCTAAAAGAATTTTCTATTTTTAAGAAATGGCAACAAACCACGATGTCTTTGTTGGTGGTGGTAGATGGTGTAGCAGCTTTGGAAGAAGCCCATCAAATCATCAAGGGATATAAATACAAGGAGGATATTGTTTTTAAAATCATCACAGCATTGAAAATTGAATGGCTGGCTGCATCCTATGCTATTTTATTTGACGCTATTGAATATGATAAAACAAGTATCATTGAATGGGCTATTCATTATGAGATTCCTTTGCTCTTTAATCAAATACAGTCGCAGCCTGATTCTTGGCTACAAGCAGGGGAGGTTTTTTTATTTTCAGATAAAATGGCGCTTTCTAATCATTTTAAAATGTATTACAAAGACGAAATGTATCGACAAGCCAGAGCAAAAATGGGCAAGACCTGGTTATTGGAATTGACCGAACAAAGGAATTTGAATCATTTTGTCAAAATTCCTATCGACCTGAAGAGTTAGCTATTTTTATTTAATTAAATTGTATTTTTGCTTTTCAAATTCTTACCATGCATCAATCTACTATTCAGGTTCAAATAGGTCTTGACGATCAAAAGATCCCACAAAATATTAAGTGGTCTGCTTCGGACAGTACCGCCACGGAAGCGCAGGAAGCGCGTGCCATGATGCTTACCTTTTGGGACCCGACAGACAAAACAGCGCTCCGTATTGACTTATGGACCAAAGAAATGATGGTCGATGAAATGGCAGATTTCTTTTATCAAAATTTAATGGGTATGAGTGATGCTTATTTAAGAGCCACCCAAGATGAAAATTTATCCAATGAGTTTAAAGAATTTGCCAAAACATTTTATAAAAAATTTAGAGAAAGTCAACTTTCACAAAATCCAAAATAACCGATTATGAGTTTAGAAACGGACGTAATGTCTTTGTTAAAAGACGCCATGAAAAATAAAGACGAGGCCTTGCTTCGTGGATTAAGGGCCATTAAAGCAGAAATTATCAAAGCCAAAACTGAACCAGGTGCCAACGGAGAAATTTCTGCAGATACCGAAATGAAATTATTACAAAAATTAGTCAAGTCGCGTAAAGATTCTTTAACCATATTTGAACAACAAAATAGAGCAGACCTTGCGTTGAAAGAAAAAGAAGAGATTGCCGTGATTGAAAAATTCTTACCAGCACAAATGAGCGAAGAAGCCGTGAAAGCAGCTGTCCAAGCCATTATCACACAAGTGGGTGCAGCTGGCCCACAGGATTTAGGAAAAGTAATGGGTATGGCCACCAAACAATTGGCTGGGCAAGCAGATGGAAAAATTATATCCGCCATTGCTAAAGAATTATTAAGCCAATAATATATGTGGTTAGATATTTTTGCTGGCACCCTATTCATCATTGCAATTTTACAAGGCTATAAGAATGGTTTTATAAGAGCATTGATTTCTTTTTTTTCATTATTTATAGGCTTGGTTTTAGCCTTTCAGTTCGCAGGCTGGGTGGCTGGTCAATTAAAGGAACATACCAAAATTGCTTCTCACTGGTTGCCCTTTATTTCTTTTTTGATCGTGCTTATTTTGGTCTTGGTAATTTTAAAATGGATGGCCAGCTTCTTGCAACAAACTGCTGAATGGTTGCTATTAGGTTGGTTAAATAAACTTTTGGGTATCCTACTATATGGTTTTATATATTTTACGATCTTAAGTGCGGTGGTTTATTTTTTACAAATTTTAGGGGTGATAGAAGCCTCGGAAATGAAGGCCACTTATACTTATCCATGTCTTCAAAAATGGTGGCCTTTTTGCATGGAGAAAATGGCCATCTGGCTTCCGTCTATAAAAACTACTTTAACTACTTTTTCCAATCCTTTTAAATTGTAATTTTTGATTAGAACTAATTGATTTAGAATACATTACTAAATTGTTAAGGTTTTAATGAAATAAGCAATCACCCCCTTCCTTAGCAGCTTTTTACCATGAATTAAGTATCTTTATCCAAATGGGTAGGCTTGCCGTACCTGTATTTTTTGTAAACTAATGTTGCAAAGAACTAAAGAATATGGAATACGAAATAAAAAAAGACGACAAATTTGAATATTTAGAAGTGGGCGAAGGAGAGACGCTTATGCTTTTTCATGGATTGTTTGGCGCCTTAAGTAATTTTTCTGATTTAATTGAAAAGTTTAGAACGACCCATAAAGTAGTGGTGCCTTTATTGCCCTTATTTGATTTAGACCTTTTACATACCAGCGTTTCTGGATTGGCCAAACATGTGACTCAATTTATAGAGCACAAAGGCTACAATCATATTCATTTGTTGGGCAACTCGCTTGGTGGCCATGTGGCCTTGGTCTATGTATTGAAAAATCCTGAAAAAGTAAAATCATTAACATTAACAGGAAGCAGTGGTTTATTTGAAAATGCCATGGGCGACTCTTACCCCAAAAGAGGCGACTATGAATACATCAAAAATAAAACAGCCCAAACATTTTATGATCCTGCGATGGCTACGCCAGCATTGGTAGATGAAGTTTTCGAAATAACACGCAATAGAATTAAAGTCATTAAAATTATTGCTTTGGCCAAAAGCGCCATCAGAAATAATTTAGGAGATGAGTTAAAGGGAATCAAACAACCTACTTTATTAATCTGGGGTAAAAATGACATTGTTACGCCCCCTTTTGTTGCAGAAGAGTTTAAGAAATTAATTTCAAATAGTGAATTGCATTTTATTGAAAAATGTGGTCATGCACCTATGATGGAAGTGCCCGCCGAATTCAATTCAATACTTGAAAAATTTCTGAACGCCTTACCAAAATAATTTTTAATGCTAGCCAAAGACATTACTATACAAGGTTATCCTATGCTTCGTTTAGAAGATACGGCAGCATTTGTTTTAAAATGTATGGAAGACTTTGAAGTACAGCATTTGCCGGTAGTCAAAGACGACTATTATATTGGACTAGTCAACAAGGAAGCCATTTTAGACCTAGCGTCCAAGCAGACTATGGCACAACTAATAGAACCAATTGCGCGTTTTTGTATCAATGGCAGCGCTCATTTTTTAACTGCCTTGCATTTATTTTCCAAACATCAATTGACTTTATTG
Organism: Bacteroidota bacterium; assembly: GCA_026391155.1. Classification (GTDB taxonomy): domain Bacteria; phylum Bacteroidota; class Bacteroidia; order Chitinophagales; family Chitinophagaceae; genus Sediminibacterium. Next base: position 17,247 of record JAPLEP010000036.1, read on the forward strand.
CCTGTGCTTAATGAGCAGCAGGAATGTGTGGGAGTGATTCCCCAAAAAAATCTGAATGATCAGTTATCGCAATTTTTAGGATTGGATCAGCCTGGCGCCATTATTGTATTGTCCATTTTGCCTCATCAATATTCTTTGGCAGAAATGAGCCGCCTGGTAGAAACCAACAATGCTCAAATTATTCAATTGAATTCTTATTTTGATGAAACCAATGGGGCCATGGTGATCACTATAAAATTAAATAGAGAAGAAGCTGCAGCGGTGATCGCTACCTTTCAAAGATACGATTATCAAGTACTTCATTATTTTGGCAATTCTCCTTTGAACAATGACCTAGAGGACCACTACCATCATTTAATGAATTATTTAGATGTTTAAAATAAATAAACATGCTTTCTTTTTAGTTATTCTTTTTTGCTTTTTTACAGAATGCATGTATGCGCAAATTAAGATTGCCGCTATTGACATTGAGGGGAATAAAAAAACCAAGGATTATATTGTTTTAAGAGAGTTGCCTTTTCGTGTTGGGGACTTCATAGCCAAAGATTCATTAGCTTATTATAATAAAATAGCACAACAACAACTCATCAATACTTCCTTGTTTATTGACGCAGAAGTAAATTCAAGCACTACGGATAGCCTTTCTTATCGTATTAAAATCACTTTAAAGGAAAGATGGTATTTTTTTCCTATCCCTTATTTTAGATGGGTGGATAGAAATTTTAGTCAGTGGTGGGATCAAGAACATAGAAGCCTCGACCGGGTGAATTATGGATTAAACTTAAGGGAGAGTAATTTTACAGGCAACAATGACAATTTAGTCATAGGGCTGATTGCTGGATATACCCAACAAGCTATTCTGAGGTATCAGTTTCCTTATTTTGATAAAAAATTACAATATAGGATTGGATTAGGTATGCAATACTTTACCCAAAAAGAAATCAATACTTCTACGAACTTTGATCAACAAATATTTTACAAAACAGAGGCAGTCATTCAAAAAGGTTTTCGTTCAAATATAAATTTTTTGTATCGACCCAATTTATACGAAAGACATAATTTTCAAATAGGAGTAGGGCAAAATGAAATTTCAGATTCTGCATTTTTTATTCAACCTGCATTTTTACCTAGTCTTAGTAAGTCCTTTAATTATATAGATTTTTCTTTTGCTTATACCAAAGTAAAATTTGATTACAATGCTTATCCTACCAATGGAGCTGCTACAGAAATTGCTGCTTACCATCGTTTTTCAGATAGAAGTGATTTAAGTTCTTTTCAATTTAGAAAGGTATGGGCCAGTCCACTAACAAAAAACAGCTTTGTATTATTGGAGTCTAATTCGATCATCAAATTATTACCCAATCACAATTATACAGATGGGCGGTTAATGGGGTATGGTAATTTACAAATGAATGGCTTAGAATATTATGTTATTGATGGCAATGCTGGTAGTTTATTGAAAGCCGAATGGCACTATGCACTTGGAGGCTTTACCCTTAAAAATTTAATTGCTAAGAAAATATTGCCAGAAATCAAATATAAGTTTTGGTTTAAAGCGTTTACGAATTTAGGGTATGTGTATGCAGATCGGCCCATCAATTACACCAAACTTTCCAATACCCTTTTAAGAACAGCAGGACTAGGCCTTGACATCGTAAGTATCTATGATTTTGTGTTAAAAATTGATTACAGCTTGAATCAGCTTGGAGACAAAGGGTTATATTTGCATGCAGGCTTAAATTTTTAATTTATTACATGAAAGTTGCGATATATAGTAGAGGGGTAGATTTAGACCAACAACAATCTTTAAATGCTTTGTTGTTCGAATTGAACCGTTATGACACGACCATCTATGTCTTTGCCGATCTACTCACAAAATTTAATTTAAAGGAGGCCAAAGGCAAAAATGCATTAATTCCTTTTACTTCTATGGCTGATTTAAACGGTCAAGTAGATTGTTTAATTAGCGTAGGGGGTGATGGAACTGTTTTAGATGCCGTGACCATTGTAGGATCGACCAATATCCCAATCTTAGGCATCAATTATGGCAGGCTTGGATTTTTAGCGACCATTTCTAAAGATGAGCTAAGTATCATGGTGGAAGCCTTGGTCAATGGTTCTTATGTGATTGAAAAAAGATCGCTACTGCATTTAGATGCCAACGCTAATATTTTTGAAACAGCCCCTTATGCTTTGAATGAATTTGCAATTCATAAAAGAGACACTTCACCCATGATTAAAATTCACACTTATTTAAATGGTGAATTTTTAAATTCTTATTGGGCAGATGGAATTATAGTAGCTACGCCTACTGGTTCTACTGGGTACAATATGAGTTGTAATGGCCCCATACTTTTTCCTGATTCTGCTAGTTTTGTCATCACCCCTGTAGCGCCGCACAATTTAAATGTTAGGTCTATTGTGGTTCCCGATTCTTCTGTCATTTCTTTTGAAGTGGAAGGAAGAACCGAAGAATTGATTTGCGCGATGGATGCTAGAAAAGAAATCGTGCCCATCGATATTCAATTGGCCATCAAGAAAGAAAATTTTATGGTTCATTTCATAAGACTCAATGAGAATAGTTATTTAACTACACTCAGAACAAAATTAACTTGGGGTTTGGACAAAAGAAATTAGTGCATGCGCAGATTAACAATCTATTTATTTTTTACCTGCCTATTGACTAGTAGGGCCAACGCACAATATGTACAATTGGTAGAAAACAGAGGGGAGATTGGTGTATTTCAAGGCGTATCCAGTTTTAGGGGAGACATTGCTCCAGGAGTGTACAATCCCCAACCAACTTATGGTGCATTTTATAAAAAATTAGTGAACGATTACATTGGCTTTAGGCTAAATTATGAAAAAATTACACTGCAAGCCAATGACAATTTATCTACCAATGCGTATGCTATTAATAGGGGTTTGAGTTTTGAAAGAGTGTCCCATGATGCAAGTGTAATGATGGAATTATACTTTTTAAAATTCATTGATGGGTATAATGATTATCGCTTTTTTCCCTATTTAAGTTTTGGTGTGGGTGCTTGGAAATCTATTAGTGGTTATTTAGCTAATAATATTCCAATGCCTGCAGAATTCTTAGAAGCAAAAACTATTAGAACAATTACTTATCCCATCAACTTAGGATTGAAATACAATGTCATTGGGCCAATTAATGTTTTTGGAGAAGCTAGTTATCGTTTTACCAATTCGGATCAAATTGATTATTTTGGTGATAATGAATTACAAAATGGATTGCAACCTAGTGCTTCTGGTAGAGACCAATATTTTAGTTTGAAATTTGGTCTATCCTACAATATTAAAAAAACATATGGCCCAGACAAGCAATACAATGAAAAGAAAAAAACCATTTTCGGTATAGATGAACCTGATGACAAAACAAGTGCCCAAAAAGGATTTTTAAGTTTATTTAAACGTAAATAAACTAGTTATTTTCTTAATTTCACCCCATGGAAAATTTGGATCTACATAAACTACCTAAACATGTCGCTATCATTATGGATGGTAATGGCAGGTGGGCCCAAGAACAGGGTCAAGATCGATTGTTTGGTCACTATGAAGGAGTAGTAAGTGTAAGAAAAGTGGTGGAAGCGGCTACTGAAATTGGCATTAAATACCTCACTTTATATGCTTTTAGTACTGAAAATTGGGACCGTCCCGAAATAGAGGTGAATGGGTTGATGAGCCTTTTTGTAGATACCATTGCAAAGGAAGTACCCGATTTACATAAAAATAATATCAAACTGCACTTTATTGGAAACCTGGGTTTATTGCCTCCGGACGCTCAAAAAGCATTGGCCGAAGGGATGCAGCAAACCGCCCAAAATACAGGATTAGAGCTCATCATCGCATTGAGTTACAGCAGTCGTTGGGAATTAGCAGAGGCGGCCAAGAAAATTGCCCTACAAGTGCAGTCAGGCCAGCTTCAAGCAGATCAAATCAATGAGACAGTTTTGTCTAAAAACCTTACTACGAGTGCATTTCCTGATCCTGAATTAATGATTCGTACCAGTGGGGAGTATAGAATTAGCAATTTTTTATTGTACCAACTCGCCTATGCTGAATTGTATTTTACGAACACCCGTTGGCCCAATTTTCGTAAAAAGGATTTGATTGAAGCGTTATTGGATTATCAATCTAGGGAGCGTAGATTTGGCAAAACCAGTCAACAAATCCATACAAATTAAAATAATATTTAATATATTTATTTTAAGGTTTTAACAAAGACTTTGAATTATTACGAGTAATTTGCAGCTCTTTTAAAATTATAAATGTAGTCCCACAGCAGATGCAGAATTTTCGCCAATTTTTAATAGGTTCACTATCAGTACTTTTAATTTCTTTGACTTCTTATGGACAGGATGCGCCTGCTCAAGATTCTATTACTCAAATTAATGTAAAGCTGCTTGGAATTTTTACTCAAAAAATACCTACTAAATACAAAATTCGCAACATTAAAGTAGTTGGAAATCAATTCTTTGATGAGAACTTATTACTTTCTTTGTCTGCTTTAAACATTGGGGATGAAGTGATTTTGCCAGGGGGCGATAACTTTGCTAAATCCATACACAAATTGATGGATCAAAATTACTTCAGTGATGTAAGCATTTATCTGACTGATTTAAAAGACAAAGAAATTGATGTAGAAATTGATGTAATTGAAAGGCCACGTTTGTCTAAATTTTCATTTATTGGTGTGCGTAAATCGGACCATGATGATTTGTCTGGAAAAACTGGTTTAACGCCCAATAGGGTAATTACAGAGAACATGAAAATTACTGCTGTTGAAGGCATTAAAAAATATTATGCTGAAAAAGGATTTCAAGACGTTAAAGTTAGCATCAAAGAAAGAAGAGACGCTACAAGAAAAAATAATTTATTATTAGATTTTGTGGTAGACAAAGGGCCCAAAGTGCGCATCAACAATATTAATTTTGGTGGCAATAAAGTGGAAGAAGGTAAATTGAAAAAGAGTTTAAAGGAAGTACATGAGAAATCTAGATTGACTTTATTCCCTATCAATGACAAACCAGTGATTGTAAAAACATCTCCTTATACTTTTGAACAATATTTAAAAGAAAAAGGATTTTTGACTTTTACCAAGACTAAAAAAATATTAAACCCTTACGCAAGAATTAGTTTTTCTTCTGCAAAGTTTGATGTAAAAAAATACGACGAAAGCAAAGACAACTTATTAAATTATTACAACTCCTTAGGTTATAGAGATGCTGTCATTGAAAAAGACACGGTCTACCACAATGCTGCAGGAAATTTGAATATTGACATGCAGGTTAAAGAAGGCCGTAGGTACTTCTTTGGGGGTATTAGTTGGAGAGGAAATACCAAGTATCCAGATTCTTTATTGTTCTCTATTTTAAATATTAAAAGAGGAGATATCTACAACCGCGAAGTGTTGTATACCAAATTAGGGAAAATTCAAACAGCTGAAGGAGGCGATATCAGTGGCTTGTATCAAGATGATGGTTATTTATTTTTTAGAGTAGATCCTATCGAAACAGCGGTATACAATGACACCATCGATTTTGAAATTAGAATGATAGAAGGGCCTCAAGCCACGATCAAAACCATTAGAATTGCGGGCAATGAAAAAACAAAAGATTTTGTAATTCGTCGTGAGATTCGAACCATTCCTGGAGACAAATTTAGCCGTAGTTTATTAATACGTTCACAACGTGAAATTGCACAATTGAATTTCTTTGATCAAGAAAAAATTAAAATTGATCCTGTGCCTAATCCAGAAGATGGTACAGTAGATATCAATTATGGTGTGGAAGAAAAGTCGAGCGATCAATTGGAATTGAGTGCGGGATGGGGAGGCTATATTGGATTAACAGGAACCATTGGCGTTACTTTTAATAACTTCTCTTCAAAAAATATATTTAAGAAAACTGCTTGGGATCCATTGCCTATGGGAGATGGTCAAAAATTAAGTATACGAGCGCAAAGTAATGGTAAAGCATTTAGGTCCTATAATTTCACCTTTACTGAACCTTGGTTTGGAGCTATTAAAAGAAATACATTGACTGTAAGTGTATACAATACAAAATATGGACAAACCATTGATCCATTAACTGGTATGTACAATTTGAGCACCGCAGATACTAGGTACATTTCAACTACGGGGGGTACCGTATCTTTTGGAAGGCAATTGGGCTGGCCAGATGATTACTTTTCTTTAAGCATGGGCTTAAATTATACCCGTTATTTTTTAAGCAATTATGCGATTGACCCCTACAATTTGCCCAATTTCAGCAATGGTGCTGTAAACAATGTCAACTTTAGAATAGCCTTACAAAGAACTTCTGTTGACCAACCTTTGTTTCCAAGATCGGGCTCTACTTTTTTATTAAGTGCTCAATTGACACCACCTTATTCTTTGGTATTGCCCAATGTGAACAGTGCAGCCAATGCATTTGAATTGTTGGAATACCATAAATGGAGATTTAACGGAGAGTGGTTTGTACCATTGGGTAAACCAGGCGGGGAAGACCACAACAAACAATTTGTATTACGTTTTGCTGCTAAATATGGTTTCTTGGGTGCGTATAATAGTGATTTACAAGTTTCCCCATTTGAACGTTTCCAATTAGGGGATGCTGGTTTAAGCAATCAGTTTGCTTTATTGGGTTACGATATCATTGCACAAAGAGGTTATCCTGTGTATGAGAGTTCTAATCCTAAAGTAAATCCTGATCAGCAATCTTCTAGACAAAAATTTACCATCTTTAATAAGTATGCGATGGAAATTAGGTATCCATTGAGCTTGGCTGCAAGTAGTACCATTTATGCCTTGGGCTTTTTTGAAGCAGCCAATGGTTGGTACAGTATGAAAGAATTTAATCCATTCAACCTTAGACGCTCTGTGGGTGTTGGCATGCGTTTTTACTTACCTATGTTTGGTTTATTGGGCTTTGATTATGGTATTGGTTTGGATAGATTGAATGCCACCAATAGCTTAAAAGACGCAGGAAGGTTTACCTTTATGTTGGGCTTCGAACCAGAATAAATTAGCACTGTTCATTTTAAAAATAAGTATATGAAATTTAAAAAACATTTATTAATTCTTGTTTTAGCATTGGTGGGCTTTGTGGGGGCAGATGCCCAAAGTAAATATGCAGTCATCAATACTAAATATATCTTGGACAAAATACCTGAATACAAAGAGGCAGATAAAAAATTAAAGGTATTGGGCGATCAGTGGCAACAAGAAATTGATGACAAGCAAATGGTGCTTGATAAAATGTATAAAAACTACGAAGGGGAGCAGTTTATGCTTTCTGAAGATTTGAGAAAAAAGCGTGAGGATGAACTTTTTGCAAAAGAAAAAGAGCTCAGAGACTTGCAAAAAAAGCGTTTTGGTTATGAGGGAGATTTGTTTAAGGAAAGGCAAAAATTGGTCAAACCCATCCAAGACAAGGTCTATAATGCAGTCCAAAAAATGGCCACAGCCCGCGCTTATGACTTCATTTTGGATAAAAGTGAAGGAATTACCATTATATTTGCAGACCCGAAACTGGATAAAAGCGACGACGTTTTAAAAGAATTGGGGATCAACAATTAACTATTATAAAATAGAAATAGTAAAAATAAAAAAACAAGTTATGAAAAAAGGTTTCCTAATTGCTGCCATCTTACTAGTAGCAGTAACATTGACCAACACCGCTTCTGCGCAAATTAAAATTGGTTATTTTGATGATCAAAGTGTTATTTCTTTGTTCCCTGGAATTCAAGAAAAATTGGATAGTGTACTTAGATCTTATGCACAAGATACTTTACAAGACGAGTACAACTACACATTGAAAGACTATCAAGTGAAAGACAGCATTTACAAAAAAGATTCTGCTGATTTGTCTAAAAGACCAAAAGCACTTGAAATGGCCACTACCGATTTGAATAAATTAAAATACAAATTGATTAACTGGCAACAATACCAACAACAAGCAATGCAACAAAAAGAAGAAGGACTATTGCTGCCTTACAGACAAAAAGTAGCTGCTGCTTTAAGCGAAGTAGTTGCAGAAAATAAATACAGTTTAGTATTGAAAGCAGAATCATTGTCTCCTTATGCGCAACCATCCATTGCCGATAACTTAACCATCAGAGTGGCCATGAAGTTGAAATTGAATTTGCCTAAAGAAGTAGTAGACGCTTTCAAAGCAGCTACTGGCGGTGCAACTATGCCTGTCCCTGCTGCTGCTAAAGCGGCACCAGCTAAAAAAGGATAATCTTTTTTTAAATATTTATAGGAAGAACCTCGTTGTTATGCAACGAGGTTCTTAGTTTTACAGAAGAAAGTTAAATTTATTTTATGCCAGCACCCATTGGTGTTTTTGATAGTGGATATGGAGGGTTGACCATATTGAAAGAGTTGAAAAAACAATTGCCTACTTACGATTATATTTATTTAGGGGACAATGCCCGTGCCCCCTATGGCACAAGATCTTTTGATACAGTCTATCAATATACTTTAGAAGCAGTCAATTGGTTTTTTGCACAAGGTTGTGAATTGGTGGTCTTGGCCTGCAATACGGCATCGGCCAAAGCGCTTAGAAACATTCAACAACTTGACTTACCTCAATTGGCTCCAGGGAAAAGGGTATTAGGTGTAATTAGACCTAGTGCTGAAGTATTAGGAAATTTTTCCAAGACTCAAAAAGTGGGTATCATGGGTACCCAAGGCACTATCCAAAGCGATAGCTATGCCATAGAATTGTCTAAGTTTTTTCCTGCGCTTAAAGTATACCAACAAGCCTGCCCAATGTGGGTGCCCTTGATTGAAAATGGAGAATACGATCATCCTGGCGCAGACTATTTTGTCCAACAGTACCTGGATGCCCTTTTTAAGCAGTCTACCGAGATTGATGCTATTTTGCTTGCTTGCACTCATTATCCTTTATTGGAAGCTAAAATAAGGTCCTTTTTGCCCCCTGGGGTGAAACTGGTGGAACAGGGTGCAATTGTGGCGGAAAGTTTGGCAAAATACTTAGTAGCACATCCAGAAATGGCGCAAAAATGCAGTAAAAATGGGCATTTGTCCTTTTTTACAACAGATGAGCCTCTAAGCTTTGAAAAGCAGGCCAGTTTGTTTTTTGGACAAAAAATTGAGGCAAAACATACAGATTTAGCTTAAAAAATGAAAAAAAACCCTATTTTTGCCGTCCTTTCACAGGTAGTGGTATGGTGACTGCTATTGAAGTGGAAACAATTTTAAGAAACTAAGCAAGTAAAAGACATCAAATGAAACGTACATTTCAACCACATAAACGTCGTCGTAAATCTGTTCATGGTTTTCGTAAGCGTATGGAATCTCTAACTGTATCTAGCGAGAAAGGATTAAAGAAAAATTAATCTAAGGAGTACCCCTTTCTAGCTATTACAAATAAATTCAATAATTTTAAAGTCCTTCCCGTCATTCGGGAGGGACTTTTTTTATCACTTTAATTTTCCTTCATTGTCTAGCGTTTTTACATATCAGAAAATAGATAAATTAAAAAGTAGAAAACAAACACAGCATTTATTTTCTACTGGCCAGGCAATTAATGTATTCCCCATTAGACTTATTTATACCATTGAACCTATTGTTATTAGCAATGATAAAGCAGCGCTTAGCAGTTTGTTACAAGCAGGCGTGGGGGCGCCTAGCAGAACTTTTAGAAAAGCGGTGCAGCGCAATAGAGTGAAAAGATTATTAAGAGAAGCCTACCGATTAGAAAAACCAAATTTCTTCAGCCAGGCAAACCTGGATAAAAAACGTGTTAATTTATTTTTCTTATACACGGATGCGCTTGTACTTACCCAAGTAGAAATTCAAGCTAAAGTAAAAGAGGCGCTTTCGATACTGGTTGCTAAATTGAATAAATCTTAATAAAATTCAAATTGCCTAAGCTTAAAAAAATTATAGCCTTTCCTTTTATTCTGTTGATACGTTTTTATCAATACGTGCTTTCACCTTGGATGGGGGCTAGTAAATGCAGGTTCACGCCTTCCTGTTCTCATTATACAAGTGAAGCCATTCAAAAATATGGTCCGATCAAAGGCATTTATTTAGGGGCCAAAAGATTAAGTAAATGTAGACCAGGCGGTGGTCAGGGCTATGACCCAGTGCCTTAGACGCGTCCTCTATTTAAAAATATTTTACATAAAAAAACCTGCAGTTTTTAAGTGCAGGTTTTTAGGATAATTTTTATTATTTTATTTTGCAGCAGCCAAACGATCTGCAATCACAGACCAATTCACTACATTCCAAAAAGCAGCTAAATAATCAGCTCTTCTGTTTTGATATTTTAAATAATAGGCATGTTCCCAAACATCGGCGCCTAAAATAGGATGTCCTTTTACTTCAGCTACATCCATTAAAGGATTGTCTTGATTAGGGGTAGAGCTTACTTCTAATTTTCCGTCTTTTACAATTAACCAAGCCCAGCCACTTCCAAAACGAGTCATACCAGCAGCTGCAAATTTTTCTTTGAATGCATCAAAGCTTCCAAAGGCAGTATGGATGGCATCTGCTAATGCGCCTGTTGGAGCACCGCCTGCATTAGGGGCTAAGCTTGCCCAAAAGAAACTATGGTTCCAATGACCACCACCATTGTTTCTAACCGCTGGGCTAATAGTACCAGCTACTTTTACTAATTCTTCTATACTTTTTCCTTCGTTCGGTGTACCAGCCACGGCCTTGTTTAAATTATCTACATAGGCTTGATGGTGTTTGCCATGGTGAATTTGCATGGTCAAAGTATCAAAGTGGGGCTCTAAGGCTTCGTGTGCATAGGGTAATGCAGGTAAGGTAAATGACATATTTTTTATTTATTGTGTTTGCGAATGAAGCCTAAAATTACAATGCTTTGTGTTGATTTAAGCGAGTGGCCCTCTTTTTTTCCTGAAATAGAAAATAAAGGCTAGTCTGAAGCGCAGTAAATAAATAGTTTCCGAAGTAATCCGTTTTTAGAATTACGCAGGAAAGCTATTTTTTACGAAGCTTTATAAGTAAACTTATTATCGTTTGGCTTTAAAAAAAGCTTGCATGAGCGCAGCGCAGTCGTCTTGGAGTATACCGCCCAATAAAGTAGTGGAAGGATGAAAAGGATTTTTTTCTGTGACCCTGCGGTAACTATTTTTTTCATCATAAGCGCCAAAAACAATATGTCCAATCTTGTTCCAGTACAAAGCACCGGCACACATCAAACAAGGCTCTAGTGTAACATAGAGTGTAGCTTCGGGTAAGTACTTGGCTTGTATACTTTCGCAGGCGCTAGTAATGGCCAATATTTCCGCATGCGCAGTAACATCTTTTAGCAATTGAACCTGATTGTGCGCTTTAGCAATAATTTTTTCATGCATCACTAAGATAGCACCCACTGGCACTTCATCCATGTCAAAGGCCCTCTGTGCTTGCACGAGGGCCTGACGCATAAAATTTTCATGAATAGTGGGCACTACCATGAATTATAATTTTTGAATACGAATGTTTCTATAAGCAACACCATTGCCATGATCTTGTAAGGCAATTTTTCCTGCAAATATTTTTCCAAAGTCAGGGGATTCCCCTTTTGAAAATTTACTATTTTTTATTAGCTCTTTCCAATGGTCGTCTCCCAAAGTGGTTTTGGCGGTTTCGATGCCATTCAATTTTAAAGTGAGTAACCCTTTTTCATTGATGATGTCAACTAAGTTCCATTCGCCCACTTCTTTTACTGCACCTTCTGTTCCTACGATTAAATCATATAAATTGCCCGCTCTGTGCTTGATGATTTTACCATCTTCATGACCATCATTGTCTAGCACTTGCATTTCTGGTCCTGTAAACCAAGTATTTTTATATCTAGGGTCTTCTTGTACAAAAAAGATAATACCGCTATTGCCGTTTTTAGCAATCTTCCATTCTAATTGCAAATGAAAATCATTGAATGATTCATCCGTGACAATATCACCACCGCCATTTTTTGTTCTACGCGCAGGGTCTAAAGTGATGGCGCCATCTTCTATCTGCCAAAGGCTCCCTACTTTTTCCTTTGCATAGGTATGCCAGCCATTCATGGTCTTACCATCAAATAAGGAAATCCATTTTTCTTGTGCGCTTGCTTGAATACAAACAAAGCTCACCACCATTGTTAATAGAAATGTTTTCATGTAAATTGGTTAAGCGTTAAAAGTGAATCCTGCCCTGGATTATATTACTTCTTTAAAAGTAATATATATTTAACCATTTGCTCTACATCTTCGGGTTTTAATTGAGGATGCGGGGTCATTGGGATAGCGCCCCAGTTGCCACTTCCGCCTTTAATAATTTTTGAAACCAACATTTTAACATTCTCCTCATTGTTCTCATATTTTGCTGCTACCTCTTTATACGCAGGTCCAATATTCTTTTCACTAGTTTTATGACAAGTTAAACAATCACTGCCTGCTACTAAGGCCAATCCTTTTTGATAATCTGGATTATCAGACAAAGCGTTACCAGCTGGAGCAGCTGCTACATCAGCGGTTGCTGTTTTTGGTGCTTCTGTTGATCCGCCACCACAAGCCATCAAGGCCACTACTGCTGTCATCATAAATAAAACCTGCTTCATACTTCTTTCTTTTTTAATGTTTAAATACCCAATATTTTTTTATTAAATGCTTCGTCTGATCCTGTGTTAGCAAAATCATCGAATGCTTTTTCTGTTACTTTAATGATGTTTTTTTGAATAAAGATAGCGCCTTCAGCAGCACCCACTTCAGGATGTTTGATGGCACATTCCCATTCCATTACTGCCCAACCTTTGTAATTGTAAGCAGCTAATTTGCTAAAAATACTTTTAAAGTCTACTTGACCATCGCCGAGTGATCTAAATCTGCCTGCGCGGTCAATCCAGTTTTGATAACCACCATAAACACCTTGCTTAGCGCTTGGATTAAATTCTGCATCTTTTACATGAAACATTTTAATGCGCTCATGAAAAGCATCGATATAACCTAAGTAATCCATACACTGTAAAACAAAATGTGACGGATCATATAATAGACAAGCACGTGGATGTTGCTTTACTTTATCTAAAAACATTTCATAAGTAACGCCATCATGTAAATCTTCACCAGGATGAATTTCATAACAAAGATCTACCCCAACTTTATCAAATTCATTTAAGATAGGCGTCCATCTTTTGGCTAGTTCAGTGAATCCTGTATCTACCAATCCTGCTGGACGTTGTGGCCAAGGATATACCGTATGCCATAATAATGAACCACTAAAGGTAGCATGTGCATTCAAGCCTAAATTTTGTGAAGCCTTGGCTGCATAGATTAATTGTTGCACTGCCCACTCTGTTCTAGCTTTTGAATTACCATGCACTTCTTTGGGTGCAAATCCATCAAATTGTGCATCATAGGCGGGGTGAACGGCCACTAGTTGTCCTTGTAAATGCGAAGACAATTCGGTGATTTCCATTCCTGCTTTTGCAACGATGGCTTTTATTTCATCTGCATAAGTTTTACTTTCTGCAGCTTTTTTTAAATCGATGCATCTTGGATCCCAACTAGGAATTTGTACTCCTTTGAAACCTAATCCAGCCGCCCATTTACAAATACTTTCTAAAGTATTGAAGGGCGCTTCGTCGCCCATAAATTGGGCTAAAAAAATTGCGGGTCCTTTAATTGTTGTCATAAGTTTATTTTATAAAACATAAGGCGTCCATTTAGTATCGGACTGCGATGATGCTACTACGTTATCAATAAATGCCATGCCTCTTAAACCATCTTCAATGCCTGGGAAGTCTAACATTTCAGCACTAGGCTTCGTGCCGTCAATTTTACAGCCAAGGGTTAAAGCAAAATTGCGGTAGATATTCGCAAAAGCTTCTAAATAACCTTCTGGATGTCCTCCTGGTGTGCGGCTATTGTGAATGGCCACAGGAGAAAGTCGATCTCCATAATTACCACCAGCTCTTAATACTTGTGCAGGTTGATCCATCCATTTTACATGTAAGGTATTAGGCTCGTGTTGCATCCATTCGATGCCGCCTTTTTCCCCATAAATTCTAATTTTTAAATTGTTCTCTTCGCCGGCTGCTACTTGTGAGGCCATTAATACCCCCTTAGCGCCATTGTCAAACTTCAACATGACAGCGCCATCATCATCCAACATTCTTCCTTCTACCATCGTATTTAATTCGGCGCAGACTTCTGTAATTTTTGCACCACTAATGTATTCAGCTAAATGAGCAGCATGGGTACCAATATCCCCCATTACCGAACTTTTTCCAGATTTTTTTGGATCAGTTCTCCATGCGGCTTGAGCATTGCCTTCTCTTTCAGACAATCTACTCAACCAGCCTTGCGCATATTCTACCCATATCTTACGAATCTTTCCCAATTGCCCGTCTTTAACCATTGCTTTGGCATGTTTCACCATGGGATAGCCAGAATAAGTATGTGTCAAACAAAGAGTCAAGCCTGTTTCGTCTAATTTTTTCTTTAATTGTTTTGCTTCATCCAATGAAAAAGTAATAGGCTTTTCAATCACCACATGAAAGCCATATTCTAAGGCCATCATTGCTGGAGCAAAATGTGCAAAGTTGGGCGTTACGATAGTCACAAAATCCATTCTCACCTCTGCAGGCAAAGCAGCTTCTTTTTTGATCATTTCATCGAATGTCAAGTAGGTTCTTTCTTTTGGAAGAAACAAAGCTTCACCTGAGGCAACAGCAATTTCAGGATTGATGCTTAAGGCACCACAGCTAATTTCAATGAGTCCATCCATGTTGGCAGCAAGTCTGTGGATGGCACCAATGAAGGCATCTTTTCCTCCACCTACCATTCCCATTCTAAGTTTTCGGTTCATTTTTTGAGTATTTTATTGGCTTAAAAATCGTTTGAATGTGTCAATCTAACACTTTCGGAGTATTACTAGTAGCAATTTCCTTATTATTTTGCAAATTACCTCCTTTTTCCATCAATTATTTTTTTAAAAACAGGAAATAAAAATTATATTTATCCAATCAACTTTATTGTAAACCTAACGATTCTGCTATGTCATCTAATGTCAATAGACGTAAACTAATTAAACAAGTTTTAACTGGATCTGCTGCACTTGCAACAGGTGTTGCACTTCCTTCAAATATTTTTGCAGCCGTGAAAAATCAAACAAGTACATTACCCCTAAAAGGAAACATCAATCATACTGCTTGCAGATGGTGTTACAGTAAAATCCCATTGGAATCTTTGGCAAAAAGCTTTAAAGAAATTGGCATGATTGGCATGGATTTAGTGGGTCCTTCTGATTGGAAAGTTTTAAAAGAAAACGGATTGACCGCTACGATGTGCTGGGGTGCCGAATTAAATTTAACCGATGGTTTTAATACTATACAATACCATGATAAATTAGTTAAAAATTATAATGATCACATCGATTATGTTGCTGACGCTGGTTATACGAACTTAATATGTTTCTCTGGAAGTAGAAGAGGTATGGATGACGAGACCGGTTTGAAAAATTGCGTAACAGGTTTAAAAAGAATTTTAGCGCATGCAGAAAAAAGAGGCGTGATTCTTCAAATGGAACTTTTAAATTCACGAGTAGACCATAAAGATTACATGTGTGATAAATCTTCTTGGGGTATTGAATTGTGTAAGCGTTTAGATTCTCCTAATTTCAAATTATTGTTTGATATCTACCACATGCAAATTGATGAAGGCGATATCATTCGTACCATTCAAAGAGATCATCAATATTTTGGACATTACCATACAGGAGGTGTGCCAGGTAGAAATGAAATTGATGAAAGACAAGAATTAAATTATCCAGCCATTATGCGTGCCATTGTTAAAACAGGCTTCAAGGGATATGTGGCACAAGAATTTATTCCGGCAGATAAAGATCCGATTGCTTCTTTAGCAGCCTCGGTTAAAATTTGCGATGTTTAAATTTATTTATTTTAATATATAACAATCAATTCTAAAAATTTATAAGATGGCAGAACAACAGTATGATGCAATTGTAGTGGGCTCTGGAATTAGCGGTGGATGGGCAGCTAAAGAGCTTACCCAAAAAGGGTTAAAGGTTTTAATGTTGGAGCGCGGTAGAAATATCGAACATATTAAAGACTATGTCAATGCAAACAAAGAAGCTTGGGACTTTCCGCATCGTGGTACCCGCACACAAGAAATGATCAAAGATTATCCTGTGTTAAAAAGAGATTATCCTTTGAACGAAACTAATTTAGATTACTGGTGTGTAGATAAAGACAGCCCTTATGTAGAAACTAAACGTTTCGATTGGTTTAGAGGCTATCATGTGGGCGGTCGTTCTTTAATGTGGGGTCGTCAATCTTACCGTTGGTCTGATTTGGATTTTGAAGCCAATGCAAAAGATGGACATGGGGTGGATTGGCCTGTGCGTTACAAAGAAATTGAGCCATGGTATGATTATGTAGAAAAATTCGCAGGCATTAGTGGAAATAGAGATGGCTTAGCCGTTTTACCTGATGGACAATTTTTACCAGCCATGGATTTGACTTGTGTGGAGAAAGATGTAGCTGCAAGAATTAAAGATATTTACAAAGGGGCCCGTCACTTAATTATAGGTCGTACAGCTAATATTACTGTACCGCATGAAGGTCGCCCTGGTTGTCAGTTCAGAAATAAATGTTGGTTGGGTTGTCCTTTTGGCGGATATTTTAGTACACAGTCTTCTACTTTACCAGCTGCGATGGCAACGGGTAATTTAACTTTAAGACCTTGGAGTATTGTTACTGAAATTAAATACGACAAAGATAAAAAGCGTGCCACCGGTGTTACCGTATTGGATGCAGAAACCAATAAAACAATTGAATTCAAAGCAAAAATAATTTTTGTGAACGCGTCTACTTTAAATAGTACTTGGTTATTGATGAATTCAGCTACCGATGTTTGGGAAGGCGGATTGGGTAGCAGCAGTGATGCCTTGGGTAAAAACTTAATGGATCACCATTTAGGCATTGGCGCTGGTGGAACTGTAGAAGGGTATGAAGACAAATACACTTTTGGTCGTCGCGCCAATGGTTTTTATATTCCAAGGTTTAGAAATGTGGGTGATGACAAACGTGACTATGTGCGTGGTTTTGGTTACCAAGGTAGTGGAACAAGACAAGGTTGGAAACATGATGTGGCTGAATTTTCTATTGGTGGTGAATTCAAAGATGCAATGACTGAACCAGGTGGATGGACAGTGGGCATGGGTGGTTTTGGTGAGATGTTGCCAGACCCCACCAATAAAGTAACCTTGGATAAAACAGTGAAAGACAAATGGGGCTTGAATGTTTTAAACATCGATTGTGAGTTAAAAGACAACGAGAAAAAAATGCGTAAAGATATTTTAGCTGATGCGCAAGAGATGTTAGAAAAAGCAGGCGTGAAAAATGTTCAAGGACGTGAAGGCGATGGTACCCCAGGTAGAGGTATTCATGAAATGGGTACAGCACGTATGGGAAGAGATCCTAAAACTTCTGTATTAAATGGCAATAACCAAGTATGGGATGCGCCTAATGTATTTGTAACAGATGGTGCATTTATGGCAAGTTCATCTTGCGTAAATCCCTCTTTGACCTATATGGCATTTACTGCTCGTGCTGCTGAGTTCGCAGTAAATGAATTGAAAAAAGGAAACTTATAATTTTATAAAATTTTAAATATTATTTTATGATGAATAGAAGAGAAGCCTTATCAAGAGTAGCCCTTATCATGGGTGGCACTGTATTAGGCGCAGAAGCATTCTTATCAGGTTGTACCACAGGAAAAACTGGCCTAAGTTTTTCCGCCACTGATATTACTTTCTTAAATGAAGTAGCAGAAACCATTTTACCTGCGACCAGCACCCCTGGTGCCAAAGAAGCAAAAGTGGGTGAGTTCATGACCGTGATTGTCAAAGATTGTTATGAAGAAAAAGACCAAAATACTTTTGTGGAAGGCTTGAAAAAATTAAACGAGGCATCCACTAAAGCCAGTGGCAAAACCTTTGTGGAGGCCACTGCTGCTCAACGCCATGATTTACTGGTAGACTTAGACAAGGAAGCAAGTGCTTTCCAAAAAACCAAAAAGCCAGACGAGCAAAAACATTATTTTACCATGTTAAAGGAGTTGACCTTATGGGGATTCTTTAGCTCTGAAGTAGGCGCTACCAAGGTATTGCGCTACAATGCGGTTCCTGGAAAATACGATGGTTCCTATCCTTATAAAAAAGGGGACAAGGCTTGGGCAACTTCCTAGTTAGGTCTTTATCTAAACGTTTAAAATATTTTTATGAACAATTCAAGAAGAAATTTCCTGCGTCAAACGGCATTAGCAGGTGCAGTTTTAAGTATGCCTTTTCGCAATGAATTAATGGCGATGGGGGCTAAGGGAAATAAATATGGCATCCAATTATGGACTGTGAAACAAGCCTTATATAAAGACACCCTAGGTGTTTTAAAACAATTGTCTAAAGCTGGGTACAAACAAATAGAAGGTTTTGAAGGGGACAAGGGTATTTTTTGGGGAATGAAAAATACAGAATTGAAAAAAGTATTGGATGATTTAGATATGAAAATGGTGTCTTCTCATTGCAATAATACCCAAGACTTTGAACGCAAGGCAGCTCAAGCAGCTGAGATTGGAATGAAGTATTTGATTTGTCCACACAAAGGCGCACAAAAATCAATTGATAATTTTAAACAATTCTCTGATGAGTTCAATGCTTGCGGAGAAATTACTAAGAAAAACGGTTTGCGTTTTGCTTACCATAATCATGATTATTCTTTTGTACCTATGAATGGAATTATACCTCAAGATTTAATGATGAAATCTACAAATCCAGATACCGTTGATTTTGAAATGGATATGTATTGGACGGTGGCTGCTGGTGTAGATCCTATTGCTTACATGAAAAAATTTCCTAATCGTTTCAAACTGGTACATGTAAAAGACATGGCTAATACTGCAACAGGGGGAAAAGAGTCTTGTATTATTGGGAAAGGCTATATCAATTATAAATCTTTATTGCCTCAAGTGGCTGAACAGGGCGTTAAATATTATATCGTAGAACAAGAAGCTTATACTGGCACTACCGAATTAGATTGCGCTAAAGACGACGCCGCTTACATGAAAACTTTAAACTGGTAATTCGCTGTTTATTTTAGTATTTTTGCGAAGTTGAATTAAGCATTATGAAGGATCAGTTGAAACAACTTGCAAAACAATTGGAGGGAGATCTTTTTTTCGATAAAATGATCAGGACTTTGTATGCAACGGACGCCTCTAGTTATAGAGAGCTGCCGCTGGCTGTAGCCATTCCAAAAACGAAGCAAGATATTTCAAAACTTATTGATTTTGCCTCTACTCATCAAACTTCTTTAATTCCAAGAACAGCAGGCACTTCTTTGGCAGGGCAGGTAGTGGGGAATGGAATTATCGTAGATGTATCCAAATATTTCAATCAAATTCTAGAACTCAATAAAGAAGAAGGCTGGGTGCGTGTGCAACCTGGTGTGATTCGCGATGAATTAAATTTATTTCTTCAACCGCATGGTTTATTTTTTGGTCCAGAAACTTCTACTGCCAATAGAGCCATGATTGGTGGAATGGTAGGTAATAATTCTTGTGGATCCAATTCCGTAGTGTACAGAAGCACCAGAGAACATTTAATAGAGGTCAAAGCTTTTTTAAGCGATGGATCAGAAGCTGTTTTTAATAGTTTGTATACCGATGATTTTCACGCTAAATGTGAATTGAATTCATTAGAGGGCAGTATTTATAAATCGGTGCGAAGTATACTAAGCAACTATGACAATCAAGTAGAGATAAGAAAAGAGTTTCCTAAAAAATCGGTACTAAGAAGAAATACAGGATATGCAATAGATATTTTAGTAGACGCGGATCCCTTTACGGCGGGAGGTCCCAATTTTAATTTCTGTAATTTAATTGCAGGCTCGGAAGGCACTTTAGCTTTTATGACAGAGATTAAATTAAATCTTGTACCAGCACCGTTAAAAGAAGTAGGTCTATTGTGTGTGCATTTTAATTCAATTGATGAATCGCTGCATGCGAATTTAATTGGTTTGAAATACAAGCCTAGTGCCAGTGAACTCATTGATCATTATATTTTAGAATGCACTAAAGAGAATATTGAACAAAGCAAGAACCGTTTTTTTGTACAAGGAGATCCTGGCGCTATTTTAGTCATAGAGTTTGTCAAAGAAACTAGGGAAGAAATTTTGGAGTTAACGAGTAAGGTGGAAGCCGATATGCGCGCGGCTGGATTGGGTTATCATTTTCCTGTATTGTATGGAGCCGATGCTAAAAAAATATGGGCTTTAAGAAAAGCAGGCCTAGGCTTATTAAGTAATTTACCGGGAGATGAAAAAGCAGTGCCTGTGATTGAAGATACAGCCGTGGATGTAGAAGACCTACCTAATTATATAAGAGACTTTAATGAGCTACTAAAAAAGCATGGCCTTTATTCAGTGCATTATGCGCATGCGGGTTCTGGCGAAATTCATTTGCGCCCCATTATTAATTTAAAAACAAAAGAAGGGAATCAATTATTTAGAACCATTGCAGAAGAAGTAGCCACCCTGGTAAAAAAGTATGATGGTTCTTTGAGTGGAGAGCATGGAGATGGTCGTTTGCGCGGTGAATTTATTAAGCAAATGGTAGGAGAGAAAAATTATGCTTTATTAAAACAAGTCAAAACCACCTGGGATCCTAAACACCTATTCAATCCCAATAAAATTGTTGATACCCCTTCCATGAATTCAATGTTGAGGTATGAACCAGGCCAATTAACCCCAGAATTCAAAACTATATTTCGTTTTCATCAACAAGATATTTTACAACATGCCGAACAGTGCAATGGTTCGGGCGATTGTAGAAAAACACATTTGTCTGGAGGCACGATGTGCCCTTCTTTTATGGCTACAAGAGACGAAAAAGATACTACCCGTGCACGTGCCAATATACTTCGTGAATTTTTAACACATTCAGATAAACAAAATAGATACGACCATAAAGAAATTTATGAAGTCATGAGTTTGTGTTTGAGTTGTAAGGCTTGCAAAAGCGAATGCCCTTCTAATGTGGATATGGCTAAATTAAAAGCAGAATTCTTGCAACATTATTACGATGCCAACGGTGTTCCTTTTAGAGCTAAGCTTATTGCTAATTTTACAGCGGCTGCAAAACTAGGATCTATGGCACCTAGTTTATACAATGCCTTTGTAGGTAATATTGTTACAGGAAGTTTGGTTAAATTATTATCAGGTTTTGCATTGAAGCGTTCTATGCCAAGTATATCAGCCCAAACTTTAGCGCACTGGTACAAAAAAAATTATACAGCCCCTGCCAATCCTATAAAAACAGTGTATTTATTTTGCGATGAGTTCACGAATTACAATGATGCGACTATTGGTATTAAAGCGGTTCAACTATTAACGGCCCTGGGTTATGAAGTGATTATTCCTAAGCATGAAGAAAGTGGTAGAACTTGGTTATCGAAAGGCTTGGTAAGAAAGGCCAAATTGATTGCAAATAAAAATATTAAACTATTAAGTCATTTGGTAAGTGAGGCTAGCCCCATTCTTGGCCTAGAGCCCTCTGCCATACTCACTTTCAGAGATGAGTACCCCGACTTAGCTTCGGATGAAAATTTGGAGGCCGCTAAGCACTTAGCGAAACACAGCTTTTTTATTGATGAATTTTTAGCTGCTGAAATGCAAGCAGGTAATATTACTAAAGATAAATTCACCGCCAATACTAAATCAATTTTACTGCACGGGCATTGTCAACAAAAAGCAGTGAGTGCCTTATCAGATTCTGTAAAGGCACTTTCCTTTCCTGCTAACTATAAAGTGGAAACCATTGCTTCGGGTTGCTGCGGTATGGCAGGTTCTTTTGGTTACGAAAAAGAACATTATGAAGTTTCTATGAATATTGGAGAGTTGGTCTTGTTTCCTAAAATAAGAGCCAATCAAAACAATTGCACTATTGCAGCTCCGGGTACAAGTTGTCGTCATCAAATTAAAGACGGTACGGGTGAAAAAGCATTACACACAGTAGAAATTTTACACGCAGCGCTAGCTTAGTGTAAGCGAATTATAAGCTAAGCCTATTTTGTTATTTTATAAGTATGCCTTCTTTTTTAATCGCTTCTAGTGCATGGTACAAAGTATCTAAATCGGCCACTGAATTAAATGCATTAATAGAGTAACGCATATACACATCATTTTCCTGACGCATAATGGGTATTTCTATTTTGAAGTCCGTATATAATTTTCTTTGTAAAATTTCTGGTTCTGGTGTTTTCATTGGAATACTAATCATTTGACCAATCCATTCACTGGTTAATGGGCTAATGGCTTTTGTGCCAAGTAATTGGTAAAACCTTTCTGCATTGGCAAGTACAAGCTCATGGCATTCTTTTGAAACGGCCGTCCAATTATTTTTCTCCATAAATTCAATAGAAGCTTCCACTGTTAAAAAGGCAGAGAAGTCGCGTGTGCCAATCATTTGGTGATAATCTAAAAAAGTAGAATGAGAAGGCTTGAAGGCCTTATAGCCCCAGCTTACAATTAAAGGGTCGCATAAATGTTGAACCGATTTATGCGCATATAAAAAGCTACAACCCTTGGCGGCCATCATCCATTTATGACAGGCCCCTGTATAAAAATCGGCTTGTAACTCACTTAAATTAAAAGGAATATGCGCAGGTACATGGGCGCCATCTACAATGGTGATGAGTCCTTTAGATTTAGCGATGGCGCAAATTTCTTTCACAGGAAAAATTATTGCAGTGGCACTAGTAATATGACTTATAAAAATGGCTTTTGTAGTAGGCCTTAGCCCTTCAAAAAAATCCTCAATGAATTTTTCTTTACTAGTAATGGGTAAATTTATTTTTTGTCTTCTATATATGGCTTTATTTTTTTTGCAATAAAAATCCCAGGTACGATCACAGGCGCCATATTCAATATCGGTGGCTAATATTTCATCTCCTTCGTTTAATGGAAAATTCTTGGCAATTAAATTAATCGCAAAAGAAGGATTGGTCACTATCACTAAATCGTCTTTATCAGGACAGCCAATAAACTTTGCTAATGCAGCTCTGGAGGCTTCTAAGTATTTGAATCCATCAAAGGCGATAAACTGCACCGGTTCGGCTTCTAAAACTCTTTGCCAGTTTTGATAAGCATCAAATATTGGCTTGGGTGTAGAACCAAAAGATCCGAAATTTAAAAAAGTAATGCTGGGGTCTAATAAAAACTGATCACGTAGATTTTGCATGGTTTAGGTTTTGCTTTCTAAAGGTAACATAAAAAAATCTCGGTTACCTAGGCAACCGAGATTTATAATGTGTAGCTAAATCAATATTATACGCCCAAACTCCAACCATCACGGTAGGTTCTTTTCACATACTGATTGGCTTCGTCGAAATTGGTAATTTTCATATTTGGACCATCCCATAACAATTGAATGTTTCTTCCTGGATAGTTGTCTCTGCCTTTTTCTGTTTTCTTGATGTCATAACTTCTGATGGCTAAATTGCCCATCAATACAGATTCTGTCAATGGACCAGCAATATCAAAATTAGAACTTAAAGCTTTTGCTTCTGCACTGCCTGCACCCGCAATACATGCTTCTACCCAAGCTGAATAGTGTCCGCTCTCTCCGCCTTTTACGCGGTCCACTGTTTTAGGTACAGAAGTAGATTTGGTTAAATTGGTGGGTAGTAATTGTGGATTGATGCCATAAGTGCCTGCCATCATTTTTCCTTTGGTACCTACAAATATCACCCCATTGCCTCCATCACCCATCATTTCATTAGGTCCTAATTCTTCTGGTCTTTCTGGTTGAATGCCACCATCCATCCAATGTAATTTTACATTTGGTTTTCCGTTTTGTCCTTGGAAAGTCAAAGTAATATGAGAACCCATTGGACCAGAATCTGGTGCATATAGTTTTTGCCAAGGAGCAGTATAACGAGTAGAAACACTACATTCTGCAGCAATTGGATAGCCTAATCCAGCTACGGCAAAAGCAGGTGCCATAATATGACAGGCCATGTCGCCTAAAGCGCCGGTTCCGTAATCCCACCAACCTCTCCAGTTAAATGGCAATAAACCTTCGAAATAATCTTTTTGTGGCGCTGTACCCAACCATAAATTAAAATCTAATTCAGCAGGTATTGGCGCAGGGCTTGTTAAAATAGGACGATTGACGCCTTGAGGCCAAACCGGCCTGTCTGTATAACAATAGATGGTATGGATGTCTCCAATCAAACCAGCGGTATGCCAGTCTTGTAACATGCGCACTCCATCTCCAGAAGCGCCTTGGTTACCCATTTGTGTAACTACTTTGTAATCGTGTGCTGCCTTAGTCATCACACGTGCTTCGTAAATGTCGTGTGCCATTGGCTTTTGTACATAAACATGTTTACCTAGTTGCATGGCCGCCATCGCTTGCACCGCATGCATATGATCTGGAGTAGAAACGGAACAAGCATCAATATGCATGTGTTCTTTATCTAACATCTCTCTATAATCTTTATAGCGTTTTGCTTTTGGATATCTTTGCCAACTTTTGGCACATTGGCGATCATCTACATCACATAAAAAAGCGATGTCTGCTTTGCCACTATTGTAAAAATTAAATAAATCACTTTCTCCTTTACCTCCGGCACCGATGCCCGCAATTTGTAATTTATCACTTGGCGCAGTAAATCCTTTTCCACCTATAACATGTCTAGGTAAGATGTAAAATCCGCCTAAAGCAAGCGCCGAATTTCTTATAAAATCTCTTCTTGAATTGTCAATTTTTTTCTTAGACATAGCAAATCAGTATTTAGTTTTGAATCGTTATTGATAGTGTTAAATTATCAAATATTTTGGAACTTTTGAAAATAATTTGACGAACTGAATATGAACAGCTTTATTTCACGAATAAGACTTAAATTGCCTAATAATCATTGCTTATGCCTACTACTATTCATAGCCTACGTTCGTATTTTGCAACAGGCGCTACCCAGTCCTACGAGTTCAGAATGCTACAGCTAGAACGCCTAAAAAAAGCTGTTTTAGAGTCTGAAAAACAATTATACCAAGCGCTTTATGCGGATTTGAAAAAAACTGATGAAGATGCCTGGGCTACAGAGATAGGTTTTTTCTTAAGTGAACTAAATTATACGATTAAACATTTGAAAACTTGGATGGAACCTAATTCGGTGGCCACTAATTTGGTCAATATGCCTTCTTCAAGTTATACCCTACAAGAACCTTTAGGGGTGGTATGTATTATCGCTCCTTGGAACTATCCTTTTCAATTATTATTTACGCCCTTAATTGGTGCCATTGCGGGTGGAAATTGTGCGGTCTTAAAACCATCTGAGTTTGCGCCAGCCACAGCAGCGGTGATGCAAAAAATAATTCATTCTTTATTTCCTGAAAATTACATGATGTATTTAGAAGGGGACGGTGCAACGGTACTTCCACCACTACTTACTGAAAATAGATTCGACCATATCTTTTATACGGGCAGTACCATGGTGGGAAAAATTATTTACAAATTAGCAGCCGAGCAATTAGTGCCCGTGACCTTAGAGTTAGGAGGGAAGAGCCCTGCAGTGATTGGTGGTGATGCCAACATAAGAGTGGCAGCGCGTCGTTTAGCGAATCCAAAATTTTCTAATTGCGGCCAAATGTGTATTGCCCCTGACTATATTTTAGTACCCCATCATTTAAGAGATCAGCTCATTAAAGAATTAATTATTGCCATTCAAAATTTCTATGGAGCAGACGCAGCGTCCTCAGAACATTATGGTAAAATTATTAACGATAAACAATGGTTGCGTCTTACTTCTTATTTAGGAGATGGTGAAATTGTATATGGAGGTAAATCAAATAGAGAAAAATTATTTATTGAACCAACGATTATGATAGAGGTTCATCCAGATGCAAAAATTATGCAGGAGGAGATTTTTGGCCCCATCCTTCCCATTCTTACTTATGCATCGAAAGAAGAAGCCTTGGCCATTATTCAAAAAAATCCAAATCCATTGGCCTTTTATGTTTTCACTGAAAATAAAAATGATGAAGCCTATTGGTTGACCAATGTACCTTCTGGGGGTGCTTGTGTAAACAATGCAACCATGCATATTACCAATCATGAATTACCCTTTGGTGGCAGGGGTTTTAGCGGAACAGGAGGCTATCATGGTAAATTAAGTTTTGATACTTTTACGCACACGAAGTCGGTGTTAAAAACACCTACCTGGATAGATCCTGGTTTTAAATACCCTCCCTATAAAGGCAAGGCTTGGTTATTAAAAAGATTAATAGGATAGATTGAAAAATAAAAAAAATGTTATGATAAAAATTGCCATCGCTTTAGGTGTTTTAGTTTCTGCCACATTGTTGATGAAAAAACAAGGCATGTCTTATCGCCAATCTATTTTGAAAACAATTTACCCTGCTATTATGTGGACGAGTAAGGGAGCAGGTAAAAAACAAATTCAAATAAATAAAGAAAATAAAATACCCTTGGTTTCTTTTTATAGTTTAACCACAAAAGATATCAATGGCAAGGATTTCAATTTTGCTTCATTGAAAGGAAAGAAAGTATTAATCGTAAACACTGCTAGTGATTGTGGTTTCACCGGACAATACGAAGCGCTTGAAAAATTACAAGAAAAATATGTGGAAAGCCTTGTGGTTATTGGATTTCCTGCCAATGACTTTAAAGAACAAGAAACCAAGGACAATGAAAGTATTGCTGCTTTTTGCAAGAAAAATTATGGCGTAAGCTTTCCTTTAATGGCAAAGTCAATCGTTATAAAAAAGAACCATCAAAACGAAGTGTTTAAGTGGTTATCGGATATGACTATTAATGGTTGGAATCATCAAGAGCCTGCTTGGAATTTTTGCAAATACTTAGTGAATGAGCAAGGAACACTTACCCATTATTTCCCTATGACGGTAGATCCACTAGACGCTTCAGTAATTGAAGCTATTGAAAAAAATAACTAAGGGTATATAAAAATAAGAACAGCTAAATTGGGCAATGCTCGTGGTAGTTTTCTAAAACAATTTTACCAGATTCGATGACGATGTCTTTGTATTTTTCTTTGATCTCGTCTAAGACTGCTTCAATTTCTTTTTGAGTGGTAATACGCACTAATTTATTTCTATACTCTTTAATATTAGGAAGTCCTCTTAAATAATTCGCATAATGCCTTCTCATTTCATTAATGCCTGCAATAGGTCCTTTCCACTCCATCGATTTTATTAAATGTTGCCTTGCTACTTCTACACGTTCTTCAATCGTTGGGTCGGCTCTTCTTTCCCCTGTGGCTACAAAATGTTTGATCTCTCTAAAAATCCAAGGATAGCCAATGGCAGCGCGGCCAATCATAATGCCATCTACCCCATACCTGTTTTTATATTCTAAAGCTTTCTCGGGAGAATTAATATCTCCATTACCAAAAATGGGCATATGAATACGAGGGTCATTTTTTATCTCACCAATTAAAGTCCAATCGGCCTCGCCTTTATACATCTGCACTCTGGTGCGTCCATGAATGGCCAAGGCTTTCACGCCCACGTCTTGTAATCTTAAAGCTACTTCATGAATATTTTTAGAACTTTCATCCCAACCCAATCTTGTTTTGACTGTAACAGGCAGGTTGGTACTTTTGACCACCGCCTCAGTTAAGCGTACCATTAAATCTAAATCTTTTAAAACACCGGCGCCTGCACCCTTGGTCACCACTTTTTTTACGGGGCAGCCAAAATTAATGTCAATTAAATCGGGTTGTACGGTATCTACAATTTTGGTACAAAGGGCCATGGCTTCTTCATCGCCTCCAAATATTTGAATGCCTATAGGGCGCTCGTAATCAAATATATCTAGTTTTTGTCTACTCTTTATGGCATCTCGAATTAGTCCCTCACTACTAATAAATTCGGTGTACATGAGATCGGCCCCGTTTTCTTTACAAACGGCTCTAAATGGAGGATCACTCACATCCTCCATGGGAGCGAGTAGTAGGGGAAAATCGGGTAATTGAATAGGACCTATAGAAACCATATGAATTCATTATCTTGCATCTAACTGATACGCTTGCAAATGTACCAATTAATTGTATTTAGATAGATGGAAAACAATTCAAAAAGCCTTTTTACGATGACTCCCCCCATGCGATTGGCCCTTTTTTTAGGTGCAACAGGCATTGGGATGATTTTGGGTGCCTTGATTAGTTTTTCATTGGTGGCTGCTTTATTTCATTTGGGTCTTAATGATATTCAAAAAATTATATCAGATCCACAGTATGCCACTGCTGCTCAATTGGCCAATGCCTTGGCTTCCATTATTGCTTTTGGTTTACCCAGTTTGACGGTGGCTTTTTTTGCTCAGGGGCAGCTGTTTAAAAACATGGGGTTTGCGCCCATCAAAACCAATCATCAAGTGTTATTGGTGATTTTAATTGCTTTTGCAGGTTTAATGCTAAGTGGTGCCTTAGGCAGTTTGACCGAAAAAATACCCATTAGCGCCTCTTTTAAAAATTGGGCTGATAGTTTAGAAGCACAGTATAAAAAAGCATTAGTATCGATGACGCAAATGCGTTCTATGCTTGATTTATTTTATGCCTTATTGGCCGTGGCCATTGTTCCAGCCATCGTGGAGGAATTGTATTTTAGAGGAGCCTTACAAAAAACTTTAACCGATTGGACAGGTAAACCCTGGGTGGCCATTATAGTAACCGCTATCTTTTTTAGTACCATTCACTTTTCCTATTTTGGATTTTTATCTCGTATGGCTTTAGGTATATTATTGGGTTTAATATTTGAATTCACTAAAACTATTTGGTTGCCTATTTTAATGCATTTTATCAATAATGGCATTGCTATTGTTGCTTTGTATACAGTAAGAAACAATCCAGCTCGTGTTGAAAAAGTAATGGATGAAAACTTTCCCATTTATTGGGGTTTGATTGCTTGCGCAGCCATTTATTATTTATTGATTAAATTGAAAAAAAATAGCCAAGATGCAGGACTGGAAAAAAGTATTTAGTAGTCAACAATTAGCAGTGGCATCAATGGTGATGGGCATCTTAAATGAAAATGACATTCCCGCCAAGTCAATGAATAAACAAGATTCTTCTTATGTTTTTTTAGGTGAGGTAGAAGTGTATGTTCCCATTCATTTATACGACGCATCAATTCAATTAATACAAACAATTCAATTTTAATTTTAACTTATGGCTTTTAATTTTTCAGTACTAAAAGTAAGAACGCTTTCAGCAGTGGTGTTTGGAATACTGGTGATGGGGGGGTTGTTTTGGAATAGCTGGTCTTTTTTTACTTTGTTTTTAATCATACACTTGGGTTGTTTATATGAGTATCAAAAACTGATGGCCTTAATTGCCCCTAGTTATAAAAATATTTCCATGGTGCACCAATGGGGTTTATTGGTGCTAGGTTCTTTGCTTTTGATGGCCATCGGCCCTGTGGATATGATGTTGGGCGGCATCAATTTACATGTGATAGGAACAAGGGTCTTGCCTTTTGTTTTAGTGATCATGATCCTTGCCGATCTAATAGCCAAACAATTTAAATTTCAAAATTGGGCCCTATCTTTTCTTGGCTTGGTGTATATCCCCATGAGTTTGTCTTTGTTCTTTCAATTGAAAAGAGTGATGTCTGGAACTATTTTAGGAGATTTTGGTTATGCTATTCCATTGGTATTAATATTGGCTATTTGGGTAAATGATTCATTGGCCTATATTGTTGGTTCTATCATTGGTAAAAAACCATTGTCTACGATCTCGCCTAATAAAACATGGGAAGGAACCATTGCAGGTGCAGTCTTAGCTGTACTAATAGTGACCAAGGTATTGGGACTATATATTCCCATTCAGGAAAAATTCATTTTTATCATAAGTCTTACAGCGGTCATTGCGGGTACCATTGGCGACTTAATAGAAAGCAAATTAAAAAGGTTGGCTGGTGTGAAAGACAGTGGAAGTATGATGCCGGGTCATGGTGGTTTTTTAGATCGATTTGATTCCATCTTATTTGCTACACCATTTGTATGGCTAATTCTTCAATTTTTGTTTTAGATCAATTACCTTTGCTTTTAAAATTACAACATGACCATACATAAGGAAGGTGCAGCCACTATATCAATTATAGCTTTGTTCGTGGGGGCTTTAAACATTGCCAATTTTTCCTACTTATATCCTGTTACTGCGCTTGCTGCTTGGCTGGTATTTGTTCTTTCTGTAGCTTTTTTTTTATTCATCGTTTCTTTTTTTAGAATGCCCAACCGAAAAATTACTTTAAGTGATTCGGCCATTATTGCGCCAGCCGATGGTAAGGTGGTGGTAATTGAGGAAGTTCAACCAGATGAATTTTACAAAGAAAAAAGAATACAGTTGAGTGTATTTATGAGTCCAGCCAATGTGCATGTGAACCGTCTGCCAATTGCGGGTAATATTGTATATAATCAATATCATCCTGGAAAATACTTAGTGGCTTGGCATCCAAAATCTTCCACAGACAATGAAAGATGGTCGGTAGTGGTAGAAAACAGCAAAGGGAATATTTTATGCAAACAAATTGCCGGTGCTTTGGCGAGAAGAATTTGCAATTACAGTAAAGTAGGAGATAGCTATACACAAGGTGCAGAATATGGATTTATAAAATTTGGCAGTAGAGTAGATTTGTTACTTCCTTTGAATACCCAAATTCATGCTAAAATAGGAGATGTAGTGAAAGGTGGTGTTACCGTACTTGCTAGTTGGTAAGCTACTTTCTAATTTTCAATTACAATATATTTTCCAATTCCTTTAAATGGGTAATGGTATAAGTGGCCGGTACCGTGGGGGGCACTTGTAAATGATTCACAAAGATAGAATCCATGCCTGCATTGATAGCCCCTTGAATGTCTGCGCTTTCATTGTCTCCAATCATGATACTGGTTTCTGTTTTCGCCTTCGCAGTTTTTAAAGCGTAGTCAAATATTTCCTTGTTGGGTTTTAAACTATTACTGGCTTCTGATGTAATGACCTCAATAAAGTAAGCTGATAAATTTGAGTTCTTTATTTTTTTAAACTGTACCGATTCGAATCCATTGGTAATAAGATGCATTTTGTAGTTCTTGTTTTTCAAGTAGTCCAATATTTCAATGGTATAAGGGAATAGGTTTTTTTTATTGGGTAAAATGTCTAAATAGTCATGGGACATTTTTTTTGATAGATCTTCATCTGCTATTTTATAATCCAATAAACTCAAATAAATACGTTTCCATCTTAACTCTTCTTGTTTGATGAATCCTTTGGTATAGCGGTCCCATAACCGGTGATTGTGCACGCTATACTGGCTATAAAATACATCAAAATCATTGATGCCTTTTGCCGCTAATTCATATTTAAGATGTAGATCCCATAAAGTTTCTTTGGAATTTAATTCAAAGTCCCAAATGGTGTGGTCTAGATCAAAAAACAAGTCTTGGTAGGGCATCAATAACTAATTGTATTGGACGAATTTACAATTTTGCTGCTTATCTTTATTCTTTATTTAAGTTATCTATAAATTACTATTATGTTGGTTGTTATTACAGGGGCATCCCAAGGAATAGGTTATTCGGTGGCCGAAATTTTTGCTGCGGCAGGCCATAGTTTATGTATTGGTAGCAAAACTGCTTCTCGATTAAAAGAGGCTGCTGAAAGTTTACAAAAAAAATATCCTAAGGCTACCATCCATAGCCAACAGGCAGACTTATCCAAGCAGGAAGACTGTGCAGCATTTGGTCAATGGTGTTTGAGTTTTGGTACACCTGCTATCTTAATTAATAATGCAGGTTTCTTTTTACCAGGTAATTTAATGGAGGAGGAGCAAGGCGTTTTAGAAGCACAAATAGCAGCTAATGTATATTCTGCTTATCATACTTCAAGAGCCATTGTTCCAGCAATGATCAAAGCAGGCAGCGGACATATTTTTAATATTTGTTCCATTGCATCTTTACAAGCCTATCCACAAGGAGGTGCTTATAGTATTAGTAAGTATGCTTTAGATGGCTTTTCTAAAAACTTAAGAGAAGAATTAAAAGACAAAGGTATTAAAGTAACGGGCGTTTATCCTGGGGCCACTTATACCAATAGCTGGGCGGGCAGCGGGGTGGAGCCTAGTCGTATCATGGAAGCAAGTGATATTGCAAAAATGATTTTAGCAGCTACACAATTAAGTCCACAAGCAGTGGTGGAAGATATTGTGCTGCGTCCACAATTGGGAGACCTTTAATTAAAGACGTTCTGCGTCGTCTTCAATGCTCGTTGGCTTGGTTGAAAAACTTTCTCTTGCTTTTTTAGTAGCAGCTAATCTTTCTACAACTACTTCTGCAATTAATTTTCCAGCATTTTCATTAGGGTTGGCTTGTAAAATATTTTTCAACTTTGCTTCTGAAACATCGATTCTATAAAGTAGCTGCACTAGTTTAGAAAAATCATTTTTGATCAATTCATTGATCATGGTTTCTAAATCGGGTGTCGATAATTTCTCTAATGCTAATAAATTAATTTCCATGGGGCTTAATTAAATTTTTCTATGACCCCTAGACTAAACAATGCGAAGTCATATTTAACAGGATCCTTAGCATCCAAAGTTCGACAATAATTGGTTAATTCAATAGCTGTTTGCCAATCTGTTTGTGGTCTATGTAAAATTCCTAGTGCCCTGGAAACCCTAGCTACATGTACATCAATGGGCATAATGAGTGCTGCAGGGCTTATACTGTTCCAAATACCAAAATCTACCCCTTGCTTATCTTTTCTTACCATCCAGCGTAAAAACATATTGAGTCTTTTGCAGGTTGATCCTGTTAATGGGCTAGCAATATGTTTTTTTGTTCTTGCAGGTGCTTCTTCCAAAGAAAAAAAATAATATTGAAAATGAATGAGTGCTTTTTCTACAGCGTTTAGCTCATTTTTTGAACTAATATTTTTAAAAAAAGCAGTCTCTAAACTTTTATTTTTACTATAATGCTGTTTAAAAAATTCAATACAATAAAGTAAGTCGGTATCATTAAATGTGCGGTGCGCAAAGCCTAGTAATTTTTTTAAATCTTTATCCTGGTGTTGTGTACAAAATGCAAAAGGGGCATTGTCCATTCTTTCAAGAAGCTCCTTACTTTTATTAATAATAGTGATTCTATTGCCCCAGGCAAATATGGCAGCGAAAAAACCAGCAATTTCAATATCCTGCTGCTTTGTAAATAAATGAGGGATACAAACGGGATCCTTCTCAATAAATTCAATATGGTTATACTGCTTTACTTTTTGGTCTAATAATTGATGAATATCATCTTTCATTATCCAATGGCTTGTGCTAAATCTGCAATCAAATCTTCAGCATCTTCAATACCTACACTCAATCTAATTAATCCATCAGACAATCCATTGGCAATTCTTTGCTCACGCGGTATTGAAGCATGGGTCATACTTGCAGGATGATTGATCAAGGATTCAACACCTCCTAAACTTTCTGCCAAAGAGAATACTTTTGTACTAGACAATACTTTAGTGGCTGCTTCAATGGTATCTGTTTTCAAAGTAAAACTCATCATTCCACCAAAACCACGCATTTGTTTTTTTGCAATCGAATGGTTGGGATGATCCTCGAAGCCACACCAGTATACCTTACCCACTTTAGGATGTTGTCTTAAATAAGCTGCTACTTGAATACCATTCTCACAATGTCTTTGCATACGTACATGCAATGTTTTAATGCCTCTTAAAACTAAAAAGCAAAATGTTTTAATGCCTCTTAAAACTAAAAAGCAATCTTGTGGGCCAGGCACGGCGCCTGTACTTTTTTGAATAAAATATAATTGATCTTTTAAAGCTTGATCATTCATCACTAAGCAACCTTGTATCACATCGCTATGACCGCCCAAATATTTAGTAGCGGAATGCATCACAATAGTGGCACCAAAATCCAATGGGTTTTGTAAATAAGGAGAGGCAAAAGTATTGTCTACACAGATCATGCATTTATGTTTGTTGCCAATGGCTGATACTGCTGCAATATCACTAATGTTCATTAAGGGATTCGTAGGTGTTTCTAACCAAATTAATTTAGTGGCTGGTGTCATTGCCTTAGCTACATTATTGGCATCTGAGGTATCTACATAAATAAATTTGATACCCATTTTTTCATAAACCTTGGAGAACAATCTAAAAGTACCTCCATACATATCATGTGCA
This sequence comes from Bacteroidota bacterium, assembly GCA_026391155.1. Classification (GTDB taxonomy): domain Bacteria; phylum Bacteroidota; class Bacteroidia; order Chitinophagales; family Chitinophagaceae; genus Sediminibacterium. Next base: position 51,526 of record JAPLEP010000036.1, read on the forward strand.
GCTACGACTTCATCGCCTGGTACTAATAAACGCATTACTGCATCTGTAGCAGCAACTCCACTAGCAAAGGCCAATCCAAATTTTCCGTTTTCAATCACTGCAAAGGCTTCTTCTAAGGCAAACCTAGTAGGGTTTTGACTTCTAGCATACTCATAACCCTTATGCACGCCTGGAGCCAATTGCACATAAGTAGAAGTTTGGTAAATAGGTGTCATGATGGCGCCCGTACTTGGATCGGGATGCGCACCTGCGTGTATATATTTGGTAGCTAGTTTCATAATTATATATTTTAGGAAATTTTATTTCCATTTTTAAACATTCTATAAGAATAAATAGTGGGTATGAGTACCATCACAATCATATCAATAAAAAAGATAACAAAAGAAGTGACCGAACTAAATGCCATACCTGCAACAAATTGTAGTAAACCTCCGTATAACCATACTTTACCTGCTACTTTATGCGTGGCGTTCCAATTGTCTTCATTGTCTAAGGTCCAAGGCAATTTAAATCCTGCAAAATAATTCTGCTTTAATTTAGGCATGTATAATCCCATTGCTGCAAAGGCCAATCCTAAGATAGGAAATAATAATTTTTCAATAGGAATGCCTTGATGTGTAGTTGCGTATAAAATTACCAAGCTTAATAAACTTAAAAACAAGGCTGTGAAAAACCCAAATTTCCTAAACAATCCATCATCAATTTTTTCAGTTCTTTTAGGATCGAAATTTTTAATATTAGCTAATAAAAAATACGTAAATAAGCTTGCCACCCCCATTATAATAGGCCCTAAATAAATACTGTCTTTGCCGCCAAAGCCATCGGCCTCTCCTTTAATATTAAAGTGGGTAGGGATAATTTCGGGTAAACTAGGGTAGAGGTAGGCCGCATACACAAACGGAATCCCGATAATTACAAGTACATAAAAGAGTGTCATTTTTTTATTTTCCATAAAGCCGGCTTTAGGCTTTAAAGTTACTATTTATTCAGTTTTAATCAATAATATGCTAAGTCCACAAAAAAATTTACTTTTGCTTCAAATTGTAAAAAAAATGAGCAAAGGTCCCATTTCGAAGTTCGTTGAACACCATTATAGACACTTTAATGCCGCTGCCTTGGTAGATGCCGCTAAAGGCTATGAAACCCACCTTTTAGAAGGGGGAAAAATGCTAGTGAGTTTAGCAGGTGCGATGAGTACTGCTGAATTAGGTATTAGCTTGGCTGAAATGATTCGCCAAGATAAAATTGCTATTATTAGCTGTACCGGTGCTAACCTAGAAGAAGATGTCATGAACTTGGTGGCACATAGCCATTATAAGCGTGTTCCTAATTACCGTGATTTGACTCCTCAGGACGAGTGGGATTTACTTGAGAACCACTACAACCGTGTAACCGATACTTGTATTCCAGAAGAGGAAGCATTTAGAAGATTACAAAAACATATAGTGAAGTATTGGAAACAAGCTGAAGAAAAAGGCGAGCGTTATTTTCCGCATGAATTTTTATACCAAGTGGTATTGAGTGGGGAGTTAGAGCAATACTATGAGATTGATCCAAAAGACAGCTGGATAGTCGCTGCGGCTAAAAAGAATATTCCTATTGTTGTGCCAGGTTGGGAGGATAGCACGACCGGAAATATTTTTGCGAGCTATGTGATTAAAAAAGAATTAAAAGCAAGCACCGTTAAAAACGGTATTGAATACATGGTGGAATTAACAGAGTGGTACCGCGCGAACAGTGGTGGAAAGGGTGTTGGATTTTTCCAAGTGGGTGGGGGTATCGCCGGTGATTTTCCTATTTGTGTAGTGCCAATGATGTACCAAGATTTAGAATGGCATGATGTACCTTTCTGGAGTTATTTCTGTCAAGTAAGTGATAGTACTACTTCTTATGGTTCTTATTCTGGTGCTGTGCCCAATGAAAAAATTACCTGGGGTAAATTAGATATTCATACGCCTAAGTTTATAGTGGAAAGCGACGCTACCATTGTAGTGCCGTTGATATTTGCTTATATACTAGGTCAGTAGAAAATAAGAGCCCCATTATAAAATATATGGGGCTCTTATTTTTTCTTTAATGATTTTTTAAACATCAGACGCTCGCGCGTCTTCTCCCCATCAACTAGGGTACCGAATTATTTAATTACCTGGATGGCATATCTAAGGGCATATCTCTTTTGAGCATATCTTCTTTCATGGCTATTTCCCAAGCTGTATGAAAAATAAAGCGTACTCTTTTTTCCATTAAATCAAAATTTATTTTTTCAATGGTGTCTGAAGGTTGATGGTAATCTTTATGGGTGCCATTAAAATAGAAAAGTACGGGAACTCCTTTGGCTGCAAAATTGTAATGGTCGCTACGGTAGTAAAAACGATTAGGATCATTGGGATCGTTGAATGTTCTATCTAATTCTAGATGACCCACTTCATTGTTAATGCTATTGGTTATTTTTTGTAAGTCGCTACTTAACTTTTCTTCTCCAATGATATATACATAGTTTAATGAGTCGCCTTTATAAGTAGGATCGATTCGTCCTACCATATCAATATTTAAATCGGCCGTAGTTTTTTCTAAGGGGAATACTGGATGTTCTGCATAATATTGAGAACCCAATAAGCCTTTTTCTTCACCGGAAACATTCATGAAAACGATATTTCTTTTTGGAACAAAACCATTTTTGGAGGCATTGGCAAAAGCGCCTGCAATGGCTACGACGCTTGCGGTTCCAGAACCATCATCGTCGGCACCATAATAAATTACACCATTTTTAATGCCTTCATGATCGTAATGGCTGGTGATAAATAAATATTCGTCGGTTTTTTCTTTCGCAGGTAAATAGGCAATCACATTGGCGCTTGGGATTTCTTTGCTATGTTGTTCTGCGGCCCATTCAATATAAGTGGTATAGACCCCTTTAGGAATTTCTGTCCATTCTTGTTCTGTAAAGGGTTTGCTACCCCCAAGAAGTTTACTGCCAAAGTTTTTGGAAACTATAAAGTAAGCAAAACCAGTGGGGGTTTTGCTTAATCTTGGTCTGCCAGTGTTTACGCTAGACTGGTTTGAATTAGACTTAGCTATGATGATCATAGCAGCTGCACCTAATTTTTGTGCAGCATTTACTTTTCTTCCGCTGCTTTCTTCATTTTCGATGGAGACTAAAATTTTACCTTTTACATCTACTTTTGATTTGTCATTAAAACTTGCACCCACATAAATGACAGCATTGGTTTTTAATGTATGTATGGGCAGATAAGCATTGTTGATCCAATAGTCTTGATCTAGGATAGCAGTTTCTCCATTGATTTTTAATTCAGATTTACCAGCTACTGCCTGATATAAGGTGAAGGGTAATTTATAGTTGCCATTGTAACCAGGCTTCAACTTAAACTTCTTGTATTGGCTAATTAAGTAGGCCGCTGCTTTTCTTTCGCCTTCTGTACCTGCTTCTCTACCTTGCATTTCTGCACTCGCAATAATACTTAATTGTTCTTTTATGCCCGCTGCAGTAATGAATTTAGAAGCTGTGGCGACGTCAATGCCTTGCGCTTTAGTCATTAAACAAATAAAAAGTAATGGGAAGAAAAATAATTTACGCATGATCATTAATTTATATTGTAAAACTTTTATTTTAAAACTTACTACTTATTTAACAAGTAATTTTGTTCACTCTGTTTTGATGTCTTCCTCCTTCAAAAGCAGTGCTCATGAATTTTTCAATCATTTCTTTAGCCAAATCTAAGGCTACAAATCTGGCAGGTATGCAAATCATGTTGGCATTGTTGTGCAATCGAACCAATTCGGCTACTTCTGTTGTCCAACAAAGGCCTGCCCTGATGCCTGCATGTTTGTTGGCGGTCATGGCTACCCCATTGGCGCTTCCGCAAAATAAAATACCAAAAGAGGTTTCATTTTTTTCAACACTGCTCGCAGTGGGATGTGCAAAATCGGGGTAATCCACAGAGTCGGTATTGTAAGTGCCAAAATCTTTAACTACATGACCATTTGCTTCTAGCCATGTTTTGACTGCATTTTTATACTCAATACCAGCATGGTCTGCACCCAATGCAATCGGTTTTGTGGTGTCAAAAACAAAAGACATATTATTTATTTTTAAGAATTCCTTAATCCCATTCTTCTTCTGATTTCTTAACAGACTTGTGTGCCCATCTTGAAACAAAGATGCTAAATTCAAATAAAGTATACAATGGAATAAATACAATAGTTTGACTGTACCAATCTGGACTCGGTGTTATAAATGCAGAAACAAACAAAATAATGACTACTGCGTATTTACGCGTAGTAGATAAAAACTTAGGCGTGATGAGCCCTATTTTAGTTAATAAAAATACAATCACTGGTAATTCAAAGGCAATGCCACAACCCAATATTAAATTGGTTAAGTTGTCTAAATAGTCTGCAAAAGTGGGTATAGTGGTGATGGCACCTTTTGAGCCCAATTGAAAACCTGCCAAGAAATTAAAGGTGAAAGGACCCAATACAAAAAAGCCAAATGCGGCGCCCATAAAAAAGAAAAAAGACACCCAAAAAATCATGAACCTGGTATTTTTTACTTCCTTTTCCTTTAAAGCAGGCTTTACAAATGCCCATATTTGATAAAAAATATAAGGAAAGGCAATAATCAAACCACCCACAAAGGCCATACTAATGCTACTCAAAAACTGTCCACCGAAAGTGGTGCTTTGCAAGGATACTTTTACAGGAGGCATACAAAGAGAATCACCCAGATGCAGCCAATGACTTAAATCACAAAAAGCTTTATAGGTAACAAAATCTGAATTTAATGGACCAGTAATAACGTTGTCCATGATCCAATCTCGGTAAATAAATAATACGATGGAGGTGATTAATACAGAAGATAAAGAGCGAACAATGGTGCCTCTTAATACCTCAAGATGATCAATGAAAGACATCTCGGAGTCATCATTTTTTTTAAAACGGTCAAATAGTGCCATGCAGTAAATTCAATGAGGGATAAAGTTAAGGTTTATAGTGGAAAACAGCGGTCCAAAACGGGAAAATCTTAATGGATGCTTATTTTTACCTTTTCAATACGCGTAGCACTTACAGCCAATATTTCAGCATCAAAATGAGTCAAATGAATGATGGTTCTAAGCTTAGGGATGGCTCCATTTTTATGGATCAAATAACCACTTAAAGTTTCTGCTTCATCTGCCGAGAAATCTATGCCATACTTTTCATATAAATAATCTAATTCCAATCGTCCGCTAAAAAGGTATTCCGTTTCACTCAACTTCTTTTCTAGCAATTCTTGCTCGTCATACTCATCTTCAATTTCTCCAAAAATTTCTTCTAATACATCTTCCATAGTAACGATGCCAGCCGTGCCGCCAAATTCATCCACCACCCATGCGATACTTTTTCTTTTTTTAGAAAATAAACTTATTAAATCTGCGGCATTCATACTTTCTGTAACCAATGGAATAGAATGCAAGATGGAAGCTATATGCTTTGGTTTTTTAAATAAATCCAATTGATGCACATAGCCCACAATGGAATCTAAAGTTTCTTCATATACGATCAGCTTACTCAATTTGGTCTCAATAAATAGTATACTTAAATCAGCGATAGAAGTGGTCAATTCAACCCCGATGATTTCTGTTCTTGGCACTAAGCACTCCCTAATTTTAATATCGGGTAAGCTTAAAGCATTTTCAAATAAATCGGTATTTAAATCTTGTTGTTCTTGTTGTTGTTTGGTTTGTTGAACAAATTGTGCTAAATCTACTTTAGTGAATGCTTCCTTTTTATTGCTTACTTGTACTTTAAAAATATGACGCAATACCCATTGTGCTAAATTCACCAACAAAACAGTAATGGGTCTAAACAATAAATGAAAAAAATTGGCCATCGGTGCAAAACTAGAAATCATTGAAACCGCCCTTGCTTTGAATATGGCTTTAGGAACGAGTTCTCCAATGAGTAAAATGACCAAGGTAGATAAAACCGTATTGCCTAATAAGACTGAATAACCATTCAGATGCAATTTTTCCCAAAGCATTTGGTCCAATAGTTGTTCGAATAGTATCCCAAAAACCACCAAGGAAATATTTAAACCTATCAAGCAAGTACCAATAAATTGGGTGGGTGATTGTAAAAAACCTGCTATGATTTTTCCTGCTCGGTTGCCTTGCTTTTTCTTAAGCTCCAAGCTTAATCGATTGGCACTTACGAAGCCAATTTCATAGCCAGAAAAAAATCCAATTAAAATAAGTGAGGCAACAATAGCAAAAATCATAAATTATTTTTTTATACACCAACTACCATTCTGGTAATTTCGGTTTAGTTTCTACAATGCCTTCTATTTGTTCCATAATTTCTGGTGTGAGCAATGCTGCAGTGTCCAAAGCAGTTAAGTTGTCTAATAGTTGTGCTTTACTGGTAGCGCCTAAAATAGCAGTGCTTACATTTTTATTTTTGATACACCAAGCAATGCTCAGGGAAGCCGTGCTTACTTTTAGTGCCTTGGCAATGGCCCCCAACTGCTGTACTCTTTTTACCCTGTCTTGCATCAACCAACGATCTCTCAACCATTCAAATCCTTCTATTTGAAAACGAGAACCTTCTGGTATGCCATCGTTGTATTTTCCTGTTAAAAGCCCCGAAGCTAAAGGACTCCAAATGGTCGTACCCATCCCAACATTCTTAAAAATTTCAAGGTATTCATTCTCCATTTTTGCACGCTCAAATAAATTGTATTGAGGTTGTTCAACAGAGGGCCCTATTAAATGTTGTGCAGCCGCTACTCGGTGGGCTTCCATAATTTCAACGCCACTCCACTCGCTGGTTCCCCAGTATAAAATTTTTCCTTGTTGAATAAGGGTGTTCATGGTTTGAACTACTTCTTCAATCGGACTGGTTTTGTCAGGCCTATGACAGTAGTAAAGGTCTAAATAATCGGTTTCTAATCTTTTCAAGGCTTCATGACAAGCTTCTGTTAAATGCTTCCTGCTAAGTCCTGTTTGATTGGGTTTGTTTTCTTTTCCTCTCCAGCCAAAATAAGCTTTAGAAGAAAGTACGATAGAAGTTCTATCCCATTTTTTATTGCTTAGCACGCGCCCCATCATTTTTTCACTCTCACCTGCAGCATACACTTCTGCATTGTCAAAAAAATTAACCCCTGCATCATAAGCAATACCCATCAATTCATCTGCAATGCTGTCATTAATTTGTTTGTGAAAAGTGACCCAGCTACCAAAGCTTAAAGTACTTAACTGTAAACCGGTCTTGCCCATTTTTCTGTATTCCATATCAATTATTTTTTTGGATTAAAACCACTGGTGTCTGAAATGATAGCATAGCTATTGGACTGTGGTTTTTCAAATATTTTAATGTCTGTTAGATTTTGATTGGCCACTAATCCCTTGCCATAAATTTTAGCAATAGGATTGTGTTGCTTTAGAATTACATCTTTGTCGGTAGAAAAATTGCCGGTATTTTGATCCCAATACATCTCCTCACTCCAAAGGGTGTCCCCAAGCATATTATACACCACAACATCGTCTTTTAAAAAAACTTTGTTTTCATTTTCAATATAATGGGAGTATTTGGCAGTCAGTTTGCTTTCTACTGTATTATCGATTTTGTAAAAGTCGGCCTTGATGGTATTGGGAAATTCGATCATTCTGCCTTTGTCTTGCAAATATTTATTCATCAAGGGGGCAGTTAATTTGGCGGTAATTTTTCCTTCATTGCTAATGTAAATGGCCACATCTTTAGCAATATCTACACCACCTTCTTTACTACTTAAGGCCTTTACATCGTTTACATTGTTTTCGCAGGCAAACATAAAAAAGCAGCTACTTACCAAAGCAACTGCTGATCTAAAAATTGTATGGAAAGATTTGTTAATCATATTTGCGTTTATTAAACCAGACATCGCTTAAACTATAACCTACTGAAAATTGAACGAAGCCCTCTCTGTAATTATTTACACCACTGCCTCTCTGTCCAATTTGCATTGCTAAATTTAATAAACTAAATTGATAATCATAAGAACGATATTTTCTAATAGGCATGGAAAGTCCTGTGGTGAATGCAGTAACTTTTAAGCCATTGTTGTCGATATTGATATAGTCTTTGCCAGTATAAAAACCTAAACGATAAACCACCGTAGACCAATAGTTTTGAAAATCAAATGCATTGGGGCAATATTGTGCACCCACTCTTAATGTCCATGAATTGGATACTAAATCCTGTTGACCATAAAATTGGTATTTGTCTTTCCAAGCTCTAGTTGAATATTCAATGCCTAGCACCCATTGATCAAAACTACCTCTAGTACTTATTTCTTTTTTATGCAATGCAATTCCAGCTGTATATTCTGCTGGTAATAAAACAGTTCCAGGAATATTGGTCTTAATAAAAGCAGTATCTAAAGGGCTTTCAACAGTGCTGGTATAACTTCCTGTATTACGAAGGATGTCTTGTTTTCCAGACATGCTTTGATCCAGTGTGGCAGTCGCCCCAAAGCCTAGTGTATATTCGGTGCTTTCGTTTAATTTAGGTCGCTTGCTGGTATAGATGGGAAATTCACTTTGTAAGCCAAGGTGTAAAAAAGCACCACCAAAAAGGGTATTGGTACTAGACAAGGATTGATAAAAAAAAGTGGAATCAGGATTGAATTGAAATGATTTGATGTTTTCAATTTTTCTTCTTCCAAAATTGTATCCCGAGTTAAATCCAAGACTTAAGTATTTCCATGCTTTTCCAAATCCGATGAAGGCTTGATTGAGTCCGCCTTGTCCAATGAAATTGTTGTATACACTATCCCCTGTATTGATAATTTTTAGCTCATTCAAAGAATAATTAATTTGAGTGATGGGTCTTAAACCAAAAGCCATTCCAATTTTTTTAGCTTTATTGATGGGCACACCTATCGCTATATAGTTAGGCACAAGATAATTGGAGGCATAGCTCCCAAATGGGGTAGTGCTTTTTAAACTAGTACTGGTTAAACTAAAACCCAAATCAAAAGTGGTCATGTAAAGTGCACCATAAGTAGCTGGATTGTTGATATTGACACTTTGACCAAAACTACTGTTCATGCTAGGCGTATAAGCGGAAGAGAAGCCACCCATTGCTTGGCTATTGATATTCTGATTGTTTAAGATTTCATTGCCCAATCCGTATCTAGAAAATGGAGAATTGATCTGAGCCTGGGTAGGGGTTAAAAAACAAACTAAACCTAGTAAAGGGATTAACCTAATTATTTTTTTCGCAAATAGCATAGAGTCCTTTAAATATTAAATTTTGGTCGGCAAATATCCTCTTTTTTAAGTGAGGTACAAAATAACAAATGTCCCCCCCGGTTAATAGCACGTTAAATTTGGCATATTTCTCCTCATATGCACTAATTATACCATCTATTTCGGCTGCCATGCCCAAAATGACCCCACTTAGGAGGTTGGTTTTGGTATCGTATCCCACTAGTGGAAAGTCGCTGGAAGGCTCAATAAGGGGCAATAAAGCAGTGTGTTCGTGCATGGCCTTAAAACGCATTTGCATGCCAGGCGAGATGCTTCCTCCTAAAAAGGCGGGTTCATTGTTGACGAAATTATAAGTAATACAGGTGCCCAATGAAATGATTAGGTTGTGCGCATTAGGAAACTCCGCCACTGCGGCAGCCACTAAGGCCAATCTATCTGCACCAATAGTTTCCGGTTTGCCTACTGGGGTAGTGAAATTCAATTGCGTTTGGGGGCCAAGTAGGTGAAATTTTGTTTGCTTGTCCAATAAGTTTTCGATGGCCTTGTCATGATGAATCACAGAAGAAAGAATTGTTTTTTCTGGGGCAAATCTTTGAAGTAATTTTTCAATTTCTTGAACAGTGCCTGTTTCAACTTCATGTATGGCTTCCAAGGTTTTATCCTTGAAGAGGGCAGCCTTTAATCTTGTATTTCCAAAATCAAAACAAATGGTGGTAGACATATACTTACTTATGGTCCAAAAATAATCTCTTTGGGGCAAAGTTTGCTTAAAACAATAGGCAAGTTGCGAAAGATTTCGGTTATTTGATGTAGAAAATAAATGGACATGAAAATTGCCGGGTTCACCATTATCAAAAATGCAGTAGTCAATGACTTTCCCATTGTGGAAGCCATACGATCTATTTTGCCTGTGGTGGATGAGATGATTGTTTTAATTGGCGATTCTAGCGACGAGACCATTGCTTTAATTGAATCCATTGGAGATCCAAAAATCAAAATCCATCATTCAGTTTGGGATAAAAACTTAAGGAAAGGGGGTGCAGTTTTAGCGGATGAAACTGATAAGGCCTTTGCTTTAATTAGTAATGAATATACCTGGGCCTTTTATATTCAAGGCGACGAAGTAGTGCATGAAAAATACCATGCTGCCATAAAAGAAGGATGTGAAAATTATGCCTTTGATTCAGAAGTGCAAGGACTTTTATTTAAGTATAAACATTTTTATGGCACTTATGATTATGTGGGAGATAGTAGAAAGTGGTATGCACATGAAATTAGAATCATTAGAAATAATAAAGCCATCACGGCCTATAGGGATGCGCAAGGTTTTAGAATTGGCAGAACTAAATTGCCTGTTGCATTGATTGATGCAAGTGTGTATCATTATGGTTGGGTGAAAAGCCCTGAACAAATGCGCAAAAAACAAAAAGAAAGTAGTGTGTATTGGCATGATGACCAGCAAATGGAAAAAATCATATCTAGTCCTGATTATTATGACTTCTCAGGTTTTGATTCCTTAGAAAAATTTACAGGCACGCATCCTAATGTTATGTTGGATCGAATTCAAAGAAAAAATTGGGCCATTGATTTAGATGTTTCAAAAAAGAAATTTTCTTTTAAAAATAAAGTCTTGTATTATTTTGAAAAATTAACGGGGATTCGACCTTTTGATTTTAAAAATTATAAAATTATTAGATCCTAATTTTATCCTTTATGAAAAGCGTAGCAGAAATCATAGCAGGAGTGACAAAAGGAAATTTTCTTTTGTTGGCAAAAGCAGTGTCTGAGATTGAGAATAGAACTGAAGGGGCTGAAATATTTTTACAAAGTTTAGCGCCTAAAACTATACCCATCATTGGCATTACTGGACCTCCTGGTGCGGGTAAAAGCACACTCATCAACGCGCTTATAGCGCATTGGATCCAACAAGATAAAAAACTGGCTGTATTGTCGGTGGATCCCTCTTCACCCTTTCATCAAGGGGCTATTTTGGGGGATCGTATTCGCATGAAGGATTGGTATTTGCATCCCAATGTATATATCAGATCCTTGGCTGCTAGAGGACATTTGGGTGGCGTCAATAGTGCCATGCTTTCTTTGACTACTTTAATGCAATCAGTTGGCTTTGATTACATCCTTATAGAAACAGTGGGTGTTGGACAATCGGAAGTGGAAGTGGCTTCCCTGGCCGATACCACCATTGTGGTATTGGTACCAGAAGCTGGGGATGAAGTGCAAATGATGAAGTCGGGATTGATGGAGATTGCCAATATTTTCGTGGTCAATAAATGCGACCGACCCAATGCAACAACATTTGTGCACCACTTAAAACAAATGATTGTAGAAAATACCCAGGCCAATGTGCCACAAGTTATTGAAACTATTGCTACAGAAAAAGAAGGCTTACTTGAATTAGCCCAGGCCATAGAAGCACACCACCAGGGTATGATGATAGGAGAGAACAAAAAAGAAATGTTATTGACTAAAGTAATGCAATTGGTGGTAGCGCAAAAAATGAATCAAGTAGATTTGGCGCAAGTGAAAATTAAATTAGACATGGCATGTAGAGAGGCAAATTTTAATATTTTTAAATTTGCACAACAGTTTTATTGAGTCCCAGCAAATTGCTTACTCTTTTTCTTGTTTCCACCATTTAATGGCGACATAGCCAGCAATAGCAAAAGGCATAGCTGCTAGGTATAGTATACCCGCATTGAACCCCTTTCCCGCTTCCTGCCCAATTTGAGCTGCAGTTTTGGTACAAATAGAGCATTGTGCCATAGCACTTGCTACCAATAATTGAGAGAGTATTAAAAACGTAATGCGTTTCATAAATACTTTAAGTTGAATCAAAAAACCCCTTTGGGGCCTTTATTACAAAGTGTTAAGCTTTCGCTTTTGTTGCTTTTTCAGTTTTTGCAGCAGCAGCCTTAGGGGCAGCCACTTTAGGTGCAGTCGCTTTTGCAGCAGCTGCTTTAGCGCCTTTGCTAGCCACTTTATGTGGTCTGCTTTTGCCAAAAGAACCTAAAAATCTTTTTCCCTTAGCTGTTTTTTTATCTCCTCTTCCCATGATCTTATTTTTTGTTAATTGGTGAATGAACTGCAAAAATAAAAAAACCCTCGCACATACGAGGGTTTTATTTCAAAATCTTAGTATTAAGCTGTTTTTAGCGCAAAAACTACAATTTGCCGCTCAATTCTTTACCAGCTTTAAATTTAGCAACTTTTTTAGCTTTGATTTTGATCGCAGCTCCAGTTTGTGGGTTGCGGCCTACACGTGCAGCACGCTTAGAAACTGAAAAAGTACCAAATCCTACTAAAGTTACTTTATCCCCTTTTTTCAAGGCTTTTGTAACTGCTTCGATAAATGCATCAACAGCTGCATTTGCTTGTGTTTTTGCGATCTCTGCATTGTCAGCAATGTGAGCGATCAATTCTGCTTTGTTCATAGATGTGTTTTTTATAAGTTTAAAACGATGTAACAAATTTATCAGCTTTTATCAATTGAAAAAATATTTTTTTAAAAAATTCATTTTTATTTTTCCCTTGAAACCCTTAAATGGTAAGGTTTTCATGCAAAAACACGGAATTCGTTAGTTTGAGCTATTCAATGAAAAATGAATAAAAGCCTTGCTGCTATTGAGTTTCATTGATAATCGGCTGAAATATAGGCCTGCCTTGAGTTTCGGCTATTTAATCTATCCACATTCAATTCACAATTTGCATTTCGGTGCAAAAATAGTAGCATTTTTCACCCCAGGTATGCTGTACTTCCTTTAAATGGTCAGTAGCCTGTAATTCTTGATAGGCCTGCCATAGCTCCATATTGTCACAGTAAAGTTGTAAAGTATAAGTAGGCGATTGGTCGGCATTCACCTTAATTTGATAAAATTTATTTTCTGTAAAACTTTGATTGGACATTAACAAGGGAATAAAATTATTTTTCATCCATTCCAACCATTGAAATTCTAAAGCAGGATCAATTTGGAAACTAATATTATAAACTTTCATGCACAATAATTTTATATTTTATTTTAATTCTACAACAATAGGGCAGTGGTCGCTATGTTTTACCATCGGCAGTATAGTGGCGGCTTTAATCGAACTCGCTAGGGCTTCTGTGGCGCAAAGATAATCGATTCGCCATCCTTTATTTTGCAATCTAACACTAGGAAATCTTTGGGTCCACCAGGAATATCCACCTGTGGTAGTAGGATTTATTTTTCTATAACTATCTACCCATCCATTGTTTAAAAACTGATCCATCCATGCTCTTTCTTCGGGTAAAAAACCAGAAGATTTTTTATTGCCTTTGGGATCATGAATATCTATTTCATGGTGTGCAATATTATAGTCCCCTGCAAGAATGATTTTGGAGCGTTTCTTTTGAAGTTTTTTTAAATAGCTTTCAAATTCTATTAACCACTGGTATTTATAGGCCTGTCTTTCATCGCCACTGCTTCCTGAGGGGAAATAGGCATTCACAATAGCGAGGTCTCCTATATCCACTCTAAGCACCCTGCCTTCGGCATCGCTCATTTCAAAACCATTGCCAGTTGCTATAAGGTCGGGCTTTATTTTACTAAATGTGGCTACCCCGCTATAGCCTTTTTTTTGGGCTGAAAACCAAGAGACATGGTAACCTAAAGCGGTAAATAAAGAAAGATCGATATCGTCTTGTGTCGCCTTGGTTTCTTGTACACAAAAAACATCCACAGGATATTCGGTCAACCATTCAATCAAGCCTTTTTTGATGGCTGCTCTAATTCCATTTAAGTTATAACTTACGATGCGCATATTTTTTTACTTAACTTGGACTTTGAAAAATTTCACTAAAGGCGATGAGCAACAGTAAATTCATCAAGTGAGCTGGAGTATTATTTTCAACTAAAACCATTTGACTTGGTTTTTTGTCTCCATGCACGACCATGATTATTTTATTGTCTAAGCTGATGGTTTTTAAATTGGTTTCAAGGTTTATTTTTATCGAAAAATTATGCCCCAATACCTTTCCTTCAATCACGCTGGCTTGCAGAATTAATTGTTTGGCATAAAAAGTACCCAAGGCAAATGCCTTAGTGGAATCATAGCCATTGTAAACTCTATCGGGGTAAAAATATTTGCTTAGTTCTAAAACATTTTCTTTAACTACAAAGCCTCCAATTTCATTTTTGTCTTGGTATATTTTATGGATGCTATCTTTTAAAAATTCTATGCCATATTTTTTTCCATGCTCATCATTGACTACTTCATTGTTGAATTCTATGTATGCTTCAAGGGTATAATCAATATCCTCATGTACATCTCTTAGTGGTTGAAGTACTTGGTAATATTCTTTGTAATTGATGCCTGCCCTAGATTTTCGAATAATTTCACTTATGTCTTTAAATGGATTATTGGGCGACCGGTCTTTTAGATTTATATTTTTTAAGACCGCTTCGGGTATTCTCAATAAATGGGTAAATCCATTGTTGATGTAAGACATGAACTGTTTAGCAGTATCAAATAAAATTCTTGGACGGTTATGGATCAAAGGCATCCAAAAATCATCGGTCGCATAGGCAGTCGGCATTTTTGCCTCCATGTATTCCATATTGTCCATTTTTGGAGAGATATAGCCAATGGCCTTGGCGATGCCTTGGTATAGATTGCTGGGTAAACTTCCGGTAGTTGAAATTTCATAACCCATCCCTAAAGAATGAATGGGTAAGATGCCAATAAGCATAGTCTTACCAAATACTTTTTCTTGCTTTTGATTGTAAATATTACATGCAATGTACCAAATGGAATGAATGCTGTCTCGCTTAGTTTGGGGCAAGTTGATCCATTTGTTTCTATAAATAAGTTCAGGGTTCAATTCATACAATTCTAAATAAGCATGAAAAGGGTATTCCCTGCTTCTTGTCCAATCGACTACTATTTTTCCCAATTGATTTTGTTTTTTTAATTCTTTAATCATTGGGGTAATACTTGTTTCTCTTTGCATTTGTAAAGAAGCAAACAAGCCTGAATCAAAAGCTTCTAGTATGGGTTGAATATCCGCTGGGAGATGCCAATAACTGGCTGCTGGGTTAATGGTGGAATAGGTTTGAATTTGCTCCAACACTACTTTGTTTTGGCCATAAGCCGTTAACCCAAAAACTTGAAATAAAACAACAGTAAAAAAAACAATAATGGGTTTCATAGTGCTTATTAATAGGCCCTTCAAATTTAACCAATTTAATGTACTCGACTTAATAATTTATTCTAACTTCAATGAATTCAATTTCATTCATCAATTTTTTGCTGATGCCTTCCGAATTTAAACAAAGAATCATACCTGCCACTAAGCAGTATGACTTAGAGGGGCCCAAGCCCAGGGTGAATGAATTTTTATTTGCCCTTCAAATTTGCATACAATTTATTAAAGGGTTTAGAACCCTACATTTTGTGGGCCCTAGTGTCACCGTTTTTGGTTCTGCAAGATTTGATGAAAATCATGTTTACTATAAAATGGCTAGAGAAATAGGAAAAAAAATTGCCGAACTAGGATTTACTACTATGACAGGAGGGGGCCCAGGTATTATGGAAGCGGCCAATAGAGGCGCTTTTGAAAATGGAGGTGCTTCTGTTGGTTGTAATATTAAATTGCCATTTGAGCAAGCGCCCAATCCCTACACACAAACCTCCATTACATTTAGCTACTTCTTTATTAGAAAAGTATTATTGGTGAAATATTCCTATGCATTTATTATTATGCCAGGTGGTTTTGGTACGCAGGATGAATTTTTTGAAACCTTAACCTTAGCACAAACCAAGGTCATCAACGATTTTCCTATTGTAGTCATGGGCAAAGAATACTATGAACCTTTTCATCATTGGATGGATCACATGATTGCAGCCGGTACTATTGCCGAGGGAGATAAAAAATTTATGTTATTCACCGATAGCGTGGACGAGGCGATGGATCACATTAGTAAGTACGTAAACAAGAATTACAAAGTGAAACCACGCAAACGTTTATGGTGGTTATTTGAAAAAATATAAGGGAAAAGTATAAGCTTAGTCAATCACTGGCTGCAACCATCTAGTGATATACTCTAAAGGCTTATCCTTTCTTTTGGTATAATCTAATACTTGGTCCTGACTAATTTTACCTAATCCAAAATATTGACTTTGTGGATTTGCAAAATACCAACCACAAACACTGGAAGCTGGATACATGGCTAAACTTTCTGTTAAGCTAATGCCTGTATTTTTTTCAGCGTCTAATAAATTAAACAAGGTATACTTTTCAGTATGGTCAGGACAAGCAGGATAACCAGGTGCAGGACGTATACCTACATACTGCTCACTTATTAAAGATTCATTATTTAAAGTCTCATCTGCGGCATAGCCCCAATATTCTTTTCTAGTTTTAGCATGTAAATATTCTGCAAAGGCTTCTGCTAATCTATCGGCTAAGGCTTGTAATATAATTTTATTATAGTCGTCTAAGTTTTCTTCAAAGTTTTTGATATGTTTTTCAATACCATGAATGGTGACTGCAAAGGCGCCAATAAAATCTTTTTTATTTTCAGTGGCAGGGCAAATAAAATCGGCTAAAGAATAATTGGGTTGACCTACTGTTTTTTTAGCTTGTTGTCTTAAAAAATGCAAGGCAAGTTTTTCTTGACCATTTTCAACAAGTACATCATCGTTATGGGCACTGGCTGGCCAGAAACCCACAGCCCCTTTGGCGCTTAGCCATTGCTCTTCAATAATTTGAGTTAAAAGTTTTTGTGCGTCAGCATATAATTTTGTAGCTACTTC